>DAIDMR010000056.1 GCA_027448865.1 Vampirovibrio sp.
AAAGTAATGCCTTTCAGGCTTTCCAGCCGATCGATCAGGGGAATTTTTTGATCTTCCAGAAAGAAGAATCGGGCGTCTTCCAGCCGGGCGGTCAACACCTTCTCGTTGCCGTGGCGAATGGTTTCCGCGGCCTGTTTGCGCCCGTTGGAAACGGTCATAAAATAAGGCATAAGCTGGCCATCGGCGGCCCGCACCGGGAAATACTTCTGGTGGGCGGTCATGACCGTGGTGGTCACTTCCTCGGGAATGTCCAGAAAGCGCTCCTCAAAGCGTCCGACGACCACAGAGGGATGTTCCACCAGCATGGTGACCGTATCCAGCAGGCGCTCGTTTTCCACAACGGTTCCGCCCAGTTGCTGAGCGCTGGCTTGCAGTTCTTCCCAAATCAGCTGTCGGCGCTGACATTGATCCGCCATGACAGCCCCTTCAGCTCTCAGGCTGTTTAAATACGCATCCACCGAGGCGATGGTGAGCGGCCCCTGGGCCATGACCCGGTGCCCGTGGGAGACGGTGTCCGAGTTCACCGGGCCAATGCTGAGCGGCAGATGCTGGTTATTCCACAACGACACTAGCCAGCGGATGGGGCGGGAAAAGCGAATGGTGTTGCTGCCCCAGGCCATAAAGTGGGAGCCGCTCAGGCCAAGCACAATGCCGGGCAGCAGTTCCGCCAGCAGTTCCCGGGTGGGGCGGCCTTTAAGCTGTTGATTCAGCACCATGTAGGTTTCACCCTCAATGGTTTCCTGCACCAGTTGGGTAAACTCCACGCCCAGCTTGCGGGCAAAGCCTAAACCGGCCTGGGTAGGATTACCCTCGGCATCCAGGGCCACCCGAATGGGCGGGCCTTTGGTTTTAAAGGCGCGTTCTGCCTGTAATTCCGGCAATGCCTGAATCATCAGGGCCAGTCGTCGGGGGGTGACGTAAACCGCCATCTCGCCATAGTGCAATGCCTGTTCATCCAGAGCGGCCTTGACTTTGTCGGTCAGCTCGGTGGGGGCGGACAACAGAAACTCCAGCGGGAGTTCCTCTGCGCCAATTTCCAGCAGGTATTGGTTGGAGTGAGGGGATGCGGTCATAAGTCGGGTTAGCCTCGTTCGGAGTCACGCTTTACAGTAATTCCATTCTCCTACAGGCAAACCGGTAAGGAAAGGGTTGAGTGATATGGGCTCCGTTTGGACGGAGTCGGCCTTAACTTTTGATGGGGGCAGTCTGACCTAACTTTTTAAGGCCAAAGCTCGCTGATGGGCCTGCTGCTCCAGTGTATCGTTTAAGGCGGCTAGCTGCACACTGCCATAGCGGCGTTGCAGGGCCTTGGTGATGATTTCATCGGCCAGTTGCGGGTTTTTGGGCAACAGGGAGCCATGCAGGTAGGTGCCGTAAAAATTATCGTGAGCAACCCCTTCAAAGCCGTCCTCTCCGTTGTTGCCATGCCCGTGGATCACTTTGCCCAGCGGGGTTACGCCATTCCCCAGATAGGTGCGGCCACTGTGGTTCTCAAAGCCCACCACCCGTTGCCCATTGGGCCGCTCAATGGCCACGTTACCAATAAAGCGGGTATTGCCCGCCACGGTGTAGGCGTCAATCAGGCTCAGCCCTTTCAGTTCGTCCCCGTTGTGCGGTTTGTAATAATGGCCCAGCAACTGGTACCCCCCGCAGATGGTCAAAAACACCGCGCCCAGTGTGGCGGCGGTTCTTAAACTGTCGGCCTTCACTTTGTGCAGGTCTTCGCAGACCTGAATTTGCTGGGAGTCTTGGCCTCCGCCCATAAAATAGAGATCCGCCTCTTCCGGGTTCAGCCGGTCGCCCAGGCCCGGTGTCAGGATTTGTACGGCAATGCCCCGCCATTGGCAGCGCTGATGCAAGGTTAGAATATTGCCCCGGTCGCCGTAAATATTTAGCTGATCCGGGTACAGGTAGGCAATGCGAAGTTCCATTCTTCTATTGTAGGGCCAGAGCATTCTTTTGTTAATGATCGTTTACAAGCTAACATCAAATCCCGAATGTTTGCTTTTATGCTTATACAGGTTGGATGTTAGGCTGGTTGAAACGCTGGGTTGAAGGTTGCAGGGTTGAGTTGAATCAACAAGAGCGACTAGGCTGGGTTATTGGGTAGATGACAGGACCGGGAGGATGGAAATTATATGATGCAGTGGCATAAAAAACGGGACGTGCTGGGTGAGAAATACGGCAGCGAGGAAGCCTTGAAGCAGGCTCGCGAATTGCTGTTAAAAGATGAGCAAAGCGAAGAAGCCTTTCTGGGCGCTCAGGCTGTGCTGATGCTGCAAGGCTTGCTGTAAGTCTTACGTTTCAGGAACTCACAAAAACGACGGGTGTAGCTCCCGTCGTTTTTCGCGTTTGAATTTTTTGACTTTGAATTTGATTTTGATAGGGGTTTGCCGCTGGTAGCCCGGCTTTAGTTTTTGCGAATGACTTCCGAGCCAAAGTCATCCAATGGGCCCATCCAGTTGCCGTAGTAGATGTTGTGGAAAAACTGCTCCGTGGTGGATTTGGTTTGCACGGAAGGTTCTTTCCACTCCTGACGGCTGCGTTGTTGATTGGCCGTCTGGATGACTTCCGGGGAGTAGCCTTTAATTTTCATCAGATCCCCGTCCGGAGCATAGGCCAGACAGGGACTGGCCAGCAAAATAAAGGCACTGGCTGCCAGAATCAATCTGTCGGCGGGGAAATGGTTGGGTTTCATGGGACTGCACTCCTTTGGGGCTTGGTAGCGCTTTTGGAAATAATTAAATCGGGTATCGGCAAGTTTCATCAGGACTTGAATGCAATTTGTCAAAGCAGGGCCCGGGATCGTCCAGCGATCGATTTCTGGCGGGCTTTCCGGAAAACAGGCTGCTCTCATTCCCGCAGGTCCTGGGGTGACATCAGGCAGCGATAACGCTGAAACTTGATCTATAATTAGTTTAGAGGTGTTAGAACTGGCTTGACTCCTGATAATGGAGTATGTTTCGCCTTGAATCTAAATTTTTTCAGTAGGGGCTCAATATTTTTAAATAGCTGCCGATAGGATTTAATGTTCGCCCAAAGCCCACACCCGTGTACAAATTGAGCTTCCGGGATTTGTATTCTGTTTGAACGCAAGAAAGGGACCACGCCTGCGTGTCGGATACGTTTCTTACCGATGATTCCCAGCTTTCCTCCGGCCTCCTCAAAGGTGCTGACACGGAGCTACCACTGGCCGAGTATGATCTGACCCTGCCGGATCCCTTCGGGATTGAAATGCCCTGGGAAGTACTGGGGGCCATGATTCAGGGGCGGTCATCCATTGATTTGACCTCTATGCCGGTTTACACGGAGGAAGAGGCCCGGGAGTTTGTGGCCAGTTATGGCTTTGATCTGGATTTACCGGAAGATCAGGCGGAGATGGAAGCCTATTTTATCGAGGCGGTTCACTTTATCGAGCATCGTTTTCTGACCCGCTCCGTGGACTGGGAAGCGTTGGGTGAGCCGGTCATCCCCCTTGAGAAAATCCCGCTGTCTGTGACAGCCAACCGAAATGTGCTGGATCTTCTGTTGCTGGCCTCTCAGCCCAATCACCCCAACCGGCCCTGGGCTTGCGCACTGCTGAAAGTCATTCATACCCTGGTTTATATTCAGAATAGCCCGCTGTACAAGCACCACGCTCAGGCCAGTGAAGCCATTCTGTCCCGCTTTCGGGAGGTATTACTGCCCCAGGGCGATGGCACCATTCTCCTGAAGGGGCGCCGGGCACGTCAGCTCAGGCTGTACGCTTTTGAGGCCAAGCACCACAAGCCGAGAGAGAGTATTCTAATCAAACTTCTCTGCAAGAAGGAAAACGTGGCTGAGAATGTGTGGGACTTGGTCGGGGTGCGTCTGGTGACCTTTCACCCGGCAGAAGCGCTTTTGGCCGTGGATATTTTGCGGGAGCAAAAGGTCATTCTGTTTCCCAATGTCATTCCCAGTCGTTCTCGCAACACGCTGGTGGATTTTGAACACTTTCAGGCCCTCTACGAGCAGGCCCTGTCCGAGTATCAACAAGGACAGCGGAGTTTACAAAGTCTTCAGGACTTCTTTCAGACCGCAGACTGCGTTCAACCCAAAGAAGGCCCCCATAACGCCAATCCGTTGAGTTCTCCCCAGTATCGCTCCCTGCATATTACCTGCCGCCATTTGCTTCGGGTGAAATCGGGGGCGGGCCATACGGAAACCCGGTTTGCCTTCCCCTATGAAATCCAGATGCTGGACAAAGCCAGCTATCTGGATAGCAAAATTGGGGATGGGGCCCATGCCCAGTATAAGCAGCGCCAATTGATTGCGGCCCGCCGTCGGGTGATGGGGCCTTTGCTGAAGCCCTGAATACCTAAAGACCTGGCCCAAGGGTGGATTGGGCCAGGTCTTTAAAAGTTGGGTATCGCTACTGGCTCGGCTTGCTTAGGCCGTGGCAGGTTTGAGCGCTTGTGGGGCCGCTGCCCGGTTACGCCACATAGCCAGTAGCACACTGGCGTTGAAGATGCTGGAGTAGGTTCCAGCGGCAACCCCGATAATGATCGCCAGAACGAAGTCCTTGGTGGTTTCCCCGCCAAAGAAGTACAAGGCCAGCATGGTGAGCAGAACGGTGAGCGAGGTATTTATACTGCGGGTCATGGTCTGGTTCACGCTCATGTTCATAATGGTGACAAAGGGCAGCTTTTTGGTGTAGTACACCCTTAAATTCTCCCGAATGCGGTCAAAGACCACGATGGTGTCGTGTACGCTGAAGCCAATTACTGTCAGTACAGAGGTGATAAACAGACTGTCCACCTCGGTATTGAACAGGCGGCCGAACATGGCGAACATACCCAGCAGGAAAACGGTATCGTGCAGCAAGGCCACCACGGCGCACACGGCAAAGTCAAACTGGAAGCGATAGGTCAGGTAGCCCACAATCAGGATGTAAGCCAAAACCAGTGCCAGCAAACCATTGCCCAGTAACTCTTTGGCCAAAGCCGGGCCGATGGAGTTTTTTTGCAGCACCGTGATGTGTCCGTACTGGCTTTCCAGATCTTTCAGAATTTCCTGATCCACCTGACCTTGCATGTGCTTGGCCCGTACAGAGACTATAGAGGCAATCTCGCCGGTATGCGGCTCTTGGTGTTGGTTCGTGGTCACGGTTGCCGTCTGGGTGTCTGATTTTTGCTCTGGAGCGCCGCTTTTAGCTTTGGAGACTTCGGATTCGACTTTGGGGGATTCGGTTTTGGGGCTCTCCGTCTGGGAGGCACCGATTTCCACGGCTTTTTTATTGATACCGACCCGAGGCTCCTGAATTTGTACCACGGAGCCCGCGTAGCCATGCGCATCGAACACGTGCTTGATTTTTTCCACATCCGGCTGGGAAACGTGACGAGAGAAGCCGTATTCCAGCAGGGTGCCGCCCTTGAAGTCGATTCCCAGCTTCAGGGGGGCCCGGATTTGCGGATCCATCATGTTGGCCGCAATGAAGTAGATTCCCGGCACCAGAAAGAGCAGGGAAATACCGATAAACAACCAGCGGTACTTGTAAAGGTTCAAGGGGCCTTCGTTGATGGTGGTAGTGGTTTCAGGGGTGATTTGTTTCGACATATCGTGCGATCTCTTCATCAAATGCTTGTGCGGGAAGGCAAAGGCTAGGCCTTCACGGGGGCGCCGGTGGGCTCGCCACTGGCGTTGTCAATCAGGTGTAAAAAGGTTCGGGTGACGGTAATGGCGGAGAACATGCTGACCCCCACCCCGATGGCCAGGGTCAGGGCGAAACCCTTCACCGCGCCAGTGCCCATAACCCACAGGAGCAGGCAGGTGATGAGTGTGGTGGTGTTGCTGTCAAAAATGGAGGGAAAGGCCCGATCAAAGCCGACTTCAACCGCTTTCCACTTGGAGCGCCCGGCCCTTAACTCTTCCTTGGTGCGCTCGAAAATCAGGATGTTGGCATCCACGGCCATGCCGATACTGAGAATGAAACCGGCAATGCCTGCCAGCGTAAAGGTCACGCCAACGGTCATAAAAATGGCGAAGGTCAGTAAGGTGTAAACCAGCAGGGCCATCCCGGCCACAAAGCCCCGCATGCGGTAGCACAGAATCATGAAGGCCAGCACGAGGCCCAGCCCAATCAGTCCGGCAAACAGACTTTGCTTGATGGAAGACTGTCCCAACAGGGGGCCAATGGTGTTTTCTTCTACCACGCCAATGTCCACAGGCAAGGCACCGGCGTTTAGGGTGTCCACCAGCTCCTTGGCGGTTTCATGGGTGAAATTTCCCTCAATCATGCCGCTCCCATCCAGAATGGGCTCGTTCACAGCCGGGGCGGAAACCTGTTCATCATCAAAAAAGATGCCGATGGGGGCTCGGGTGGGCGCCAGCTCACGGGTTAAATCGGCGAATTTTTTTGCGCCCTCCGGGCTGAGCGCGAACTGAACAATCCACTCTCCGGATTGTTTGGTGGCCACATCGGCCTTGGTAAAGTCCTTACCGGAAACACCCGTATTGACCCACTGGCGCTGGGCATCCAGCTTTTTAAATTCCAGTTTGCCCACCCGCCCCAGGCGGCGCTTGGCCTCTTCGGGGTCTTTAACGCCGGGGATTTCCACGATCAGGCGGTTTTCTCCGGCCCGTTGAACGACCGATTCCCCAATGCCCATGCCGTTAACCCGACGCTCAATCACGGTTTGCAGGCTGTCCATATCAGCCGGTCGGATTTTGGGAACGTCCGGGGTGGGCTCCGCTTGCAGAGTCAGGCGGGTGCCACCTTTCAAGTCCAGACCCAGACGAATATTATCCTTGTCTTTCACCACGGTCCACAGGGACGCCATGATCAGCGCTACGATGATGAGCAGGTTGACTTTGGGATTTTTAAACATGGGTTTGTTCTCTTTTGGTTTGAACTTCTTATGATACCTGTCTGGTTGGGCAGCGGCTTTCTCGCTTCATCCTGCCACGTGTTCGGGGCTAGTACCCACAGCCCCCTGAAGTTTGCAGATCCTGGTAATCAAGAGATTCTCAGCATCAGGTTTCTTGCCGGTTTTCAGCTCTTTTCAGAAAGAAACGCGCCCGTCAGGATCTGCAATTCGGTTTATTGTAATGGAAACTGGCTCGAATGTAGAAATTTTTTGTAAAGTCACCTGCCTGAGAGGCTGACTTGACTATCAAGTGCTGGGGACTACCATTAACACCGATTTTACCGGGCGAATGACGGGCGCTTTATTGGCGGCGTATTTGCCGAAAATGGTTTGCCCCTGATACCACAGGCTGGAGGAGCTGCCCCCGTCCAGAGCCATTGCCTTGATCGCCCCGCGCGCCTTCAGCAGGTTGGCGATATCGCTCAGGGTGAATCCGGAGCCACCCGGTTTACTGGCGTTCTGGGCCCCCATGAGTAATAGAATGTCCCCTTTGGCGGTGATGCCCACAGCACTTCGGGCGTTCAGGGCACATACCCCAATGGGGTCCCGGGTACGCTTGCCCGCGGCGTTGTAATCCACAAAGCCCTCGGCCACATCCTGAACCTTTGGCAAGAGCGTGGGGCCTGCCCCTAGTGAGGATTGCAACAGGCAGTCCCCGGGGATGCTGGCATTACGGGGGGTAATGTCATACTGGGTCTGGAAAGAGCCGTTACTGCCCTGGCACAGGTAAAGCCGCAATTCCGGACGGTTAAAAATTTTGGGCAGGTAGGGCACCAGCTTTTCGTTACTGACCAGATTGGGGTTAATGCGAGGATCGGCCACCAGTGAGCCGCCCTGGAAAATGAACGAGGTGGTCAGGCTGTTACTGGGGTCAAAAAAGCCCCCGTTGATGATAAATAGAGGCTTCTGGCCCGCAATGCTGGGCTGCATGACGGACTGCCACCCAGGAGCCTTCAGGGTAAGCAGGGTTTTGGAAACGGCTGGCACCACTTTGTAACCACTGTGGGCGGGTACTTTTAAAACGAAAATCTCGCCTTGAGGAAACCGTTTGCGCTCAAGGGCCAATGGGGGTGTCACGGTGTCGGCGGTGGGTTTTTTCTCCGCAGGAGAGGTGGCTTGCTGGGCTACTCCGGTCATATTGAGGCAAAGCACCATCAATAACCAGGCAGCGATGACAGTGCAGCGTATTGAGGGCCCATGCGGGACAGAACGCCTGAGTGTGGAAAAATGCGATAAGGCCATAACTAAAGTGCTTTTCCTCATACTGTAAGGATGCTCAATATGGTAACTTAAGCCCCCAAGAGCAAATATCAGTCTATTGTAAACAAAAGTGTTAAGCAAAACAATTTGAGGCGCGATAACCTCAAAAGGCTTATCAAGTCTTTTCTTTGAGCTTAACTAGCATCAAATTGGCGTGAGTGGGTTTCTTATAATAGACAAAGCAGCCCGTCGGAATTTTCTGCTTCCTTGGGACCATCTTCATTCTGGAAGTTTTGCTGCGTTAAATACACCGGTATACATTGACACACTGTATCAACTGAAGAACACGAGGGCCTTGTAGTGGGCGGTTTCATGCCTGTTACATCCAAGCTATTGCCTCGGCCAAGGAACTTAATGTACTTGGCGGAAGTTGCTGTGCTGACCCGTTTGGCAACCGGCTTGACCCGTGTGCTGGAAAACCGGCCCTCCAAGCAAAATAATCCCACCCTGACCGATAGCCAGAAAAAGCAGGCCATGACGGAGCGCTTTTTTGTGGAAATTCTGGGCACTTTTGGCTACATGGCCTGTTTGCACCTGGGTCAGGATCTGGTGGATTTGCTAACCCGCTGTAAAAGCCGTGTCCTGAAATTCTCCGATGAGACCCTGATCAAAGATCTGAAGCATCTGGAAGATGCCCAGTTCAAAGATGTCAAAAAATTGCTGGACAAGCTTAACGATACGGTCAACGTTCTGGATTTGAAGCTGAAAGAATCGGTGGCCGAGACCTATGGCGCGCATGGCACGGCCTTTAAAAACCCGGTATTCAATACCCTCTACGAACATGAATTACCGGGCTCTACGGAGAAAAACCCGCTCTTGGGGAAGTCCAACCTGGTCACGGTGAAGAACCAATTTAAGAAAAAAGTGGAGCAGGTCGCTGAAAAAAACGGTCTGGCTTTAGAGCCTCAGCAACTGGATGCCGCCTTAAGCAAAATTGTGAATGAAGTGAAACCGCTGAAAGAATTTGCCAAGCGGAATAATCAGTTGGCCGTGCTGGGTATTTTTACGGGCGTGGTGGGCAGTGCGCTGGTGGGGGGCTCCCTGACCCAATGGATGAATGATCGGGTCATTGCCCCGGGGGCCAAAAAGTTTTTTAATCGCAAACAGCACAAAAAAGAGGCGGCCCCGTTGGCAGCTTCCCCATTGTCCCCCCTGCCCTCTGTTGTGACAGACCCGGCGGTGGCGCACAAGGCCCTTTCTCTGGTTTCGGCCCCATCGGTGATGCCCATGCCGCCGGTGCCGGTCTATTTGCCCAACCCCAAAACACAGGCGCATCCGCCTATTTTTAAGGCCCAGCAGCCTGTCCTCAACCCCATGAGTCTGACGCCGAAATCCTGGCCGGGAGGTGGTGTATGATGCATGTGCTTCAAAACACGCCCCGTGTTCTGAAAAATGTGGGTAGCAGTATTGTGAATAAACCCGGTTTTTTCCGGGATCAATCCCTGATTTTAGCCTCGTTGGCCCTGGTTATTTCCCGGATTGTGGTGGCCAATATCTCGGCCATCAAGGCCCAGGGTACTTCCGAAGGTCCTTTTCGCTATCGGGAATCCATCCGCACCAATATGCGTGAAATCGGCGGCTTCCTGACGGGGTTTGTGTTGCTGCGTGGATTTCAGGTTTTTACCCAAAAAGCCCTGCGCAAGCCTTTGGGCGTGGAAGTGTCCTCGCTCAGCGATGGATATAGTTTCAAACAGCTTTGGCAGGATTTGACCTCCAAAGCCAAACCGGCTGCCTTTGATCCGAAATTGGCCTACAGCACGGATCCGTTTATGGCTTCCGGAGAGCTGAAGCCCCTGGCCAGCGCTATCTCAAGGTTCTTTGATGTGCCCGGTCTCAGGGCCCTGAAAGAGAAAGCGGCTGCTCAGGTGAAAACGGAAGGCTTATCGGAGGCTGCCGCCACTTTGGCCAAAAATAAGGCCTTTATCGTCAACGGGGTTTACAAACTGGCTCCCATTCTGCTGGGTTCCATTCCCAGTGTGGCTTTGGCCGGATATTTCCTGGAACGCCTGACCCGGGATCATTCCGAGCAAATTGTGGACGCCGTGAGTAATTGTCTGGGCTCCAAAGATGAGAAACCTGCGGACATACCGCCTCCGGCCCACCTGCCACCGCAGGCCGCACCCAGGCTGCCCGTGGCGACGACAGCTACGCCAGCGGGTCTGGTACAATTTGGCATTCGACCCTTTCCCAATCCCAACCTTGCTTATCCGGTGAATCGTTGGCAAGTCGCGAACCCGGTGGCCCGCGTATTTTAAAAAAACATTGCCGGAGTTTGGATACTGGCGATGGGGCTATGGCATCGCTCGTTTTTTCAGGAGAATCCGTTGAATCCGCATACCTTTATCGATTTACGCATTGGGACGGATCTGGTTTATATACCCCGACTGCGCCGAAGTTATGCCCGACTGGGCCTGCGTTTTGTACAGCGCCTGCTAACCCCCGGGGAATTGGCCTACTGTCAGGGAGATGGCGTTTTTCGTGAATCGTTTTTTCTGAAACGGGTGGCCGCTCGCATCGCGGTGAAGGAAGCCGTGGCCAAGGCTTTGGGTTCTGGTCTGAATGGGCTGGGCTGGGGACAAGGAATTGACTGGCAGGATGTGGAAGTGGTTGCCCATAAACAAAGCCCCCCCGAACTCGTTTTGAGCGGGAGGGCTCTGCAATGCGCAAGGCAGTTAAACATTGAATGCTGGCGTTTTAGCCTCTCTCACGATGGTGATTACGCCATCGCCACCGTGACCGGACTGATTAAGGCCTAGGCCGTTGCCGGAGCCTCTTGCGGGGTTGGCTTGGACTCCACTGCCGGTGGTTTGCTGACAGGAGCCTTCACTGGT
>DAIDMR010000057.1 GCA_027448865.1 Vampirovibrio sp.
CGGGTCAGCTTCATGTTGGGGCAAACGGCAGAGGCACGGGTGGGGGTAAAAAAGAGTTTGTCCGGGCAGTCCTGAGACAGGCGCTGGCTAACACCGTCTTCGGTACAAACGATAAAGGCCCGTGCTTTGCTTTCCTTGGCCCGCTTAACAATAGCGGTAGTGCTGCCAATAAAATCGGCCATGTCTTTCATGGGCTGATCGCATTCCGGGTGTACCAGAATCTCCGCGTCCGGGTATTCCTTTTTCAGCTTCACCACGTCATCGGGGTTCATACGCAGGTGGGTGGGACAGAAGCCTTCCCAGCAAATCAGCTCCACCTGTGGAAGTTGCGATTGAACGTAGGCGCCCAGGTGCTTGTCTGGCACGAATAATATGCGGTTACTACCGGTTTCCCTGGCGGCAAAGGCCACCACTTCCACCGCGTTGGCGCTGGTGCAGCAGTAGTCGGCCTCGGCTTTGACATCGGCGGCGGTGTTCACATAGGCTACCACCGGCAATCCGGGATGCTCCGCCTTGAATTGTACCAGTTCCTCACGGGTGATCATATCGGCCATGGGGCAACCTGCATTGGGATTGGCCAGATACACGGTCTTGGCCGGGCTGAGTAGCTTGGCGGTTTCCGCCATGAAGTGAACGCCACAGAATACAATGACTTCCGCGTCGGTGGAGGCGGCCAACTGGCTGAGCCCCAAGGAATCTCCGTGATAATCGGCCACGTCCTGCACTTCAATGCGCTCGTACAGGTGAGCCAGAATGATGGCGTTGCGTTCTTTTTTGAGGGCTTTGATATCGCGAATCAGTTGTTGCTTTCGTTCGGCCGGAGACAGCAGGTTGGCCGGAGGACTCACGGAGGATGGGGCTGTGCTCATGGGAGGATCTCTTTTCGATAGACAACGGCAATTTTCGAACTTGAACCGGGAAGTAGTACCTATTCTTTTGTTTTTTCTTCCTTATATATGAAGGGATAAAAAACAAAGACACGAACAAACATCTGCACCTTGCGATGGCGCTAGTCTAGCTCAGACGTCTCGTCCTGTAAAATGTTCGGGAGGACAACGGGGAAATTGGTTTTGATTGTTTTATTTTATTTAAATTATTATTTGTCTGAAGAGTTGAAAAACATTGGTTTGACTGGCTTTTTTGAGCTTTGAAATGGGAACGGTATTGCCCTTACAAAACATACAGGATTTCAAATCAAAGAATCCTAAAAGGGCCTCTATCACCAGTGTTTTGATACTCTGAAGCCCAAAGTCAATAATCGCTTTCCACCATCTGTCGGGTGGTGGGGATTTCAACCGGCTTGACCTCGGCTTCCAGCGGGGATTCCAGGTTGGTGGGATGCTCTAGCTCGTAATCCAGCAAATAACGGCTCACTTCAGCCAGCTGATCGGCAGCGGACTGGATCTGAAATTCGGCTTCTGCGGATAAGGCCCGTACCGCGGACAACACCTGCTCCTGCATGGTCGATTTTTGGGCCACCGCATCAGCGTTTAGCTGACCATCCCCCTGTTTGTCCAGTTGGAACAGGGTCAGTAGGGCAAGTTCTCGGGAAGCGTGTCGAGCGTTCATAGTAGATGGAATCCTATCATAAAAAGGCGTAGACTGTGTGATAGAGAGGCAATAGACCAGATTGTCCAGTTCAGGGCGTACAATCGTAGATTACTTTCCAGTTTCCAATAAACACAGCGCCCGAGCAATTCCAAGCATTGCCCGCCCCGTTACAGTCAGCCCGGCACGGAGCCTTTTATCCAGCAGCGTGGATGGAACCAATGGGGGCAAGAAAGAGCGCTGCGGGTTCCGGTCAGGGGTTCAGAGATGCCTTTTGCAGACCGAGTTCCCCCAGAATGCGAGAGACCGCTTGCGGCATATCCTCAAACACAAACTCGGGCGGCTCCGGCAGACTTTGATACTTTCCCTCCAGCACCCGTTGGCCGTATCCCGTTTTCAGCAACACACTGTGACAGCCTGCCCGCTTTCCAAAGGCCACATCACTGGCCTTATCCCCCAGCACATAGGAGCGGGACAAATCAATGTCCGGAAAACGTTCCAGGGCCTGCTGAATCATACCGGGCTCCGGCTTTCGGCATTGGCAGTCCAGGGCAAACTCCGGCACAACCCCTTTTTCCAGGTGGGGACAGTAGTACACGGCATCGAGATGAGCGTCGGCCTCCTGTTTTAAAAGTTCCTGAAGCCGGTCATTGAGGGCGTGGATATGCGCCAGATCGTAGAACCCCCGGGCCGCTCCGGTTTGATTGGTGGTCAAAATGGCCAACACCCCGGCCTCGTTTAAACACCGAATGGCCTGGGCCACACCCGGAATCAGTTCCAAATCCTGAACATTTCGGATATAGCCCTTTTCCACATTCAAAGTGCCATCCCGATCCAGAAAAAAAGCAATGGTCATAGCGGTTCAATCATCCCAAAGGCATACTACAGAGGGTTTCAGTCAGTGGACTGGACGCTGGCCTTTTTAATCCGGCGGATAGACTCATCGGGGCAGAGCCACAGCGGCTTCAGGCTGGTGAATGACAATGCGCTGGCTTTACCACGCCAGAGCGCCCGTTTTTTGAGTCGCTCCATGCCGTCCCGGGAAAGCGTCCAGACCAGTGTAGCAAAAAAGTGCCCGCTGAAACGGGAGCCCATCCGTCTCAGACTGATCCTCTCAGGACTGCTCAAGCCCCGCCAAAGGCATCAAAAAGCCCAGAAAATTGCTTCTCTGGGCTTTTTGGAAATTCTGGTTCTCGACCCCACTACTTCTTGGCGACGAGTTCCTTGAATTTTTTGCCAGCGGAAAAAGCGGGAACCGTTTTAGCAGCGATTTTCAGCTCTTTGCCGGTCTGAGGGTTACGGCCAGTGCGGGCAGCGCGTTTGCGAGGCTCGAACGTACCGAAGCCAACCAAGGTCACTTTCTTACCTTTCGCAACGGTCTTTTCGATAGTAGCGATGGTGTGGGTAAGAATCTCAGCGACTTGCTTCTGGGAAGTCTTGGTCTTCTTGGATACCTCTTGTACTAATTCTTCTTTGTTCATTGTTTACACCTCCTTTCAATTTGTGACTACGAAGATTATATCAGTAGTCACAGGATGTGCAACACAAAATTCCCCCGAATAGCCTAGTTTTTTACTCTTTAATGAGAGGAAAGCGATTATTGACTTTGGGCTTCAGAGT
>DAIDMR010000058.1 GCA_027448865.1 Vampirovibrio sp.
TTGCCTCTTGGAGCATTTGCATTTCGTTGTGACCCGCCTCTTTTTCAGTTCGGGGCCGCCATTCATCGCCGAAAGTGGAAACACTGCGACCACGTTACCAAGGATGATGCCGAGTTTTTGAAACTGGCTTTCAACTCGACGGATGCCCAGCTGGTGATCGATGAGGCGGGCCGGTACTGTAAAAAATCCGATGAAGGGATGTGGCGCATAGCCTCGGAAAGCAGGCACCACGGGCACCAAGCGTTTTTTATTGCCCAGCGCCAACAAATGATCGACAAAACGATTCGGGAACAATGTACGAATCTGTTTTTGTTTCAACAAGGCCCGGATGATGCGCAAATTTTGTACGGCCAATTTGTGGACAGGATGATTTTAGAGGCTCCCAGCCTACCTCCTGGTGTCTGCATTGTGAAAATTGGTGATTCCCCAGCTTTCAAAATGAAAGTGTTTTAATTTTAAAAAAATATGATAAGCTGAACCCTAACGAGTGTAGTAGTAGCTTTTTCTTGTTCGTACCAAAAAAGGGGAATAATATGCTGAAAACCATCATGGTTGGTGCTTTGGGCACCGTAGCCGGTTTGTACCTGGCTAAAGCGCTTCGCATTACCGCTTAATTTTTGGGGGGCAACACCTTGAAAACTGCGGCAATTGTGTTTGCGACAATTTTGGGCACTGGTGCATTTTTGCATGCGGCGGGAACCGGCCGCTTCGGCTCTCAACTGCAACAGATGGCCAATTATGTGACTGTGGGCTATGGCGTGGGGACGCTTTAGACCTTTTTTGTTTTGAGATAGAGGAGAGAAAGCCTTATGGCTGCGAACCCGGCACAAGGAATTTACAGGGCGCAAGGTGAAGCCGCGATCCCGCTTCAGTATGAATCGTTTTTAGGGAATGCCTCAGGGCTTGCCAGTAATGGTACCGGCCTTTTTGCGATCCCGACAGCTGGTACCTATTACGGTTTTCGATTTCGCTTTTTAACATCAGGTGGCGTTGAAGTTACCCAGGCGCAGGCGGAAGCGGAAATTACCGATATTCGTATTCGGGTGAACGGCGACCTGGTCATTGACGCCAAAACCTCTGAACTGAATATGCTGCAAGGCTTTTACGGGGATTCAAAAGGCGCGGCCATCGTGCCGGGTATCACCGTAATCGACCTGGTGCGAACAAACGCTCTTACCCTGCCCGGGGAAAAGACTCAATACGCTTGGGGCACGAAAGGCGTTGATTCCATTCAGTGCCAATTTGTCTGCGGAACCCTGACCAACGTAGCCAGCATTGAGGTTTACGCGGTACAAACCGACGAAGATCGCCCGATGGGTACCCATTTGCGCATTCTTCCCACAACGGCAAACTTCGCAAGCACGGGCGATTATACCCTGTCTGACTTGCCGAGAGATCCCGGTACTGCTTACTTGGCCGCGCATATCGGTTTAGGGGCTGGCACCCTGAAAAATACCACCCTGACCATCGACAACGTGTTGATCTACAACCAAATCCCGCCCAAGGTTGAACAGCAGCGTTTGGAATGGCACGGACGGAACCCGCAAACAGGTTATTTCCACCTTGATTTCGCCCTGCAAAACGAGATTTTGGGCTATCTGCCGATGGTTCGGAATAATGGGCGCAAGGTGCAAGACATCCGGCTTAAAACCAACTGGACGGTTGCCCCTGGTAACCACCGTGTTGTGACTGAGCGGATTTTCGGTTTACCGGCCATCACAGCCGCCTAGAATACCCTTTCGCTGATTGATGATGAGACAGTGCCCGCCTGCTATGGGCGGGCACTGTTTGGAAATGAGGCCTATCGTGTTTTTGGACACAGTTGGAGAAACCCTTGTAAACCTGACTTCCGGCTTTGCTCAAGGCTGGAATCAGTCGCTTGGCTATCAAAGCATGAACGGGTATCAGTATGATCCCTATTCTGGACAGTATTACACCTTTCCGGCACAACGAGCCCCAATCTATCAGGCCATACCATACTATCCACCCGTCTACAACCAAGGTACAAGCTGGCTTCCCCTGGTGTTGATTGGCGGCGTGTTGCTTTTCGCTTTAATGAAGGACTGACTTTATGATTCTGACCGGATACGCACAGCAAACAGGGCCAGCCCCGTATGAGCCGCAACTGGACTACGGTTTTCAAAGCATATTGCCAGTTATTCCACGTGTTAACAGTCCTCAAAATTTGCCTGCAACCTGGCCCCCGCCAGGATTCTTCCAAAGCAACCCCCGGAATCAGCCACCATTTCAGCCTGCTTTTCCGGCCATTTCGCCCAGGGGTTTGAAAGATGATGCGCAACTGGATCAGGAACGCTTTGAAATTCAGAACGCCCAAAATCCAGCGCCAGGAATGGGCTCTTTATTGTGGATTGCTGCCCTGGGTGCGGCGGCCTATTACTTTTACAAAAAAGGAAAAAGCTGATGGATCCTTTAACTTTGGCTGCTATTGGATCTGGCGCTCAGGGTCTAGGTCAAGGGCTAGGCGCAGCCTTTGCCCCAGCCCCTTCCTACAGTGCGGCGGAGTCTGATAGCTATCAAGGTGGCGTTTCTTTTCAGCCCTCATACACGTGGGCCAGCGATTTTAATGTGGTTGGTGGCGGGGCAAATGGCGGCTCGCTTGGAAGAAGTGCCAGCGGTGGCCTATCATTGGCTGGTAATTCTTCTGGCGCTACGACTACCGGCGCAACTGGTTCAACCACACTAGGACAGCTTTTGCCCCTTTTCGTGATTGGAGGTGTAGCGTGGCTATTGCTCCGCAAGAAGAAAACGGGATAGTCCATATCCAGAAATCCAGTTGGAGCGCCAAAAATGCCCAGCATTTGGAAGGATACTTAACTTCTTCCGAGCTGGATCATCTTTGGTTTGAAATAAATTCTGGAAACGTTGAATTATGGAATGTTTACAGACTGAACAGTCTTGGAAATGAACACGTGGCAACTGTATGCACCCGTATTGAAGAAATGTACGATCGCACTAAACATTTGGTAGTGATCCACGGTGGCGGCGAATTCGTGGAAAGCCTGCCCTCTATTCACGATTATTTGTATGAACAGGCGAAAAATATCGGTTGTAAGGTATTTCGGGCCATTGTGGCAAGAAAAGGCGTGGCTGAAATTTTGAGGCGGCAATATGGCTGCCGGGATTACGAATACCTGGTTATGAAAGAGGTGCTTTGATGTCAGGCGGCGGATCGAAAAGCTCTAGTAAGTCGAATACCACGACAAGCACGTCCAGCACCACCCAACAACAGGATCAACGGGTGGCGGCCACGGATGCCGGGATCGCCATCGGGCCAAATACCACCGGCACGATTAACATATCACAGCTCCCGCCAGAAACCGGTACGATTTTGCAGGGGTTTTTAGACCTCACACAGATGGCCCTGGAAACGGCTGCCGGTGCCGGACAGGTTGCAGTGGATACCCAAACCCAATTGAATGAGACTCAGTCCTCAACCGCTCAAAACAATCAGCGGCTTATTTGGGTGGGTTTAGCCGTTCTAGCGGCTGTATATGTATTTAAGGGGGAATTCTAATGGGTATCGCATATTTAGAATACACCGGCACGTTAACGGCCAATCAAATTCAGAAAGTGCCTTTGGCCGGAAAGTCTTTGGCGATTCTGTCCCTGAGCGGATCCCTAAAATTACAGGTGGATTCAAACGAAACCACAAATATTCGGTCGGGGATGACTTTCAAGTTGCCCGATGGGTTTGAAGAACTGTTTTTTCAGGAGACGGCGGGGGCCGCTGCCAGTTTCACCATTGCAGTTTCAGAGGGCGATATTTTTGACAACCGTTTAACGGTGAGTTCTACCCTTAATACAAAATCGGGCGATACCCTCAGTAACCCGGCTGCCGTGTCCGTGGGGACAGGGGCGACCGCTATTGTGGCCCTGGACGCAACCCGAAATTCTGTTGAAATTTTTAATAACGATACCATAAAAACCCTATACATCGGCGGAGCTGGTGTAACAACTGCTATTGGACGGCCTGTGCTGCCCCAAACATCGATTGCACTGGATTCAGGAGCCGCTATTTATGGTATTTCGCCATCTGGCACAATTGATACCAGAGTGTTGGAGCTGAAAAACTAATGAGTATCCGTTCTAATGGGCCTATTCCCGCATTTGCAAAGTCTTATACCAGTTCTAACCTGACAATTACCTCAGCCGGTGCTTTGACACTCGCCCATGGATTAGGAGAACGGCCTAAGTTTGTTCAATATACTTTAAAATGCACAACGGCAAACTTAGGTTACAGCGTCGGTGATGAGTATGATCTCGGTTGTGGTGTTAATAATAACGCAGTCAACACGGGTTTATCCGTTGTCCTGGACGCGACAAATATAAATATTCGCTTTGGCTCAGCCGGATCTGTTTTCTGTGCGAATAATAAAGGCACTGGGGCGGGCCTAAGTAACCTGACAAATAGCAGTTGGGCATTGGTTGTGAGGGCTTGGGCGTGATTCGATTTTTTGTTGATACATCAGGGAAGTACCTGGGCGGTTGGGATACGCCCGAATCAGACTATCCAGCTGGTGCCATTGAAATTCCTGCTCCGCCTGAACACGCGGCGGATGTTCTGCTAAAAAATGGCACCTGGGATACTTCGGGAAGGCCGGTGGACAATGAGCCTGCTTGATGAACCGATCGACTTTCCAAGCACAGAGGAATTGCTCTCTGTTCCCGTATTGGCGGGGGCCGGGCTCGGCCTTTTTGCCGCTTATTCTGTGTTCAAAACCCCTTCGCTTGCTCAGATGTTGGGCCTGTCTATGTTGGGCGGCTTGGGTGGGTTTTACCTTAACCCTGCTTTGGTGTCTGGCCCGCCTGCCCCTCGCACACCCAACCCCGCCCCTTCCCCCGTTCCCGCCGTGCCAACCATCCGGGTACCAAGCTTGCCCACCCTGGATTTTGGCGGGTTTTTCCAAGGTGCCTTGGATACCGTGCAGGACGCCATTGAAAATGTTTTACCGCCCACCACTGCCGATACAGGAGGTAAACCTGTGACCCTTGCGCCTGGCTCCATTATGAACCCAGAAACCGCCTACGCTTTAATCCAGCAAGGCAAATATATCACCCACGTTCGGTATGCAAAGATGAGCCGATATTACCAGTGGGGCGACGTGATGGTGTCTGATACTGTCAAGGGCAGAGAAAAACAAATTCCACTTGATAAGCTGAGAATTGCTGCAAAACTCTCTTTAGGCCTTGATAAACTCTGTGATGCAACTGGTAAAAAGAAGATTCCCGTTAACTCCTGGATTCGTATCCAAGCAAGAAGCAGCAATCATACAAGTGGTGGCGCTGCTGACCTTGGCGGCACTCTGAGTTACGACTATATCAAGGGAACTTTATATCCTGCTGCCCGTAGAATCGGTGATTTTAAAGGGGTTGGTTACCCTACAAAAGCCACGCATAGGTCTTTACACCTCGACATTCTGGCAAATCATGGCTGCCCGGCCAATATGCAGTTTGACTTTGTGGACAATGGGGACGGAAATTACCCCGGCGCTTGCAAGCCATTGCTTGGCCAAACGCTTTCACCGGCCCCAAGCCCGGCTCCTGCAAAAACCACAACCAAAACATCCATCTTGCCCAAGGCCGGATCCATCCCGGTGCCCACGGCACCCAAACCCCGGCCCTTGCCGTATATCCCCATTCCCGTTTTTGCACCGGCTCCCGCGCCGCCCGCCTATGGCCCCGGGGACGTTTCCGGTTCCATTATTCGATACAACTGAGGAGAAAAACAATGGCTGCTTTAGTCCCTTACATTGTGCCCGGCCTTGCGGCCATTGGTGGCTTTTCCATCCTGCAAACCGGCTCTCAGGCGGTGGGCGGGATGACCAATCCCGGCGGCGGCACTCAGGCCAGCCAAAATGGCGGCTTTTTTGATCGCCTGGATACCCTGACAACCCTTTTACTCATTGGTGGCGTGTTATTTCTGGTTGTAGAAGGAAAGAAGGCTCTCAAATGAACGACAAATACCTGACGTATGCGGCGATCTTCGCCCTGGGCTTTTTAACCCACAATTTTGTGGTGCAACAGCAAACGCTTGGAACCATTTCCGGCTGGTTCAACTGGAACCGATAATGCTGGTTTGGTGGCAAAACGTGCTGATTGGCTTGAGTGCTGGCCTGTCCTGTGGACTGGCTACGGTTGTAGTATTGAAAAATGATCTGAAATGGCTGGCCTGGCGCCTGGATCGTGTGGAAAAACGAGTTGAGGAACTGGAAAGGAAACTATGAGCATTAATTTTTTTTCGTTCGAGCCTGCGGTCATCAATATCATTACCAGTGTTGTCGCTGCCGCTTCCGCTGTGGCTGCGTTTACACCAAACAAACACGACGATGCCGCAATGACTTTTGTAAGGAAAGTTGTCGATTTTCTGGCCTTCAACTGGGGCAATGCGGCCAATGCGAAGCGCCGATAAACAGTGGCTTGGGGTGGGCCTGATTATTGGGGCCCTGGTGTTGATGGGGCGGCGTAACCAAAATGCCGCTACCCCGTTTCAACGCGATCCTGAGGCCATTGGGTGGGGATACATCCGAACCCCGAAGAACAATAGTGGCTCTGGTGGGCTGATAACCACCGGTATTAGTTATACTCAGTATTAAGGAGGTGATGCGGTATGCCAAGAGACCCCAAAACAGGGCAATTTGTAAAAAAAAACGAGCAAAGCGGCGTAAACGTAGATAAGCCCGCGTCTGAAGCTGCGTTTCAGCCCAAAAAACGGATCGGCTTTTACAACGTGCGGCACGATGAGTTCGTGCAGCAAGGAATCAGGCTCCCGTTCGACTCCTAACCTACCCTGGCAATTTAACGATACCGGCCCACACAGGCCGGTTTTTCTTTTGTGTTATGATTTCAGTAACTTTTAAAACTTTCCAATTTTAAATACCAAATTTTTGCCCGCCCCATTGACCGGATGCGGGCATTTTTTTGTTTTGGGTATCGTAAGCCCTGAAAACAATTTCAGGGGCCTTAACGGGGCTCAAAATCAATGCGAAAAACGGGTATTTCTTACTGGACGAACTGGAGCATCGACCGAACTCAACTCTCGATATTGTAAATCTCTGATTTCACGCTGCAAGGCATCCAATTTAAAACTTTGTACGATATGGCAAACCAACAGTACCACTCCTACCGTACCAACAATAATATCGGTGGTCATAAAGCCCCGCTGCATTTGCTCCGTAATTTGCTGGGCATACTGGGCGGTTTGTTGGGTAATATAGTCAGACATTGTTTGCAAGGCCTGCGCTTGTTCTTCAGCTTGGCGGCTACCGGCGAAAATGCCTACCAGGGTCTCAAATAGTCCCATTTTATTCTCCTGCTACCGTTTGCCAGAAGTCCCGCATTACTTGTTTATGCAGCAAGTAGCACTTTTCTGTTTTAAAAGCTTCTGGAGTGCCGCATTTTTTTTCAAAGTCGTTAAAGGCTTGATAGCTTTTTGATAGGTCTAATGTGGGCTCTTGCGGTTCTGCTGAATTATCAGCCCAAGCGAAACCTGACAGCATGACCACAACCAGGGCGGCAACAATGCGGGAAAACATATAACTTTTAAACTCCATAATCAAATACCACCTGCATTATGGATCAGTTTAAAAAAAAGAAAAGGGGGGACTTTTTATATCCCCCCGCAGAAGTGTATTGTGATTACGGAAACCGCTGTTTTTCCCTGTGAATGTAGGCGTTTCGGCTTACTTCGGCAGGGTCAAAGTCTCTCAATTTCTGGATTGTGCCATCGTTCGGTTTGCCGTGGCGAAAAAGGGTAAGCTGATTCCCTCCCGAATATCCGCATACCGGGCACCGAAATGCGGCAAGGCTTTTGGCGAATACCTCCGTATGGCATTCAGGGCAGCGGTAGATATCAGTCACGCGGCACCATCCTGGTGGCAACCACCACAAATTCCACGATACGTGGAGGCCTATTAAAAATATCCCGTACCGTAAATCCTTCTTTAGAAAGTTCGTTCAGAATATCTTGTAAACCAACTGGTGTTAAAGCCTGTTTTACGGCATATTCTGTTCGCATTAGCGGTTTAGGCCTACGCTCGGGTAGTTTATGCCAGCTCACTTGGACACCTCCTGAATATCAAAGAAGAATTCATCTTCCGGTAATACCGTTTTTGCAGCTCTAATCCAAGCCTCGGCCTGTTCCTTCGTGTCAAAACTCCCGGTTGATTGTACGGATTTTACCATTGCACTGATGACCACCTGGAACATTACGGCACCTCCCGGACTTCAAAACGAATGCCCAACAGTGCGTTATAGCCTCGGAAATTGTTGTCAGCACCATTAATCCAGCCTTGGGCAATGTATTTATTCTCAAATTCCCGGATAGGAAACCATTGATCGCTGATTCCGGGCTGGCGAATGTTCATATAAATGACAAACATTTACTGAGCCTCCCGGATACCGATTTCACCCCGGATTTTGTCCACTTCCCGCAAGCGGTTTTCGTGGTTACGGAAGTAGGAAGCCCCCGCGTATTTCTCCAGTATCGGGCGGCGGGGATCTCGGGCCATTGAGATCAGCATATTCACGGCCCGTTTCTTGCAGGCGGCTTCATCGTCGGTATATTGGCCCGTTTGGCTGGTACGGAAATACCAGGGGCTACTTTCCCATATCGACACTATAAAGTCGCAAACCCGTTTGATATGCGGTATCCGGTCAACCCCTCCCGCGCTTTGGATGAGGCGGAAAGCACCTTGTGGCCCGAAATCGAGAACCAACGTGGCAGCCTTAAAAGACCTGTCACGGTTGACCAAATCGATTATATACCGTGCTGGAACCAGTGTATCATTTGCTCTTCGGCTTGTCATTGACGAAAATCCTTTTAAAATCACAATACTGACTGAATCTCTAGAAGCGGCCTGAAGCTAGTGGGTAGCCGATCAACCATCTAAACCTTCTAAATAACCCCTGCAAAGGGTCTAGATGGTCTAGAAAGTATATAGACCGGCGCGGCGCTGATTTTTTGGGAAATTGCCCAGCAAAAAGCTTCCGGGGCTTTTGCGGCAATCTCCGGGTGCGTTAAATTCGGGCGGCAAAAATTCAGGCCTGAAAATCAAGCCGCCTATATTCTGCGGATTCAAATCTTACGGTAAATCTGATAGCATGCAGTCCGCCGCTACGGTAGACCAAAAATCTACGGGGATGGCGAACGTGACATAAGTTCGAGCAGATCTACCTCATAACGCTTATTGCCGTCGAGATCGTACTCCTCTACAACCATTGGTTCGGTAGGCCGACCCTTAGTGTCGAGTTGGTTCATCAACGTCCGATAATATATATTATGTTCCAACGGGGATAAATTTTGGTTCAGGGCATCAAAGCAAGGAAGTGCTAAAACCCAAGGCAAAAAACGCATGATCTCAATGGACTGTTCCACCGCCAGGATGAAAAGGGCGACAGGGCCCTTGGGCGCTCCTGGCCGTGAACGTTGTCGCAACAGTTCATTGATGAGGGCCCAGGAATTGTAGCCCATTCCATAACAGGCATCCAGAATGCGGATTTCCCCGGTTTTTTGGATTTTTTCCAACAGCCCGGAGGGCAACACATAGTTATTGACCGCCTCTGTGTAAGCACCTGCCCGGTTGTGACATAACTGCCCCACCGCAACATCAAGACAGGAGAGCGAACCATCGTCAGTCTGAATCAATTCATAGGTCATAGGAAACCATCATTCATCGTTAAATACTGGGGGCCCAATACCAACAATCAATACAATTGTCGCGTACTCACCCCACGGAAAAAAGGATGGTTCTATTATCCTGCAAACGCAGGAGGGGTGTTCAAGTTTTGCGACGCGGCCACGATACTCCCAACAGGTAGTAACCCCCGAGCGCCTCATGATTCCTGTGCAACCACAATCGAAACCTCCGGATCTGAGTCCGGGTCAATGGATACTGGTGGCAGCGTCAGCCCTGATCCTTCTTGGGGTTATGGCCAGCTGCACATTCTTTGCCCTCTTTGTGTACTTTCCCCAGCACTATGCGGACGCACAGTGGCAAGAACCCTGGGTTAGCGGCAATGTCAACTTGATGGGATTTAGGAGCGCCGCGCAATTCAGTCAGGCCCAGCAGACCCTCAAAACAGCCATCCTCAGCCAGCAGGAATCCGGCAACCCGATTCCCCGCCTACTGCTTGCCGACCTGTTTGACATGATGGGTAAAACGTCGGCAGCCCAGTTTTTCTATGAAGATACCGTGCGCATCATTGAAAGTGACTGGTTGTCTCACCAAGTCATGGAGTCGCTGTCCAGTCATGCCTACGCGCAATTGGCCCTTATTTACTACAAACAGAATAAACCCAGGGCCAGTTTGCAGGCGCTGCAAAAAGTAGAAGATGGACATCAGACAATCGAAAACCCAACGTTACTGGAAGCATTACAGGACACGCTGGAGCATCCGGATCGGCCGGAATTTCATTTGGCGCTGGCTCGGGAATTTAAACAGGAGTTGATGCTGGATTTGGCCCAGCGAGAGCTTGATCAGGCCACAAAACTGGGAGGAAGCCCGGCTTTGGCTCTGGAAACCGCGCTATTTCAGACTCTGGAAATGCCAAAGTATCCCGAAAATTTGACGCCCCTGGCCCGCTATTATTTGCAAGCGGGAAATATACTGTCTCACATGGATAACCATCAGGATGCCAGACACTTTTACCTCAAGGCTTTGCAGGAGTCTCCCCGCTTTGAATGGACGTATAACGCACTGGCCAGTACACATCAGGCCCTGGGGGAACTTGCGACCGCCCGCCAATACGCCCAGAAGGCCTTGCGTATAAACCCCACCTTCTACTATCCGCATCTGCTGTTGGGGGATATGGCACTGGAGCAAGGGCAGTATCAGGAGGCAATAAGGCACTATATGCAGGGGCGGCAAATCATGTCACAGTTACCGGAGGACATCCGGCTTCGACAATGGATTAACGTTGAAAATCAGTTGGCCTTTGCCTATGAGCAATTAAGACAAGCCCACAAGGCCAGCGATCATTATCTGGCGGCGCTCAATGCCGCCCAGCAAAGCGAGCAGGACTTTGAGACTGAATATTTATATGCGCAGGCCGGTTTGAAACGGCTGAGGGTTCATTTGTAATGCAGGACATCTTATTACTACACATGTCGATAAACTCAATCGTTCAGAATTAAAATAGACTTTATCTGATTTATCGTCTTGATCAAGTCTTGTCATGTATTATTTAGCATTGTTTTAGTCTTGCTGCATATGGCGTCATCACTTATAATAGACTGGTTAAGACTAGAGGCGGACTTATTTCGAATGTCGATGAAAACCAAAAGTACGAAGCCCCCCAGGAACCAGGCAAAAGTATCCAGCCACAACCGTCTGGAAAGCCTTTTGGAAGAGACGGAACAGGAACTTGAACGATTGGGCCCACAGATTGAAAAACTGGAGAGGCAGGTGGAAAAACTGCGTCAGTTGCGCTTGGAGAAGCAAAAACTGATTACCTTAAAGTTAAGTTTACAGTCCATCCTGGAGAACTATAGTGATTCTAAAGTCTCACCAGAGAATGATTTTGCACTGGATAATTACTTGAGTTACGGAGCCACGACTGCCAATGCCCTGCCCCCAACCCTTGCGGGCTGGCAGAGAGTCCCCGCCGCCCCTGCCTACAATCTACCTCAGGGGCGTCATCAGGCCGGAACCTTTATTCCGGATATGGCCTTTCAGCAGGTCAATCAGGTATTACGGAAAAGAAACTCCCTGAACTACGAGCTGTTTCGAGCCATTGTGTTCAACGGCGGGCAGGCATCCACCGAGCAGATTAAGCAGTACCTGGTGGATCATCATATTACTCAGCCCGCCAGCGGTCAGGGCTTTGAAGCGGTTGAACTCACCGATATTTCCTCCCGGGTGAATTACCTGGTGCGTAAAGGCCTGGTCAATCCGGACGGGCGGGGCAACTTTGTCTCTTGTCTGGGCTGGTTGGTGGATGGCTTATCCACCCCTGCTAACGGTTTTCACCCAGAAACGCAGCAGGAATCCCATATTCTGACGGGTAGCCAGTCTGAGTCCTGAGGAGAGACTATCCGAAAATCTTTCAGACTGGCGGTGGCTCCAAGGCCGAAGCAGGCGTATTTCCGCCCGCCTGACTGGAGAGGGTTTCCAGCTGGGCCTGCATGGCTTTCAGTGGCATCAAATCCCCCTTGGCGGCGGCCACTTCAATGCCCTGCTCTAAAATCTCTCTGGCTTTCTGAGTCTGGCCAGTGGCAGCCAGACATTTGCCCAGTGAGGCATAAGCCACCGAATGTTTGGGTTGGGCCTTCAGCGTCCTCTGGAAAGGATCGATGGCCTGGGCGTACTGCTGTAATTCCAGATAAGCGGAACCCAGACCGAAGTTGCCCAGCGGGTCTTCCGGATTGAATTGCAGGGCCTCCCGAAACATGGCGATGCGTTCCTGAAGTGCCTGTTCCTTCTTCAGCCGCTCCGCCTCCTGTTTTATTCGCTCTGCTTCTGTGTCAACCGTCCGATCAGCGTTTGGGGCCTTTTGACGGAGCGCAGCCCGAAATGCGGCCGTGGTAGCCTTGGCTTTCTCTTCTTCCGCCTTATCCTTGTCACCCAGCTTCATGTAGAAAATGGACAAATTGGTATGGGCCAGCACATGATCGGGATCCAGCGCCAAGAGTTGATTCATCAGCGCAATGGCCTCCTCGTACTCCTCATGGCGGGACAAGATGACACCCAATGCCTCATAAGCGGCCAGTAAATCGGGCTGTACGGTTAACGCCTGACGCAATTTGGCAATGGCCGCTTCATCCTGCCCTTCTGAAAACAGCGCCAAGCCCTGTGTTAACAGTGTTTGACCGTCCGGTTTACTATGAGAGGAATGATAAAAGGGCAGTAAGGACACTTCCACCGGATAGGGTTGTCCGTCGATTTCCAGTGACAGCCGTTTCCCCGGAATGCGTTCCTTTTTACCCAGGTAAGCCAGGGCGATCAGTCGCTTTAAGGTCGGCGCGTAAGTCACACTGGCCAGAGTGCCCACCACTTTTCCATCAATGCGGCAATCAGCGCCCGATGCCGGTGCGGTGGTCAAATCCGGGGCAAATAACAGGCCGACCAACGCCTGTTGCAGCATGCCATAGGTTTTCACCCGGGCGATGGTCTCCTGCCCCAAATAACAGCCCTTGCTATAGCTGACCGCCTCTCGCTCCAGTCCGGTTTCGGGGAGTAGAGTCTCAAACTGGTAATCCTGACCAAAGCGTGGCTGTCCGGCTTCAATTCGTAACGCCTCCCAGCAGGCTTCCGAAATCAGAATTCCCCCGGCCTGTTGGCTGGCCGCAATCAAACCCTGTCCAAAAGCGTCCGATTGCTCCCGGGGCACCCGGCACAAAAAGCCGTCATCCCCCAGAAACGCCCGACGAATGAGCAGGACTGAGGCCCCCAGCAGCTCCGCTGGCAGACAGTCAAAAGGATTCAGGGGCAGCGTGGATACCAAGGTCTCCAGAAAAGCGGCGCTACCCGGCCCCTGGATGGCCCACAAGGCGAATGATTCCGTTTGCTCAGCGCACTGAAAATTTTCCAGAATGTGGAATTTTTCAATCTGAGCGATGGCATTATCGGCTTCAGCCTTGTCCATCATCAACCAGATAGCATCTTCCATCCGATACAGATCCAGAATGCCCTGGATTTTGCCTTGACGATCCAGAACGGCATTACGCTGTCCCTGCCCGGACTGAAGGGCAAGCACATCGTTGCTGAGCCGGTTATTCAGAAACCGGAGCGCATCCGGCCCCGTAAACTGAAACAGGGCATACTGCGACAACGGAGCAACACCAAACCGGTTTCGGGTGACCTCGGCTTCGTTCAAAACTTCCGGGGCGCAAGTGATGGCCAGCACGCTCATGTCAAAACCGTCTTAAGCGGCAGGCCCTTCCGGGAAGGCTTCTTTTAAAATGGCCTGCAACTCACCATTTTCAGCCATGGGCCCTAAAATGTCGGTATCGCCATAAAACTTGCCGTTGATGAATACCTTGGGCAAGGTCGGCCAGTTGGTCATCTCAGTCAACACAGCCCGCTTTTCCATATCATGCAGCACGTTGACCACTTCAAACGGGTAGCCGTACTGGCTCAGGAACTGGATAGTCTCCACGGTGAAGCCACACATGGGCATATCTTTGGTGCCCTTGCCGTAAAAAATAATCTTGTTTTCGCTGATCTCTTTTTCAATTTCGCTTTTCAGGCGATCTTTGGCGCTTTGTTCCAGCTCTTGCATGGGGAATGTCCTTTTACGAATTCGAGGGGATACAATGGCTTTAGCATAGCTGAAACCGGACTGATTCTCAATCCATTCCGCACCAGGCCCTGTAAAGCCGGTTGCTGTGCCCCGCCATCCTCAAGTCAGTTGAACCACCCACTGGAACAACCAGCGACTGAGCAGTTTCCAGAAAAAACCGGGCCTTTGGAGTTCCCCATTGACCAATCCATAGTAATACCGCTCCATCCGCATCATCTGCTCCTGAAAAATCCCGTACTGATGCAGAATCACCTGAGACTCTTCTACCAACCGGCTGGCCAGCGCTGGGTTTTTATGAATTTTTGTGATGGAGCGCGCCAAGACCTGACTGTTGCGAATGGGCACCCTCAGTCCGGTTTGCCCATGAATAGTGACCTCGTTGTAAGAGGATAAATCTCCCACAATGACCGGCTTTTGACAG
>DAIDMR010000059.1 GCA_027448865.1 Vampirovibrio sp.
GGGCTCCAGGCGATTTTTCAAATCCCCTTTCCCCGGCACGTCGCTGGAGTGCAAAAAGCCCATCTTGTCCCCGCCCACGTTCACAAAGGCCGCGTCTATACTGGGCAAAATGTTTTCCACCGTGGCCAGATACACATCCCCCAGCAGCATGTCGCCCCGGTGGATGATAAATTCCACGGCCCGGTCGTCCTCCATTAAGGCGGCGATGTTATCGTTCTCCGAAATAATAATCTTGCGTTTTGCCATGACTGAAATCCTTAAAATTTAAAAAACTTTTAATAGGTCTAGAAACTTGTATGGAGAATTTTGGATCTGCTTTCTGATTTCTTGCCGGATTACCCGCCGCAAACCGTGGACAGCATTGCTGGCTTGGGTTTGCTCCTGGTGTCCAGGACAATACAGGTTCGGGTCAATGACCACTGTACGTTCGGATTGATTAAATCCAGCACCCAGGAGGGTTTGACCGAACCGGGCCCAGCCTCTGAAACCGGCAGCAAAGACAGAACATCGCTCTCTTCGACGTTCTGGCCACTTTGAGGCCGTGCGGATGGGCTAATTGAGTCATCATTTCCCGTTTCTACCCCGTTCGTCTGGTCGGCGTTCTCCGGCTGGGACGTTCCCGATTGGATTTGACGCGTGCCTTCGGGCTTTAGCCTGCGAAGGGTGAAGGAAACCTGACCGTTTCCGTCGACCTCAAGCGCTTCAAGGTATGGTACTAAATCTAAAACTTTTTTGGTGGTGCGTTTGCGATGTCCTGATTTTTGGGTCACTTCCACTTCGACTGGCAAAGTCGGTTGTGATTTCAGAAACGCAATGCGCTCACTCATATTAACCTGTGATTGCGGATCGGTGCAAGTCGTACCGGTGGAGTAACTTGCCCGATACTGAAGGGCTTCAATTCCCATATCAATGCTGGGCACTGAAAGCGGGAGCATGACTTCCTCGATAATCTGGCTTTGCGGTGGTAAAAAGGCGTTCAGCTTTTCCCGTACGCCCGTGACCGGCGTAATCAGTTCAATGTCCAGATACTCGGCCTCGGCTTGGGTAAAGAGCGGCAAAGCCGGGGAGAATCCAATTTTAGGGCGTGGGTTAAAGCCCTTGCTGTAGGCCACCGGCAGCTTGCTTCGGGCAATGGCCCGGTAAACCATGCGCAGCCAGTCCAGATGAGAGATAAAGCGTAAATCACCGAGCTTTTGCAGGGTTAAACGCACCTTGCACACCGGATCTTTGCTGGTATTGGGTACTTCCGGCTCTCCCATGGCCTGATCCACGGAATTCTGGATGCGCTTTACGTTCTTGAAAGTGGGTGTCTCAATGAACTTGGGCCAGGTGCTGTACGCCCCGCAAACCCCGCACACGCTACAAGTCTCAAAGCAGGGGGTGGTACTGCTAGCCTGAGTGGCCTTCTTGTACTCCTCCTGCAACCAGGACTTGGTCAAGCCCACGTCAATGGCGTCCCAGGGCAAGGCTTCATCCAGATCGCAGCAGCGATCCCGGGTGTAGGCCTCATAGTGAATGCCCTTTTCCGCCAGCGCTTCAAACCAGCGATCAAAGTTCCGCAAGTCATCCCAGGCATCGAGATAGGCGCCCTTGCGGTAAGCCGCCTCAATGACATCGGCCAGTTCCGTTCCGGCCCGGGAAATAACCGCCTCCAGCTTGCTGATTTCCGGATCGGTAAAGTTCAGCTTCACGCCCTTGAATGGCTTGAACTTGTCTTTCAGATACTCGATCTTGTGATAAAGCTGCTCCATGGTGTCCTGCGGAAACCACTGGAAGGGTGTGTGCGGCTTGGGCACAAAATTGGACAGGGTCACGTTGATGTCCAGAAAATGCTTCATGGACAAACCCGGCTCCCGCTTGATGTCCAGACAAGCCTGCTGCATCCGGCGAATCAAATCCACGATGCCATCCAGATCGTCGTGCGTTTCGTTGGGCAAGCCAATCATAAAATACAGCTTGACCTTGTTCCATCCGGCCCGGTAGGCCGTGGTCACCGCGTTCATAATCTCGGCATCGGTCAGGTTCTTGTTAATCACATCCCGCAGGCGGGCCGTCCCCGCTTCCGGGGCAAAGGTCAGGGTGCTCTTGCGGATGCTTTGCACGGCTTCGGCCACATCCAGACTGAAGCGATCCGCCCGTTGGCTGGGCAGGGACAGCGAAACGTTCTCTTCGGCCAGAGCCTCCGCTACTTCGAGAATGAGCGGTTTGAAGTAGGAGTAATCGGCAATGGACAGCGACAACAGCGAACACTCTTCGTAGCCGGTCTTTTGAATTTCCTTCAGGGCTGATTGCTTGATGTTTTCAATGCTTTGCTCCCGCACGGGCAAATTGATAAAGCAGGGCTGACAGAACCGGCACATGCGATCGCAACCCCGGCGGGCCTCCACGGTAATGCGATCATGGACTGCCCCAATCAGGGGGATTAGAGGGGCCACATCCACCGGATTTTCGGCGATATCCACAATCCGCTTGTACGCTTTCTCGGTCACGCCCGGAATGTAAAGCCCTTCCAGTTGTCCCAGCCGCTTCAACAATTCGGCCTTGGGCAGGCGCTCCTTCTTCCCTTGCCGAATGGTGGCCAGCGCTTCCAGCAGGACTTCTTCCCCATCGCCAATGATAAAGGCATCAAAAAACGGAGCCAGCGGCATGGGATTGGCGCTGCCCGGCCCACCGGCAATCAGAAGCGGGTAGTCCTCATTTGGATTTTGCCGATCGGCACTGCGGAAAGGAATTTGAGCGGTTTCCAGAATGCCGAAGATGGTCGTGTAGTTCAGCTCGTATTGCAGGGAAAAAGCCAGTACATCAAACTGCTTCAGGGGCACAAAGCTCTCCACGCCATACAATGGGAGCTGGTGGGCCAGAATTTGCTCCTTGAAGTCTGGTGCGGGCGCATAAACCCGATCGCACATGTAATCGGGTTGCTGGTTCACCAGCGAATACAGCATTTTTAAGGCGTAGTTGGAAAACCCGATTTCGTAAAGATCGGGGAAAGCCACGGCCATACGCACCGCCGACCGGGCAAAGGACTTGTGGTACGTCCCTTGCTCCAGCCCCAGATACCGGGCGGGCTTGAAAACGTGAGGCAGAATTTCTTCCTCGAGAAAGCGTTTATTGATCATCTGATCAACCGTCTGATCGCTCGTCGGGGCTTTTGACTTGTCAATCGACTCTGGCGTTTGACAAGACTGAGGAGCGTGCTGGGTTGAACTTGCCTTCGATGGCCTGGAGAAAAGACTCATTGAGCGAGCCGATCATTTCAAAAATCTGAGTAACTGGGGACTCGGATACCACAATGGGAACGCAGCAGGACGCTGACAGGAAAGGTATCCGCTCCTTAAAACAGTGAATAGTATAGCCTAAAACCGGAAACTTTAAAAGAAAAAGCACAGCCGGGAGACCACACAAGTCCGGTCTCCCCCTGAGCCAATTTGGATTCAGGAGGGATTGCCGTAGGTGTTGCGGGCCATTTTCTCGGTCAGTTTTCCAATGCGGGCTTTGGCGGTATCCACCCAATCGCCCTGGGGAGCCAGATTGATGTAGGCGTAATAATGATCCGCGGCCTGGGCGTATTGCCGGGTTTTCTCGTACAACTGTCCTAACCGGTAATGGGCTTCGGCGTTCTTGATGTTCTGAGTGAGGGCCCGCTCCAGCTTATCGATGGACACCGTCCAGTTTTGCCGATTGCTGAGCTGCAGCGCTTCAGCCATTAACTCCCGGGACTTCATCTGGGCTTCCTTGGCCTTGTAAGTACCCATTTGGGCCGAAGCGTTGCCCGGTTGGCTGATCAGCACTTTTCGGAAACACTCCTGAGCCAGCTCCGGCAAGCCCATATTCAGGAATAACTCCCCGAATACCATATCATTCCGGTTGCCTTCACCCACCCGGCGGGCTTCCCGAAAAGCGGTTTCGGCCTGACCAAACTGGTAACGAGCCAGCCACAGTCGCCCCTGCTCAAAGGATTGATAGGGCTGCTGGCTGGGCTGACGCAGGGCCACGTCCACCATGCCCGGTTCCTTCCCAGCGATGGGGGACTTGGCCCCACCCATGTCCCGATCCAGTTTGGCGTTAAGCATGCGGGCCTCAAAATTGTTGGGCTGATAATTCAGGGCCTGCTCCACGTAGCGCTTGGCTTCCCCCTGGCTGATCAAGTCGGAATCCCGCAGTTTCAGCCTGGCCAGTTCCGTTTTGGCCAGAGAAAGGCCCGTTTCCGCACGCTGGGTATCGTACGGATGGTTCTTGATCCAGTCCCGATACTGGGCAATGGCCACGTCGGGCTGCTGATTTTTAATGGACAGGCGGGCAATCCGCTGGGTCATCTCCCAGTCCCCGGGATAAGATTCCTGCAGGCGCTTCCAGTGGAACAGGGCCTGCGTGATGTCTCCCTTGTCCTCCAGATATCTGGCCAGTTGTTCACGGGCCGGGTACAATTCCGGCTTCAGATGCAGGGCGGTTTGGTAATGCTCGACAGCGGCGGCCCCGTTGCCCTGTTTTTGGTAGATCCGTCCCATCTGGTAATGGGCTGGGGCGTGATTGGGGTTCAGCCAGATGGTGGTTTGCAGCTGATCCAGGGCCTCATCCTCGCGGTTCAGGGCCGCGTATGCCGTACCCAGGAAATAATGGGCCGTGTCTCCCGCCGAGTTCAGCTGAATCGAGCGCCGAAGGTAGGGAACCGCCTCATCGTAACGCTCCTTCCGAACCAGCCACTCGCCCTGTCCGGCCAGGGTTCTGTAGTCCCGAGGGCCAAACCACAAGGCCTTCTGCAACCACTCTCCGGCCTCACTCATGCGGCCCTCTTCCATTAAAACCCGGGCCAGATTGACCTGGGCTTCCACATAGCCGGGCTGGTAACGCAAGGCGGTTAAAAAAGCCTGTTTGGCCTCGGCCCGCAACCGCTCCTGTTCATCCCGCAGGTTCTGGTTAGAGGAGGTGGTTTTATAAAAGGCCACTTTGCCCAGCCCGTTCCAGGCTGGCGCCGATCGGGGATTTTGATCCAGAATCTCGTTGTATAGGCTTTCGGCAGCCTTCAGTTTGAACTGGGCCGCATAGCGATCAGCCCGCTGGATAACGGGGCTGTGGGGATAATAGGGCCGGGTGTAGTAGTTGGGCAGCGGGAGTTCTATCTCATCCTGGGTGTAGGAGGCGCCTCCCCGCAAGGTCGTTCGCTGGGCCATGGCTTCGGGATTGAAAGCCAC
>DAIDMR010000060.1 GCA_027448865.1 Vampirovibrio sp.
TAAGCGGCGGGAAAAGCGTTCGTAGCGCTCTTCCAGCAATTCCCGCTGGCGGCTGGAATCCAGCCCATCCACCCAGTGCTCGCCCAGAACTTGTACCAGCAAGCTTTCCAGTGCGTCGCAATCGACCTCCCGATTGCGATCCTCCAGCGGGAGGGTGACGTTCTGATAGAACTGTTCCAGGGCATCCAGGACACGCTCCCGTACTTTTCGCCGACGAAAAACGCTGAGCTTTACCAATGTGGCAACCATGGCCGCACCTCATCCTAACAATAGACGACTGTGTTTGTGCCCATCATTAAAGAACAGCCCGGGACTGGCAACCATTACTCATTGGTCTAGAATTGCCGGGGATGAATCGGATTCAGGGTTGCTCGCTGGTCTAATTTACAGCGGCTGTTGTCCACGTATCAGGCGGGTCTAGGCCTGCCCGTCCAGCCACTCCGCCAGACAGGGCTGGAATTTGGTGGGAGTAAATTCGTAAATGGCATAATCGGCCACCCCTTCGGTTTGGAAGGGATCTTCCGCCAGAATTTGTCGCAAGTGTTCCAGTGAGTCTGCCTTGGCCAGAATCACCCCGCCCTGTGGGGGATTTTGCCGTCCTGAAATCAGGAAGACGCCCTGCTGGTAATACCGATCCAGATAGGCCCGATGGGCCGCCGTGTGGGCTTCCACCACCGGCATGGGTTGCTTGTAGGTTAAAATCACGGCAAACATACAATCAGTCATCCTTCTTAATGGTCACTGTCCATCCAGCGCTGCAGGCACTCAAAGGCCTGTGTGGCCGCTGCTACCACCACCGGTTCATCCACCGGGGTGATGGTGGCATCCAGATAGTCTTTAAACGCTTTCCATTGGCTCATGGTCTGGGAGCCATAGCCCCGGTAGTAGCTCAGGCCCTTGTCATCCAGCTGGAGTTTGGCCTGAAGCCGTTTGGCAATGAATTGAGCCCCGTGGGTGGAGCCTTCCATGACGTAAATACAGCCTAAAGTCTGGGCCATGGACGCTGTGGGCGGTAAGTCCGTGCAAAGGGGCAAGGCCTCCAGAGCTTCTGTGCTGACGCCCAAATCGGTTAAATCCTGAATGAGCAAGGGCAATTTGAAGCGCTGCTGGTAATTCAGGGCGGTCATCAGGGTGGGATGCAGACGAAACGCTTCTTCCAGCGGTTTATAGAAGCCATAAAACCGGGTCAGCATCTCCACGTATTCATCCCGGCTAAAATCCTCACTGCCCAGACGGGTAAACCGCCTGGCGTTTTCAATGGCATCGTGGCAAGCTGCCGTTTGTGCTTTCAGGGTTTCGCTAATCATGGGGCAGGGCTCTCTCACATTCAATCAATACGGAGACGCCCTTACCTTACTCCCCGGATCCGGCAGGGTCAAGCGGGATTTCAATCTGTTATGCGACCGTTATCAGGAACCGCCGCAGGAGGCGGCTATGCGGTTATATTGTCCAGCCCGTGTTCGGTAACCAGCAGGGTATCGGCCACATGGGCGGCCAGACTGCCATCCTCGGTTAAAAACGTCCAGCCATCATCGGCCACTTTAAAGCGGGTGCTTCCCAGCGAGACCATGGGCATTAGCGTAAAACAGAGGCCCGGGCTCAGGGGAATCACCGTTTCCAGATCGGCGGGATCATTGGGCACCTCGGGGGCCTGATGGAGCTGTTTGCCAATGCCCGAGCCTCCCAGACCGGCAATAACGCTGAGCCCATAATCCTGAGCGGTTTGCGGAATTATAGCCAGCAGTTCGTTCAGCGTTTTCAGGGAAGGCCCGGCTGCCATCACCCGCTGAATGACCGCAGTGGCCCCACCCACCAGATCCGGGACGTCCGGTTGCGGGGGCGGCCCTACCCAAAAGCTGCGGGCCGCCTTGGCGTGAATATTGCGATGCTCGGCGGCGGTGGCAATGCTGACCAAGTCGCCCGGTTGTAATTCCCGCTGGCGAGAGGGCGGGCCATTCACGATTTCATCGTTGATGGATACGCAAATGGCGTGGTTAAAGCCGTTAAAGCTTTTAAAGGGGGCGGTGGAACGGTGCTGGGCCAGCAGCTGATTGGCCAGCCGCTCCAGTTTGGCCAAGGGGGTTCCCGGCTGAGCGTGGGCTTGCAGGGCGGCCAATACCGTGTGGGTGATTTTTCCAGCTTGCCTGAGCGCCCGTAAATCCGACTGGTTTTTAAGTAACCCCATGTGCGTGCCATCCTCCTGTCAGCGTTCGCCTGATTGAAACGGGAATCCTTTGCCAGACTATCACACCAGCGCACCAATGAGAGTGACAGCGATCAAGGTTCCAGTTAAGACCCACGCTTCGGGGAGCCCATCCAGAGTGGCGGACGCCGCCCGCTACTTTAAATCAGGTCAGGGCAGCCTCGCCTTAAATAATGATTGCCATTCTGTCCGCGCTTGCCCCATCATGATGTGTGATTTTAATGAATACGCGCAAGCGAGACTGACCCCATGTTGCCCCCTTTTGAACTGGAACAATACCTGTTGAGGCACGAACACCAGACCCGTGTTTCCTTATGCGCTTCTGGTCTGGAAACCCTGTCCCTCTCGGAACTGATGCATGGGGGCAATCCCGAATTCGCGGCCTTGTGGGGGCAAACCGGTCTGGACTACACCCATCCCCAAGGCGCTATCGCCCTCAGAGAGGCCATCGCTCAGCAATATCAGACCCTGAACGCTCAACAAATCGGGGTATTCGCAGGTGCCGCCGAAGCCATTCTCTGTACCCTGCAGGGCCTGTTGAACCCGGCGGATCACGCCGTGGTGGTGACCCCCTGTTACCAGTCTTTGTTCTCCATTCCGGCCAGCCTGTGCCAGGTGTCCACGGTCAGTCTCCGGGAAGCGTCCGACTGGCAACTGGAGCTGGATCGGGTTCAGTCGGCGCTTCAGCCCAATACCCGAGTCATCATTATCAATTTTCCGAACAACCCCACCGGGGCGCTTCCCTCGGCGGCGGTTGTATTTGAACTGGTTGAAATGGCCCGAAAGCGCGGGATTTACCTGTTCTCCGATGAGGTGTACCGCTTGATGGAGATTGATCCGGCGGATCGGCTCCCGCCGGTGGCCACGCTGTATGAGCGAGGTATCAGTGTGTCTAGTTTGTCCAAGGCCTACGGGTTGCCGGGTTTGCGGATCGGCTGGGTTGCCGCTCAGGCTCCGGAAGTGTTATCCAGAGCCATCGATATCAGGCATTACACCAGCATTTGTGTGAATTCACCCAGCGAAGTGCTGGCTTCGCTTGCTTTGCGGGATGGGGAGGCCATTCTGGCCCGGAATCTCCGTCAAATGAGGGCCAATTTACCCGTGATGGATCGGTTTTTTGAGCGCATGAGCGACCATTGCCGCTGGGTGCGCCCCCGGGGCGGCTGTTTGGGCTTCCCTCGGTATTTGAGGGCGGAAACGACCGATGCGCTGTGTCAAAGCCTGCTGGAAGCGACCGGGGTGCTGATTTTGCCCGGCAGCTTGTACGGGTCCTATTCACCGCACTTTCGGATCGGCTTCGGGAAAAAAGGCTGTGTAAAAGCGCTTGGTCAATTTGAACGCTTTTTGAACACCCTCTGAGCGTCTCTGGCCGATGCAGGTTTCTGTTCCCGGTATGACTTCCGGCATTATTCCCGGTACTGCGGGGAGAAGGTTCGGTCAGCGCTTTTGGGCCACCAGCATCATGTTTGAGGAAAGATGATTTTCAATTAAAAAAGTCTGGAAGGCTTGGCCTTTCGTCTCCCATTCATCAATCAATACGGTTTTCAGGAAAGGCTGCGCTTCGAGGCTGTATTTACCGTCCAGAACCTTGTTGCGCACTAATTCCGCATCCAATAGGCCGGGCGTTTGCACCTCAATAATGGTAAAGCCGCATTGCTGGAGTAAAAGAGACAGGGAGCCGGGGTTAAAAAGGTTAATATGCTCGGTATCCACCGTGTCCGACACAGCGCCCAGGGTAGCCACATCAAAACCCAGCCCGTTGGGACAGGTCAGAATCAAGATGCCATCCTGATCCAGCAGACTGGCGCACTGTTCCAAAAATTGACGGGGAGAGAATAAATGCTCAATGACTTCAAAGTTCGCGATGACATCAATTTTCTGATTGTTCGTGTTGAGCTGATTGACGTGAATGTGTTCAATGGGCTTTTCAATGACTTCCAAGCCTCGCTCCCGACAGGTTTGCGCCAGATTGGGGGTTGGTTCCACGGCAATGACCCGTTTAAAGCGGCCAGTTTTTTGCATTTCCTCGCAAAACAGACCAAAACCCGCGCCGACTTCCAGCAGGGTGTGGGTGGGTAAGTGGTACCGGTCGCAAATTTCAAGAACCCGCTCCACACGGGGCTTAAAAATCTTGTGGCGGCGAACTTCCGCAGAAGCCGGAAAGATGCATTCATTCCAGTAGGCGTAGTTTTCCGACTCTCGATAATACTCATCCAGATGCTCAGGCAGCGGGCGA
>DAIDMR010000061.1 GCA_027448865.1 Vampirovibrio sp.
GGAAGTCTTGCCGCATTTATTTGATCGGTATCGTCAGCGCTCGCCTGCGACAGGATAAATCCGCCGCCACGAATGAGCAATTTTTCACCTTGGGCAGCAGCCTGCTGTTTCTGCAAGCAACCAGCAACGGGAAACACTGAACAAACGCCCCCCTCATTGGGGCTCAAGCGCCAGCATTCGGGAGGTTAAACCAGCCCTTCCCGCAAGGCTTTGACCGCGACCTGAGTGCGATCATCCACCGATAATTTTTGAATGATGCTGGCCACATGAGCCTTGGCCGTATGGGCGGACACCTGCAAACTCAGAGCGATTTCCTTGTTGCTTTTACCGTCCACAATACACTTCAGCACTTCCAGCTCTCGCTCGGTCAGTTCCGCATTGTAGCGCACCCGACCGTGAGACTTTTTACCGTCTCCTTCGCCAAAACCGGGTTCGACTGGCGGGTCAATAGCCACACCCATGCCCGCTGGCAGGGTTTGCATCACCATGCGGGCAATGGCCGGATCCAGCCAGATAGCGCCGTCCAGCACCATTTGAATGACCTGATAAAGTCGATCCATCTTGATGTCTTTCATGCAGTAAGCATCGGCCCCGGCGGCCATGGAGGCCAGCACTTCCTCGTGATTCTGAATGGAGGTCAACATCAGCACTTTCATATCTGGCAGGGCTTCCTTGATTTTAAGGGTGGCCGTAATGCCGTCCATGACCGGCATGCCAATGTCCATCAAAATCAAATCGGGCTTTTTGTCCAAAGCCAACTCCAGTCCCTGCTGTCCGTTCTCCGCTTCGCCCACAATTTCCACCCCCTCTTTTTCAGCCAGAGCCATGCTCAGGCCAAAACGGGCCAGCTCGTGATCTTCCACAATTAAAACCTGGGCAGGACGGGTCAAGGATGGGGGATTCATACGGTCTCCGGAAAGTTATTCAAGGGGGGCGATGGGTTGGGGCAGGGGCAGGCTAATACAAAACCGGGTTCCTTGGCCAACCGTACTCTCAACGGTAATGCGGCCCCCATGCAGTTCCACAATCATTTTACAGATAGAAAGCCCCAAACCGGAACCAATTTTTTTCTTGGCCTGCTGTACCAGAAAATACCGATCAAATAAATGCGGCAAGACTTCCGGCGAAATACCCGGGCCGTTGTCGGCCACTTCCAGCCGCATGGCCGTCTCGCCATCCAGCCCGGCGGAAACACGAACCCGACCGCCAGCCTGCACATTCTCCAATGCGTTTCCAATCAGGTTCACCAACACCCGCTGCAACTGATGCGGATCGCCCGGCACTGGCGGAAGCGTCGGGGGCACATCGACCGAGAGCGTAATGCCTTTACTATGGGCCAGCGGTTGGAGCTTGTCCGCGCTGGCCTGAGCCAGCTCCGCCAGCGAAATCGATTCCACCAGCAGACGCACCCGCCCGGACTCGTACTGATAGGTTTCCAGCAACTTGTTGACCAGGGCCAGCAGATCCTCGTTATTGCGAATCAGGTGCCGGGTGAGGGGAGCCAGCTTGTCGGGCAACTTATCCCGATGGGCATCCATCAGCTCCAGCGCCCGACGCTCCGCCACCAAGGGCGTCCGCAAGTCATGGGTCAGGGCGGACACAAAAGTTTCCCGCAGCCGCTCACTTTCCCGAAGCTGGGCAATGGTCGCCTCCAGCTCCCGGGTGCGCACCGCCACCCGTTTTTCCAGTTCCTCGTTCAACAGGCGCAATTCGCCTTCAATGCGCTTCAGGTAGGTAATGTCCTTGCGAATGGCGATGAACTGAACCGGCTTGCCGCTGCCCTCATCCATAAACGGCACAATGGTGGTATCCACCCAGTAATACGTGCCATCCTGGGCCCGATTCTTCACCTCGCCCTTCCAGACTTTTCCCTTGCTAATGGTCTGCCACATCTCCCTGAAAAAAGAACGGGGATGATAACCCGAATTGATAATCCGGTGATTCTGCCCCAGCAACTGATCTCGGGAATGGATTGTTCCGTTAATCAGGAAGTCGCAGGCACCGGACTAGACGCGAT
>DAIDMR010000062.1 GCA_027448865.1 Vampirovibrio sp.
CCCGCCCGCATGCACCCGGGAATGCACCCGCCGCTGATCGTCAATGAGCTGCTGGATGGCATCCGTAATCTCCAACTCCCCCCGCCAGCTGGGTTGAATTTTGGCGATGGCCTCAAAAATGGAGGCCGTGAACAGATAGACTCCCACCAGTGCCAGATCAGACTTTGGCGCTTTGGGCTTTTCCACCAGCCGCAGCACCTGTCCTTCCGCATCCAGTTCGGCCACCCCAAAAGCGGACGGGTTGAGCACCTGTTTCAGCAAAATGGAAGCGTGATAGCCAGCCTGTTTAAACTCGGCGATGTGACTGCCCAGGTCGGCGTTAATCAGGTTATCACCCAGGTACATAATAAAATCATCGTGACCCAAATAGGGTTGGGCGATTTTGACCGCATGGGCCAGACCCGCCGGTTCATCCTGCACAATGTAGGTAATACGGGTATCCGGCTTTAGCCAGCCTTGCAGGGAGGCTTCAATATCCGCACCCGTTTCCGGGCTGATGATCACCCCGAAATCCCGAATCCCGGCCTGATACAAGCCATCCATGGCGTAGTGCAAAATAGGCTTGTTGGCCACCGGCACCAACTGCTTGGCCATGGCGTAGGTTAGGGGGCGCAGCCGAGTGCCCTTGCCTCCGGCCAAAATCAGGGCCTTCATGACACTAGCTGGTTGAGGGGGTGCGGACATGGGCCACTAATTCCTTTCCAAAAATCCGAGACCGCCAGCCATTCGACACGGGTGGAAATTCTTCTCTCGGGGTTACGACTTAGGGCGGATTTTACAACAGAACGCAGCAAGCGGAAAGCGGTGTACAATCCGATGGAAATTTTTTGGGGGCCAGTGGCGAATTGAAACAGCAAGCGCAGCCGGTTCCGGTGGAAATAATACTGGGTCATCAAGCTTTTGCGCCCGGTGGTGGCCCCTTCCTTGTGATAGACCCGCGAACGGGTGCAAACCGTCAGCGGGAAGCCATGCCGAGCGAAGCGCAGAGAAGCCTCCCCGTCCTCAAAATACAAAAAATAGGATTCATCCAGCAAACCGGCCACCCGAAAGGCTTGCAGCGGAATGAGCATACTGGCCCCGCTCAGGGTCTCCACCCGCATGCCATCAGAGACCGCACTTTCCGCGTAACCCCGGGTGCTACCCGTCCACCAGTGAAAGCGGGTTCCGGCCTGTTGGTAACGCCCATCAGGATACAGCAACAGCGAACCGGCAATGCCGCCGGTCTTTTGGGCCTCTTCCACCAACGTCGTCAAAGCGTCCGGGGCCACGGTGGTATCGTTGTTCAGCAGCCACACAAAACCGGGCTCCTCCTCTCCGGCTTCCGCCAAAGCGGCCTGAATCCCCAGATTGTTCCCATAGCTGAAGCCCCCATTCTCCGGGGCTTCAATCAGGCGAAAACTCTCCGGAAAGGCCGACAAGCGGGCCTTCAGACGAACCACGGAATCATCGGGCGAGGCGTTATCCACCACGATGATGCGGTAGTGGGGGTAATCCAGCCGCTGGAGGGAGTCCAGACAGGCCAGCGTGTCATCGGCTCCCCGATAATTCAACAGCAGAATGTAAACCAGGGGATGGGTGGACATTGACTAGTTCACGGCCTGGTTCAAATCAGTCAAAATAGCCTGCAAATCAATTTGGTGTACCCGGCTGGTAGCAAACAGGTTCTCATGCTCTAGGGCCTTATAGCCCGCCACATGCAAGCCGTACTTGGCAAACACGGACTGCGTTTGAGGGTACTGGGCCAGAATCTCGGGGATACTCATACGGTCGGTTATGGGCGCTTTGGGGCTCACGGGGCAACTTCCTCCATCAAACTATCCATCCAGACTTCGCCGGTGCTTTCATCAATATGATGGCCCGCCTGCGATCGGGAGCCAAGGGCGCCAGCGCCGGGTGGGGCGAAACAGGCCTTGACCGCATCGGCAATGGTGGCCACCGGTA
>DAIDMR010000063.1 GCA_027448865.1 Vampirovibrio sp.
CCAGGCCAGCCAGACGACCAAACACCACCAGATCCGACAAGGAGTTGCCACCCAGACGGTTGGCCCCGTGCAGGCCCGCAGCACATTCGCCCGCGGCGAACAAGCCGGGCACAGCGGTCATTTGGGTTTCCGGGTTCACCCGAATCCCCCCCATGGTGTAGTGCATGGTGGGGCCCACTTCCATGGGCTGCTTGGTAATATCCACATCCGCCAGCTCCTTGAACTGGTGGTACATGCTGGGCAGCTTGCGCTTGATGCGGTCAGCATCCTGATAGCTGATATCCAGGAACACGCCACCGTGTGGGCTGCCACGACCGGCCTGTACTTCGTAGTAAATGGCCTTGGCCACGTTGTCACGGGTGGACAGTTCGGGTGGACGGCGGGCATCGGTTTGCTCATTGGCCAAGGTGGCCTTGACCCAGCGATCGCACTCTTCCTCGGTTTCGGCAAAGGTGTGCTTGGTCTCTGGCGGTAGGTAGTCAAACATAAAGCGCTTGCCATCCTTATTCCGCAGGATACCGCCTTCACCGCGGACCCCTTCGGTCACCAGAATGCCACGCACGCCGGGTGGCCAGACCATCCCGGTGGGGTGGAACTGAATGAACTCCATATCCAGCAGATCGGCACCAGCGTCGTAGGCCAGTGTCTGGCCGTCGCCGGTGTATTCCCAGGAGTTGGAGGTGATTTTCCAGGCTTTACCAGTGCCGCCAGTGGCCAAAATCACGGCTTTGGCGTTGAACACCACAAAGCGGCCGCTTTCCCGCCAGTAGCCAAAAGCACCATTGACCCGGCCATCGCCATCTTTCAGAAGTTGGCTGACGGTGCATTCCATGTACACGTCAATGCCGGAGTGAACGCCCTTGTCTTGCAGGGTGCGGATCATTTCCAAACCAGTACGGTCACCCACGTGGGCCAGACGTTTGTAGGTGTGTCCACCGAAGGCCCGCTGGCTGATTTTGCCGTCCTTGGTGCGGTCGAACACGGCGCCCCATTGTTGCAACTCGTTGATGCGATCGGGGGCTTGCTTGGCGTGCAGCTCAGCCATACGCCAGTTGTTCATGAACTTGCCACCCTTCATGGTGTCCTTGAAGTGGGTTTGCCAGCCATCCTGGGGATCCACGTTCCCCAGCGCGGCGGCAGCGCCTCCTTCGGCCATAACGGTGTGGGCTTTGCCCAACAGGGATTTACAGACCAGACCCACGGACAAGCCTTGGGCCGATACTTCAATTGCGGCACGCAGACCGGCGCCACCGGCCCCAATGACCAGCACGTCGTGCGTGTGTGTTTCGTAAGTCACGCTCATCTAGAACATACCTTTCCAAGAAAATTCCAAAATTCGGTCAAAGTTGGCCGGAATGATACCACGGGACAGGGCGGTCAGGTAAATGTCCGCCAGAATGACCCAGCCCAGACTGATCCAGCCAAACAGACCGTGCTTGGCGTTCAGGATGCTCTGACGCTGGAAAGCGTGGCCACGGGCCTCGTTGATAGGGCAAGAGGAGAAGCAGTCGATCTGCCCACCCAGAATATGCCGCCAGGAGTGGCAACTAAACACGTACAAGGACAGCAGCAGCACATCCAGGGTAATAACCAGACTTCCAACGCCCAGACGGAAGCCGGTAAAGCCGGGACTGAAGTAGGAGCAGATTACATCGATGGAGTGCAGACCAATGAAAGCAGCCGCCAGATAGAAAAAGTACCGGTGCAGGTTCATCAACACCATGGGCAGGGCCTTTTCACCCATGTACTTTTTACCGCTACCCAACAGGGCAATCAGGGGACTTTTGGGGTTCACATCCACGGCGCAAGCAGCCGGAGCTGTAAACAGGGAACGATAATAGACCCGGCGATAGAAGTAGCAGGTAGCCCGGAAACCGGCAGGAACCCACAAGATGAATAGCGCGGGAGACAAAATCCAGCCCATGTTGCCATTACCGGGAACTTTTTCCAGAAAGGGGAGGTGCAACCCGAACATTTCCGCCCAATGCGGCAAATACGGCGTGTAAAGGGGAGAAATATAATGAGTGCCGGGGAATTCGCTGGGGTAATTTTGCAATGCCCGGAAAGTCGCGTAAATAATGAAAACGACCAGAGCCAGACCGGCCAGTATGGGCTCAACTTGCCACCCATCGACGCGATCGGTTCCCTGATTTCTCGTTGCAGTTGTAGCCACGCTTCAAAGTTCCTATAATTTAATAATCAGTTGAGTGCGAAAAGAATCGCACTGGATGCAACCTTTAGCTCCATATTATGCTAAGCCCAAACAGGCTTCTGTGATTTCTCTCAAAGAAGGCTGGAAAAGCGGCCAGGGGAACTACTCGCTATTGGACTGACTTACCCGGTAAATTGGCCCCAATGCGCTCCAGCTCAAACAACACCTGCTCATCGGTAGTGGCGGAAACGGCAATTTTCTGGAATGTTTCCGAATCCACATTCAATTCTCGCAGCAGGCCACGATCCATGGGGCACGGATACTCCAAATCGTACTGCTCAATCTCGCCAGCGGCTTCCAACCGGGCCTTATCGATCATCCGGGCCAGCCAGCCAATGCCACCCACTTGCAGATTACCACTTCTTGGCTCCGCCATAATAGCCTCCTTTATAACGCATCATTCTATACAACAACGAGCCTCCATCGTACCGAAAAGAAAACAAGCAATCTATGCCCAGTTGCCGGAAATTACACCCTGCACAGCGGCACCCGTTTGGCCTATAATGACCCTATGTTTCGATTTTTGAAAAATCAAATCATCCCCGGACAGAGAGCGTTACAGGTTTCCAAGAATTTCAGCATCCCGTTGGATAGCTTTGCCACCACGGGCGAGCGGGACGCCATTCTGGCCTCCTCTGGTATGGGGAAATCTTATCTAACCGGGGTTTTACTGGAAGAAACCCTGGAAAATGGCTGCCTGGTTCTGGTCATCGACCCGGAAGGCGAGCACTTTACTTTGGCTGAGCGCTACCCCATGCTGATTATTGGCGGGGAGCATGGCAGCTTGCCGCTGGATGAAGAAGGCATCGATCTCTATATAGAGGCCATGCTGCAAAATCGACTGTCGGCGGTGTTCGATCTCTCGGAGTATCTGGATGAAGAGCAGCAACATTTATACGGCCTGATTGTGGATTGTCTATTTCAGGCGGAACAGAAGTACCGCACCAAAATCCGCCTGGTGGTGGAAGAAGCCCAGATTTACGCGCCCCAACGCATGGCGGGTGGTAGTTCCCCGGCCAAACGGGGCAAAAAGAAAAGCATTGACCCGGTGCAGGCCTCCCAAAAAATTGCCAAGCGGGGCCGCAAACGGGCCATCGATAGCCTGTGGGCCACCCAGCGCCCTGCCAGTCTGAGCAAGGACATTTTGAGCCAGTGCAATCGCTTCTGGTTCGGGGGCATTCAGTCCGAGCAGGATTATAAGGCCATTAAGCCCTTCTTGAATGAAGCGGGCATTTCCTTTGCCGCCATTAAAGCCCTGAAGCCCGGCGAGTTTTACTACTACGCCAAGGGCGAGACCCACATCCTGAAAGTTCGCAAGCGGCATTGCAAGCACGCCGGGGCCACCCCGGAAGCCGGGCAAACCTTCAGCGCCATGGCCGACGGGCAGATGGAAGACACCATGAAGGCCCTGATTCAGGAAATTAACAAACGCACCGTGCAAAAGCGGGAAGAGGATTCGGAAATTGCCCGCCTCAAGCAAGTCATTCGGGAACTGGAGCAGGAAAACAAAAAGCTGGCCAAAGATCTGGAAGAAGAGCGCATGGCCACCAAGGTTATCGAGCGGCTGGGCTCCACCCCGGCCAGCAGCAGCCCCAAACCCTTGCGGAAATCCCGCCTGGCCGATCTGGACAAACCGGGCCCGGAAAAGATTATTCTGGAAAGTTCTTAGGAGGCCGTTCTCGTGCCCCTGTCCAATCGGGTCTGCTTTTTGGTCAACCTGCGGGATGCCTTGTGTTGCAGGCAATGCGGCAAACAACCCCAGGGCCCGGAGAATTATCACCGGGGCTTTGAGTACCATCATCGCATCCCCCGAAGCCTGGGCGGGTCAGATGAGGCGGAAAATATCGTGCTGCTGTGCCACGAGTGTCACCAGGCAGGGCATAAGGCTACAGAGTCTCACAGTGAGCGCTTGAGCGTTCTGGATCTCAATCCGCCAGCGTCCTTTTTATGCTGGCACTGCCAGACCCGTTTAGAGAGCCTGAGCGTTGAAATGAATTGCGGCTGGTATCGTTGCCAGGCCTGCCAAACTCAGGTGCATCTGTACCAGCATTTTTACAGCGCTTTGGAATAGTCGCTCCGCCGCGTTGGTTGCCGAAACGCATGGCCTCCCGTACAATGAAGACCAACCTCAGGAAACATCGCCGGGCGAGTGGCGAAATGGTAGACGCGCTAGTCTTAGGAACTAGTGGAGCAATCCGTGGGGGTTCGAGTCCCTTCTCGCCCACCATTCCAGTTTTTACCGATATTCAGGACTCCCAGTCTGATATTTACCTCGCCGTCTACCCTGAACAGGGCCACGCCTTTGGGGGTCCTGCAACAAAAACGTTTGCCCTCTCCGCAAATTCAGCCGCAGTTTAGCGGAAACGTTTTTTCCGTACCCCAAGTCAACCCTGTGGATCGGGTGTTAGCCCAAATTCCCCCGGCGGATCAGGTTGTATTGGCCCATTTTTTCAAGAATTTTCTATTGTCTGGAGAGCCCTTTGGCTTTACCCTGTTTGGCAATAAACCCATGACGCTTTGCGCTCTATACCATTACGACGCTGGCACCAACACCGAAAAACCTAGGCCAGACGTGCTTCAAAACACCTTGACCTTCCTGAAGTATCAACCTCTGTTTGGCAATACCAATTTTGTATTCAAAATAGTCAAGCCTTTCTACTACACACTAGAAAAAGATCCCAGTCTCTGTGATCTCATGATGCTCAATCGAACCGCATGCCTGGGTGTCATCGATAAAAACCTACCCCTGTTCCGGGCTCACTTTGGGCCGAACGCAACGCCTCAAACCATATTAAAGCTATTGGAGGCAACAGATAGCCCTCGGGAGCTACTGGGTGATTCTATGCTATGCGGTATTTTATTCGGCTTTGGCACCGCCAACAGTCAAGCCTTTAAACGTTACACCCAACTGGTCAGTCAGGACATTGGGCCGAAAGTGCCTCTTAACACTCCAACCCCTCCCCATGAAGTGTGGATCACACTGGGCAACAGAAAAGTGCGCTACCTGGCCGATCCCAACGCCCGACCCGGTCCCGGATTCAGCACAGCACAAGCGGAACTGGATCAGCTGGTTCAGACTTTTAACGGTTGGCCGCCTGACAGCACCCGCGACCAAAGCCCGATTAAAGCACCCGTATTCCGAAACCTGGACTTCCATCCGGAAAGCCTGGCCCTTACTCAGTCCTATCTGATGCAGAAGGCTTACATTGAACAAATTTACAACAGGCCCGATTTATTGAGAGTGGTCACTCAGCAACTGTTACAACCGGCGCCCACTCTGGCGAGACCAGCCGTGGCCACTCAGGTAAGCCGTTATTGGGTTGCCTAGGCGCCTCGGGTTTTAAAAAGGTAAGTATCCCCACACAACACGTTTGTAACTGTTTGAGTACAGCGAGTTCAATATTAATGCTTCGGGAAGGACAACTTCACCCAAGCAACTCCACGGCTTGTCTGAGCTGCACGCAGTTTTTACAAACGTGTTGTGTGGGGATACTTACCTTTAAAAATAACGCCAGAACTCAGAAACAGGTGAAAAACACCGTCCTTACTTTTGGTACACCCGGGTATTGAATTGGGCTTTTTTAAATTTAGCGGGATCTTGCAAGCGCTTCATTGCTGAAAATTCCTCCGCTAATGATTTCGTGGCGGACGTATCAAACTGGGCCGCAAAATAATCCTGCCCGGCCTGATCTTTGGCTTTAGCGTGCGTTTTTGCTTGCGGTGGCAGCTCAGTCGCCTGGACTGGCTGGATGATTGGATTGTCCATCGTTAAATTTACCCCACTTGTTATTGTCGTCATAACTCACTGAGAACGACCCACAGATGCAGTATTTTATTTTAGAATGATGGCAGAATTCTGTTCTTTTACTATCGCCCACCACTACTATCGCCCACCACAGGCCATTCTGTATAAGCCGGATATATGATTTTTCTCCACGAATTGGGTTGCCCACGCTAAAATGGTTCAAAGCAAAATGCCCTGAGTGCGTTTTTTCAGTACAAAATGCTCAAAAAGTAGCACTCTAAAAGGATATCGGCTTTGAAGCTGCTACAGGATAACACCGACAACCACCTGCCAGACTCGCTGCAGGCACGCCTGCCCTGGCATCTCAAGGTGCTTAAAAGAGTGGTTAATACTGTTTTCACAGCCAACGGCCTCACGGTGGCCATTGGCTTACTGCTGATTGTGCTGATGACCGGGCTGATCAGCGTAGACTACCTGCAGCGCTCCCGCAACATTGATAAAAGCGGCATCAGTCAGGCGGATTTTTACGCCACCAGTCGCCTGGAAATTGTGGATCGTGAAGCCACCCAGCGAAAAATTGACCGGGCCAAGCAAACCATTCCTCCCATTTATCAGCCGGATGAACCCCATAATCAGGACATCCTGAGGGCGCTGGACAAGCTGACCGCACAATTGGGTGCTTTGGCCACAAACACGGCCCTTCCTGCCGAAGCACGTTATTCCCGGTATCAGCAACTGACCGCCGACGCGCCCAATGCCGAAAATATTTACACGCAATATTTCAGCGCCCCCATTCCCGCCCAGGACTGGGAGGAAATCACCCAAGCCAGCCGCATTGGCATGGAACGCATCCTGAAAGCAGGCTTTACGGAAGCGGATGAACAGCTCAAGCGTGGGGCCACCCTTCAGTACAGCATTCCGGAAACCGGTTTTACCCCCCGTTACCGTGGGCTGGTTTACTTTCTACTGGATGCCTCTCTGGAACCCAACCTGATTCTGGATGAAATCGCCATGAAGCGCAAACAGGAGGAGGTCAGCGCGCAGATTAACCAGCAGCCGGAAATCAAGGTATTTAGCAGCAAGGAAAAAATCATCAGCAAAGGGGAAAAAGCCTCTGCCGTGCAACTAGCCGCCTTGCAGCGCATGGGTAAACTCTCTGGCGGCAGCAACTGGGTGGCCGTACTGGGCGTATTTCTACTGAATTTACTGTTTGTGTTTACCCTGTGGAGCTACCTGTACAACTTTCGGAATCATCAATTCTTTCGCCCCTCTTACGCCGCGTTGATCAGTACCCTGATTTTGCTGACCACCGTGTTCTTCAACCTGCAAGAGGCCGGTGCCTTTGGTCATATTCCCCTGTTTGCCTTCCCGCTGGCCACGGTGGCTCTCAGTCTGGCCATTTTTATGACCCCATTGCTCAGTGTGCTGGCCACCACCTTACTGGTGTTTCTACTGGCCCTGACCCTGCGGGCGGATTTCGCCAGCCTCTCAGTGTTGCTGTTTGGCAGCTATATGGGCATTTATATTGTGGGCAAGCGCATTCAGTTTAGCGACCGGGGTAAACTGATGTACGCGGGCTTTTATGTGGGCGCCACCAACATGCTGGTTTTACTGGCCCTCAGTCTGCTGCGTCCGGCCTACGTGGACGCTTCTGGCTTGCCAGCTGCCGCCGATGTGATGGACTGGAGCCTGTTCAACCTGAAGATGCTGGGTTTCAGCTTTTTCAGTGGCGTTCTGTCCGGCATCCTGACCATTGGCTGGCTGCCGCTGTTGGAAACCCTGTTTGGCCTGATTACCCCTTACACGCTGATGGAACTGGGCAATCACGATCAGCCCCTGCTGAAGCGCATGCAATTTGAAGCCCCCGGCACCTTCCACCACAGCCTCATGGTGGCCTCACTGGCCGAAGCCGCCGCCGAGGCCATTGACGCCAACGCCCTGCTCACCCGGGTGGGCTGCCTGTATCACGACATCGGTAAAATGAAGCGCCCCCTGTTTTTTATCGAGAATCAGGCCTACTTCGGGGTAGAAAACCCGCATGACAAACTGACGCCCCGACTCAGCAAGATGGTGATTACCGCCCACCCCAGAGATAGCATTGAAATGGCCAAGCAACACAAACTGCCCGAAGTGCTGATGCGCTTTATGACTGAGCACCACGGCACCCTGACCGCCGGGTACTTTTACAACAAGGCCTGCGTTGAAGAGGGGGTGGAAAACGTGAACAAGTCACAATTTCGCTATCCCGGCCCCAAACCGGCCAGCAAGGAAACAGCCATTGTCATGCTGGCCGACGCCTGCGAATCGGCGGTGCGAGCCTTGAAAACCCCTTCGGTCAGCGCGGTGGAAGAACGGATAGATAAAATTATTCAGCAGCGCATTGAGGACGGCCAGTTTGATAACTGCCCCATCACCTTTGAAGACATCTACAAAATCAAGCAGACCTTTGTGCGGGTACTGCGAGGCATTCAGCACAATCGCATCGAGTACCAGCAAAACATGATGCGAGAGTTGGGACGCCGCCTGCCGCACACCAGTTTACCGGAACAGGCCGCGCTGCATAACGCCCTGAATCAGGCGCAGGCACACCCCAAACCCACCCCTGGAGAACAGACCACCGGAGAACAAACCAAGGATGCTTGAACGCGCGCTCAACCAACGTCACCTGGCCACCCTCAGCCTGCCCTTCCTGTGCCTGGAAGTGTTCGCGGACACAGAACTCCCTGACCAGCGGATTCAAAGCCTGTCTCCACTCATTCAAAAGGCCTGGCCCTTCTTTCTGATGGTGGCTGAACAGGAAAACATCTATGAGCATCTGTCCCTGAAGTTGAAAGACAAAATTCTGGAAGTGGAGCTGACCTGGACCACCAACGCCAGCATGCAGGACTTGAACCAGCAATACCGGCAAAAAGAAGGCCCTACTGATGTTTTGACCTTTACCCTGCTGGCCGATGCTCCCAATCCCGAACTATGGATGAGTTTACCCGTATTGCAACTGGGCAGTATTTTTATTTCCGTTGAGTACGCGGAAAACGCCGTGGCCGAATCTCCCGGGCTGAACCTGGAGGCTTACCTGCTGGAACGCTTTATCCATGGGATGCTGCACCTGCTGGGCATGCATCATGATACGATGGAAAAATTCCAGAAAGTGGTTACCATTCAAAACAAAGTCCGAACCCTGACTTTGGGCTAGGTCTTTTGTTTCAGCCCCTGCGACGAACCCTGCAACATGCCCATTCAAACCATCGAGCAATCCACCGAGCCTCCTATGCCACCCAATTCCCAACCGGAGCATCCGTTTAAATCCCGCAGCTTCTGGCACAGTCTGGGGTACGCCTTGAACGGCCTGAAATCCACTTTTTACACCGAACGAAATTTTCGCACCCACCTGTTATTGACGATCCTAATCAGCTTGTTGGCAACTTACCTGCAGGTCAGCCCCATTGAATGGGCCATTCTGATTTTGTGCATGACCCTCATGATCGCCATGGAAACCCTGAACACGGCTCTGGAATATCTGGTGGATCTGTGGGCCGATGGCGCCTTTCGGCAGCGGGCCAAGCGAGTCAAGGACATTGCCGCCGGAGCCTGTCTGGTGACTGCCGTCGGGGTGGGCTTGAGTGGCGCCTGCGTATTGCTGCCCCATATTCTGAGTCAGTTCGTTCTGCATCAGAGCGTTCAAAAATAGGCAAAAAAAAGGACCCGAAGGTCCATTTCGCTTTAACTTGGCTAAAATTTAAGGGGTCTAAGCCAAGATATCCAGAGAGGGGTAATTTTTCGATTCTTCGTAGAAACGGTATTTTTCCGGGTGAACCCACAGATCCATGACCTGTGAACGAACCGGCTCCTGATTCCTGCGAAAAATGTTACGCACTCCAGGGTTTGCGATTTGAGGGGTGTTATGGGTTGAGGAAAAAAATGGAATGGGCATCACGCGCTCGATTCATTTTTTAAAATTAAATGTGAAACCGACAACCGTAAGCCAAATGGGCTAGTGTGCTTTTTACACTTTGTTCTAGTGTATTATCGACACTATCATCCCCGAGTCAATGAGAAGACTCCTATTGTTAAGAAATGTAAATCGACAAACCCTGAAAAGGCGCGGCCCCCAAACGAATCGCCGAATGGGTGTTTGTGACCATTTCGTGACAAAATTTCGTCGGCACCCGCAGGCCATCCCGCCTGTTTTTCTGCGTATCAATCACACGGACACACAGGCACACGGACACACGGGCACCCAAGGGAAACCCGGAAAGAACTGGGCCCCCGACATCTACCGCTGTGCGAATCGCCCCTTACAACCCCAGAAAGTCCGGCCCGGAGCCCTGCTCCGCCGCGCGCACTTTCAGGTTCACCTCCGGGCACACAATCTCGCAAGTGCGGCACTGAATACAGTTCTCCAGAGACATGCCGTGCTTGCGCACCCCGGCCAGGTCATCCACCCGATGCACTTCCGCCGTGCAATCGGAGACACACGGGGTGGTCTTTTGCAGGGCCTCGTAACTGCTAATGCACTTCACGCACACATCGGCATTGAACTCATCAATGTGCAGATTGCCTTCATGGTACTTGGGATCGGCATAAAACACGGCATCGGGGCGAGAAACCAGCGTAGCGTCATCGTATTTGGGCGGGGTCAGGCTGGCCGGTTTGTAATTGGGAATAATATGCTGATAATCCGGTTTATAAGCCAAGCGTCCAATGTCAGTGGTGCCTTCAATAAAGCCTTTCAGGCGCAAAGCGTCGGTTATGGCCGTGATGGGGTTATTTTTCAGGCCAACGCTGATTAACCCGGCATAGGGGCTGCTGCTATCAATGCCCTGTAGCACTTCCGGCAAATAGATATTCAGTAAACGGGGATTTTCCTCCCAGGCGTGGCGGAAGTATCGGCCTTTTTTCAGTTCCTGCCCGATAAAGCCATCCATGACCTGTTGCTGATAGGGGGCCAGAGCGGCCTGGGTAAAGTCCCCGCCAGATTTTAGAACGTCATGAATCACCTGAGCGGCGATATAGCCCGTTTCCATGGACTTATCCACCCCGGACAGGCAACTGACATCCAACACGCCCAAGGCATCACCCAGAATCAGGGCCCCATCCACCTGGAACTGCTTGGGCAGGCTGTAATAGCCCCCTTCGGGTAGCAAGGCGGCCCCGTATTTGAGCAACTTACCCCCTTTGAGCATGCCCTGAAGCCACGGGTGCTTTTTGAGATCCTGCAATTTTTCTTGGGGATTCAGATTAGGGTTGGGGCTGTCCAGCGAGGCAATGAGACCCACGGTGAGCTTGTTGCCCTTCATGCCGTAAATAAAGCCGCCCCCAAAGGTGCCATCCACCAAAGGATAACCCATGGTGTGCCAGACCTGACCTTCAAAACTTTTGCCCTCGGCCAGCTCCCATACTTCCTTAACGCCCACCGACCACTTTTGGGGATTTTCCCGCAGGTTGAAGCGGGAAATCAAATCTCGGGAGACAAAGCCCTTGTCCCCGAAGCACACCACCCGGCCGTAGATATTGTCCTCATCGGGGCTGCCGGTGGACTGCTCCACCACTTGCACCCCGGTAACCGTATCGCCCTCATACACTACCGCATGGGCGGCAAAGGCCGGGAACAAATCACCGTGAATGTTTTCGGCGGCACTGACTTTTTCTTCCAGCTTTTCGGCCAGCCACTTCACCACCTCACTGAGGGTAAGAATGTAGTAGCCTTCTTTTTTCACCCCATCCGGCATCAGGGGACGAGGCACGTGCCAGACATTCCGGGCTCCCAGCACCGAAAAATGACTGTCCCGGCAGATGCCTTCCAGCGGAAAATCCGATTGCTCCAGGTTGGGGAACACTTTTTTCAGCACCCGAGGGTTGGAAACCGCCCCACTGACGATATGGGCCCCGAATTCTTTGCCCTTCTCCAGGATTCCAAAAGTAAAAGCCGTGCCACTTTCAATGGCCAAATCCACCAAGCGATGCGCCAAAATCAGGTTGGATGGACTACCGCCCACCAACAGCACATCATATTCCACCCGATCAGACATACCGAGCCCCCCTCTTATTTTATGGTCGGCGTGGCCCTAGTACACTTCAACGTGCCAACGCTTCTCGGCTTTCAATGTATCAAAAAACACAGTCCAATCAATGCCCTGACGCTGGGCAATTTCCTGGAAGCCTTCCAGAATACCGGCCTCCATGCCCCGCAAACCGCAGATGTACAGGTAGGTGTTGGACTGCTTCAGCAGGTTAAACAAAGTTTCCCCATGCTCAATCAGGCGATGCTGCACGTACATACGGCCTCCCTGGGCATTCTTCTCTTCCCGGCTGAAGGCGGTGACAATGTGGCAGCCTTCATTTTGAGCATACGCGTCCAGTTCGGACTGATACAGGTAATCCTTGCGGGTTTGAGCCCCAAAGAACAACCAGCTTTGACCTTTTTCATGCTTCAACTGATTGTAGCGTTTGCTGAGGAAGGCCCGAAAGGGGGCGATGCCGGTGCCAGTGGCCACCATGATGATGTTGGCGTCCGCTTGCTCCGGCATTAAAAAGGCTTTGCCCACCGGGCCGGTCAACTGGGAGGTATCCCCCACCTTTAGGTCGCACAGGTAGCTGGAGCAAACCCCGTGATACTCTTTGCCGGTGGCCTCATCCACGGTAATGGCCCGCTTCACGCAGACGGTCACGGTCTTGCCCTGGCCATCATCCCCCACACCCGGGGAGGCAATGGAGTATAACCGCAGTTTGTGGGGTTTGCCGTTGGCATCTTCACCGGGCGGCAAAATACCGATACTTTGCCCTTCCACATAGCGCAAGTCACTGCCGGGGATATCGTAGACGATATGACAGACCTCATTGGGAGAATCCGGCGCGGTCAGACGGCGATGTTCCACCACCCGGGCGCTCAGCGGCGCATTGGGCTTATAAATGTTGGAAGGAATTTCCTGGGCAGTGGAAGGAATGCTCATCAGTACCTCAAGCCTCTTACCTACGGTCTCTCTATTGGTTTTCTCTTCACTCTGGTAGCCCCCAAGTAGGGGCCGCACCGAAAATCATTCAATGCAAGCAGCCTGCAAACCAACATCAAGAAAGAAATGGATGATGGAAGGGGGATAAACCGGAGCCACGACTGCCACTTTTCGCATTGTTCACTAAAAATACTGTAACATAAAATAAAGCATTTTCAGCGTATCCGCCCACCCCACTGAAGTTGAAAGCGCGTTGAAAAAATGCTGGGGAAAAGCCATCAAGCCGCAGAAAACAGAGAGAGAAAGTACGGGCGTTCTTTATCATGCGTAACCCGCTGTTCATTCATCCACCTTTAAGTAGGCCTATTCTGGGCGCTGTGGCCGTTGTATGGACACTGTCCCTGAGCGGCTGTTTTCAAAATCCGTTTCAACCGGAGAAACCGGTAAAAGAGCCGCCCCTGATTCCGGCACCGCCAGCGTCAGAAGCATCCGCCATAAAAGAACAGGCCCCATTGTATGTGGGAACCTATGCCGACATTGCCAAACTGCGGGAACAGGGAAGCACTCGAAACCCCACGCTGATTCCAGCGGTCAATCAGGCCATTCGCCTTGGCGTGCTAAAGCCTGTTAGCCCGCTGGATCAATTTCATCCGGAAAAGCCCATTGACCTGAAAACGTTCAGAACCTGGGCTACTGCCTTTCAGGCCGCCCAGGCAGGGGTACCCATTC
>DAIDMR010000064.1 GCA_027448865.1 Vampirovibrio sp.
CGGCTCATCGGCCACAATAAAGCGGGGATTCAGGGCGATGGCCCGGGCAATACCCACCCGCTGGCGCTGCCCACCCGAAAACTCATGAGGATAACGCCGAGCAGCATCCCGAGGCAAGCCCACCATATCCAATAACTCAGCAACACGCCGGGTTAAAGCAGGCCCCTTGTAAAGGTGATGTACCTGCAGAGGCTCAGCCACCGTTTCCCCAATGGTCATGCGGGGATCCAGGCTGGAATAGGGGTTCTGAAACACAATCTGCATTTCCCGGCGCAAAGGTTGCAACTGCCGGTTGCTGAGGGTACACAGATCGATCCCATCCAGCAACACCCGGCCCGCACTGGGTCGAAGCAACTGCAAAATACTGCGCCCCAGCGTGGACTTGCCACAGCCGGATTCCCCCACCACGCCCAGCGTTTCCCCGGCGTAAATATCCAGATCGATTTCAGTCACCGCCTGCACTTCACCCACTTTTCGGTTGAAAAACCCTTTATGAATGGGAAAGTGCTTGGACACTTTCTCCAGCCGGATAAAGGGCTGCGGAAGAGCCGACGGGCTGGATTGCTCAGATTGAATAGACGGTGCGCTCATTGCTTTATTTTAACCGATTTCCAAAAACAAACCGGAAAGCAATCCAGTCGAATCCCTCCTGCTAATGGCTCCCCGCCACTTTTATCCGTACCCGGAATTCACAAAAAGGGCGATTTTCCTATGCCGGGGCTGAATCAGTTAAAGCGGGCTGAGACGAGACCCGCAAGGCAAATCCATGACGCTGCGCATCATACTCCACGGTAATGCGGGCATTTTCCAGTTCGTCCCAGTCAGGGTTCATCGCTAATTCAGATAAAACCCGCTGGGCCACATAACGATCAAACTGGGCCCCAATGGCCCGGGCACCGCCAGCAATCACCGTGCCTCCCTCCCGTGCCCCGCTCAGATCAGCCAACTCTTGCCCCCGTGCCAGGGTTTCCAGTCGGTTCAAGGCCGTCTGGGACAAAGCCACCTTCAGCTGACGTTCCTTCAGGAAGGACTGCGCATTGAGCTGCTGCAGCTGAATATCGACAATGCCCCGCACATGTTCAGCGGTCAGGGGATTGAACGGAATCACATAATCAATCCGGCCCAGATGCTCGGGCTTAAAACCGGTACCGCCAGTATTGCCCTTGGCGGTTAAAAGCGTGCGAACCTTATTCTCCAGATCATTGGCTGCCAATTCGGGGTCTTTTCGGGCGGTGGCACTATTGCGATGCCGGGTCACCAAATCGGTCAGCGCCTCATGATTCAGGTTACTGGTCAGAATGACGACGGTATCCCGAAAGCTGACCACCTCGCCCCGGTTATTTCTCAGCTCCCCCTCTCCCAGAATTTGAAGCAGCAGGTTAAAGACATCCGGGTGGGCCTTCTCGATTTCATCAAACACCACCACCGATTTGGGATGTCGGCGCACCTGATCCACCAGCCCCCCCTGCTCGTAACCGACATATCCAGGTGGCGCGCCGGTCAGCAGGCTAGCGGCATGTTTTTCCATGTAATCCGACATATCCAGACGAATGAGGTGTCCGTTCATAAACTCCCGAGCGATGACCCGGGCGGCCTCCGTTTTACCCACCCCAGTGGGTCCCGGTAGCAGCAAACTGACAATGGGACGATTGGCCACCACACCCGTTTTATGCCGAATGGCGATTTCCCGCAGCCCTAGGGCAATCCTACGCAACGCCTCCGGCTGTCCCACAATGTACTGAGCCATCACCGCTTCCGCATTGCGCAACTTGTTTAAATCTGCCGGCGTCAGGGTTTCCGATGCTCGCCCGGTCATGGTAGCCAGGGCGTTTTGCAGATGCCGCTCCTGCAAAACCGGTGGTTCACTGAGGGTAGTGCCTGTGCTGTCCTTTTGCCACAACCGGGATTCAATCTCCTGCTTGAGGCGGGCCACCTGGAGCCGGGCCACTTGCAACTGTCGTTGATAGCGCCCGGTCAGGCCGCTCGGCTCGTGCCGCTCCAGAGAGGCCGCAGCCAGCTCCTGTTCCTGTAACGCATCATTCAGGGCCGCCACATGTAAGGCAGGCCCTTGGGCCAAATCAACCACCGCTCCCCGTAACAGCGTGGTGGCTCGCTCCAGTGTCCCTTGCGGCCAGACTGTTCTGGACAAACGCAAGGCTTTCTCCAGCATATCCGGCGGAATCCGGACACCGTAACGCTTTTC
>DAIDMR010000065.1 GCA_027448865.1 Vampirovibrio sp.
GGCTATCGATAATTTACTCAGCGGGCAAGCCATCCGACGAGTCAGCCCGCTAGTCAACGCGCTGGTGTTGGTGCTGTTGGTGTTGGCCGTGTTTGGGCTGCGTCTGGGCATGAGCAGTCTGGGGAAAACGTTGCTTTATACCACCGGTGGTATGGTGCTTTACTGCTGGTTGGCCTTTTGGTTGTTCGCCCATCAGTCCTTATGGCTGGATGTGGTAACCCCGGAGCTGTTCATGATGGGGGCCTTTCTGGCGGGGAGTACCTACCGCAGCCTGTTTAAGGAAAAGCAATTGGCGGCCATGGAAAAAAGTCTGACCCAGCTGGTGGATCCCGAAGTGTTGCGAGAGATCCGACGGCAGGCTCACGTGCTGAAACCCGGGGGCGAGAAGCTGGAGATTACCTCAATGTTTGTAGACATTCGCAACTTCACCACGCTGGCGGAGCGCCTGCCGCCCCAGGACGTGACCGCCCTTCGGAATCAGTTCTATGGGCTGGAGGTGGAGATTGTGTTCAGTCATCAGGGCACCATCGATAAATTCATGGGGGATGGCATCCTGATTATTTTCGGGGCGCCCTTGCCCGATGCCAACCATCGGGTTCTGGCCTTGCGGGCGGCCCTGGAAACGCTTTACGAGACCCGTAAACTGGCCCGGCACTGGCAGGAAAGCGTGGGTTTTGAGACGGATATCGGCATTTCCCTGAATACGGGAACCGCCTTTGTGGGCTTTCTGGGGCCAGCGGATAAACTGGAGTATACCGCCGTGGGGGACACTGTGAATACTTGTGTCCGCCTGCAAGAGCAGGCCAGGCTGCTTCACACAAGGTTGTTGATGAGCGAGTCCACAGTGGCTGTGGAGGCCGCCAGGCTATCCGATATCTTGGGTTCCGAGACTTGTCTGCCGCTGGGTGAAGTGTCCGTGCGCGGTCGTGAGGCCAGCATCCGGGTATTTACTGTCCGGCAGGCGCTTTATGGACAGCCTGAATAGATTTTGGCAAATCCGCTAGGATTTTTTGCTTTTGTAAACGGCGCTTTCCGCTCCTGCTGTTTGTAGCAGCCTGATACTCTCCTGATTGTGCTGGCGCATGCACCAGTCCAGTGCCGTCATGCCGTCTTTATCCCGCGCGTTCAGATTGATCCTGGGGGTGTTCAGCAGTTGCTGGAGGATGGGCAGGCGGCCATAGCGGGCGGCCAGGATGAGTGGGGTGCGTTGATCCTTGTTGGGCTTGTTGGTGTCCGTTTTGGGACTGCTCAATAAATGTTTAACGATAAAGTCGTTGCCGTAGCGAACCGCCACCGCCAAAGGGGGGAAGCCGTTGGCATCTGGCTGGTTGATTTCTTCTTTAGAGAGCTTGCCCAACAGGGAGACAACACGATCCGCGTCACTTTTAAATACCGCCTGTCCCAGCGCTGACATGTCTTTCAATACCGTACTGGTTTCGGTTTCTCTGGGATGATGAATCTCGGTTTTGGAGGCCGGCAACTGGCCGGGCTGGGAAGCAATGGGAACTCTACGGGGGCCATTGACGGGAATGGGCAGGGGGATGGGCTCTAATTGTCCCGCAGTTACAGTCAAACGCCCTGTAGCGGCGGCTCTCCGTGTGTTTGGACTCTGGCGGTGATCGACAGGATAACGGCCTGTGGTTTGCTTGTGAAATGGGTTAATAAGGCTGAAAGTCATCGTCTACAATCCCTTCCCGCTTGGATGCGTTGTGTTACTTTTATGGCCACTTGAACAGGACGGGTATTGACCGTCCCCTTTGAATTGATGAAACCATTCACTCGGTTTTACTTTACGATAAACAGGGCGATTTGATAAAGTGAAAAATCTTACCTTTCCTGTCGCAGGAACAGGGTGAACCCGATCCTGAGGTCACTG
>DAIDMR010000066.1 GCA_027448865.1 Vampirovibrio sp.
GGGCTCATCGGAAGCGATGTCTTTTGAGATCTCATCCAACACCCGCTGCTGGGCCCCGGTCAAGGCAAAGGGCAAGGTTTGCTTGAGCTGCTCCGCGTAGCCACCGGGATGATAAACCAGATTCAGGCCCTTCACGGTGCGCTTGTACTGCTGACGAATGAGAGACAAGCGCAACTGCACATAGAACAGCTCGTCAAACACCAGGCGCTCCCGGGCCGCTGTGGCCAAATCACGGGTTTCCGGGAAGTGAATTTGCCGCAGGGCGTCTTTTAGCGGCATCAGGCCGTACTGTTGCAGTACCGACTGGGGAACAGGATCGATGATGCTGTCCAGGTAATCCTGTAAGGCCTGATGGATGGCCTTGCGCAAAAAGCGCAGGTTCAGTCCTTCGGTCAGGGCGTAAATGGGCACCAATCGGCCCGCATGCAGGGAGTCATTCTCCTGAACGCCGGTGGCGTCCTGATAGCTGAGAATTTCCAACTGCGGACGATCCATGGCCGGGATTTTTTTATAGGTATCCCACTTCACTTTGCCGGAGAGCATGACATCGGCCCCCTTGGGGTAGCGCTCCTTCTGCGCTTCCAGGGAGGCCTGACTGAGCTTGCCCAGAAACCAGTTGGCGGCCATCATGCCGGTGTCATCGGTAATCACCAGACTGAGAATGGCCAAACCGTTTTTGGTTTTGTAGGCGTTCACCGAGCGGATGGTGCCGATGACAGTGACCTCATCGCCCTGATTGAGATCCAGAATTTTGACCCGGTTGTTGTAGTCCAGGTACCGCCGGGGGAAGTAGTAGAGGAGACTCTCCACGGTCTGAATGCCCACCAGCCCCAGCAACTGGGCCAGCTTGGGACCCACCCCTTTCAGGTACTTCACCTCCAACTCGTGGATGGATTTTCCGCCTGCTTTGGGGGGCTCCGTGGATAATTTGGGGGTCTTGCGCTGGGCCGCGCCTTGCCGGGACAGGGCCAGTAAAAACTGCTCCATACTCTCCAGGGTGCGCATGCGCCCCCCCAAATCCATGAAGGGATAATTCTCGAACTTGCGGCGTAAGGTATCCAGCGGGTTGTCCGTGTCGCTGCCATCGCCCAGCGTCAGCGGAGGCATTTCTTTCAGGGTGTCATACATAAAGCGGGAAAACGTCTTCTTGCGGCCCTGCACGTCGATATAGCGGTGATCCTTCTCGATAGACACCGCCTGCCGTAAATCCTTCAGTTTTAACTGTACTTCTTCCAGGGAAAACAAGGATTAGCCTCTCTTGGGGCGACCCCAGCCGGGACCGGAACGTTCTTAAACATCCTAAACAGTTGATATCAACCAGTACAGGCTCTTTCGTATTATAGTACAGGCCCCTGCCATCCCCCAGAGGCAAAGGCAAACCGTGTTTTTTCACAGTCCTTTTTATTGAGGGCCCCTTTTCAAGAACTGAACCAGTGTGCGATTATTACGTCATCTTTTGGCAAGGCCAACCTGTGGTCACTCACCAGCGTCAGGCCTTGGGGCAGTGTCCCCGGTGATCATCCGGTCAGCTTCAGCGCGGTCAGCTTCAGCGCCTGTGAGAGCCCGGTTGGTCCGCACACCGAGCCGAAAGTAATGAAGAGAGATAGAGAGAGGCAGAACTTCACATCGAGAGTCTGACGTTCTTCCCCGGCGCCCATCAGAGGCAGGAAGGAGGCGTCTTGTCCCCCGCCCGGTTATCTTGGGTCAGCGAGGGCTTCTGTTGAGTCCAAAGACTCGCATTGACCGGTTTTAAAGGTAAGAGGTATTTATCCATGCGCAATCGGTTTTATTCTCGTTATTTACGTTTTGTCCTGCTTGGTGGGCTGATGGCCGGTAGCTTGTGGCTCCAGCCCACCGGCATGGCGGAAGCTTCCAATAATCTGGAAGCCATTCAGAATTACAATCAGGGCATAGAGGCTTACAATCAGGGACGGGTGAATGACGCCCTGAGCAAATTTACCCGGGCTACCCAGATCGATCCGGCCTACGCTGACGCCTATTACAACATGGGCTCTATTTACTACCAGATGAAGCGCTTTCCGGACGCCGCCGACATGTTCCAGAAGTCCGTCAATCTGGCCCCCACGGACGGTAACGCCAAATACAATTTGGCCTTGTGTCTGGAAAAGCTGAGCCGCAACGAAGAGGCCATTAATATTCTGTCTCAAATTCCGGCCAGCGATGCCAAGTACGCCCAAGCCCGGGTCAAGCTGAATGAATTGCGCCCGGAGTTGAAGCCGCAAAACACGCCAGCCACGGCCACCAAGCCGGCCAGTGCCCCGGCTACGGCCAACAAACCCGCCACCACTGCCAATAAGCCTGCCACAACGGCCCCCAGCACCTCCAAGCCAGCGACAGCCGCCACACCGGCAGCGGGCAAAGCCACGGTTAAGGTGTTCTCCAAGGGGTATGAAGGCCCCACCGGGATTACCATCGGCCCGGGCGGCTTTATGTACGTGGCCAACTACTCTAAAAACATCATCTACCGGGTGGGGGCCAGCGGCGAGAAAACCGTGTTCAGCTCCGGGGAAGGCATTAAAGGCCCCATTGGCCTGACCTACAACCCAAAAACCAACGAGTTGTACGTGGCCAACTATCTGCTGAACAACGTGGCCCGTATTAACGCCAACGGCAAGACCAGCGTACTCATTGGTGGACTGAACAAGCCCTATAACCTGTTTATGGACACCGTGAATAACGCCGTGTTCGTCTCCGAGCAGGACCCGGCCAATATTATTTCGCGCATCGCACTGCCGTAAACCAGTACAACCGTTAACCCCCGGCCCGGTGTCCGTTAAGGATTGCCGGGTCACTTTTTTCACACGACTGACGGGATCGTCCATGCGCTGGCGGTAAAGTCCGCCCCCAAAGCCATTTCCTTGAAAGCGTCGAAAAGCTGAATTCAGCCAAGCATACTGGATTCCCGCCTCCGCGGGAATGACAGAGTCGCGCAAGAGTGACAGAGCCGCGCAAGAGTGACAGAGTCGCGCAAGAGTGACAGAGTCGTGCGGGAATGACCAGTGCGGGTGAAAGGAGCCTGCTAAACCACACAGTGTGTTGAGACGAAATACCTTCCTAAAAATAAAACCGGGAGATATGGCTCTCCCGGTGGTTGGTTGTAAGGCTCTCTCACTCCGGCTAAAGAGCAAGGCGGCGCTTACTCGGTATGACACAGTACCTGTTGCCAGGCACTTTCTTTTCCCCCTTCACGAAATGTGTCCTCATCCCCTCTCTTCACTCCCAATATCACACCCAATAATCCCGTCTCACCCCAAAGCCACTGGCTTATCCCGAAACTTACCCCAAAGCCGCCCCCGAAACGGTTCACCGAACGTCCCTCCAAAACGGAGCGTCGTCGGGGTTGGCGTGCAACGGATGCTGAGAGTTCATTGCCAGCAGTCCGCAATGCAACCCAAAGTTCCAGCCCAGATATGGCTTTCAATGCTTTTCTCATCTCTTCAACTGTTTGTCGCATCGTAAACGCATAAGCGTTTCGATTAGTACCCACTTGAACTGCCAGCCAGCAAGGCCCAGTTCATACTTGTTCTGAGAGAGAAAAGCGAGTGAAGTGATATTGATGCCAGTTTATGAAGTTTTTTTTACAAAGCAGGCCAAAACCGCTCGAAACCAGCGTTTGACAATCAGCCGCAGCGTGTCACAACCGAAGAGCTTCTACATGCGCTCCGGGGCGGACACACCCAGCAAGTCCAGAGCCTGGGCCAGCGTTTTCTGGATGGCCCGAATCAGCATCAGGCGGGCCTGAGTCAAGGCAGGCTCCGGAGTGAGAATGCGACATACCCCATAAAATGAGTGGAACTGAGCCGAAACATCCTGAGCGTATTGGGTCACAAAATGGGGGGAACGGAACCGGGCGGCGTCCCGAACCACGTCTTCAAACCCGTCCAGCAGCAGCAGCAAGGCCTTTAATACCTGCTGCTCCCTGGGGTCAGGCAGACTGTCAAACAAGGGAGCCAGTACCTGGGGATTCAAATTTTGCTCAAAGGCCCGCAAAGCCTCTTCCGTGACAAAGGGCTGGGCCACTTCACCGGAATCCACATTGACCGGGGCTTCCACGGCGTTGCGCAAAATACTGCAACACCGGGCATGGGCGTATTGCACATAAAACACCGGGTTTTCGCTGGTGGCGGAAGCGGCCAGATCCACATCAAAATCCAGCGAAGTATCGGCGGACTTGGACACCATCCAGAACCGGGTGGCGTCTACACCCACTTCATCCACCACGTCCTGCAAGGTCAGCATCTTGCGACGCTTGCCCATGCGGGTGCGCTCGCCATCCACAATCAGGTTGACCAACTGGCCCAGCAGCACTTCAAATTGATCCGGGGAGTGCCCCAACGCCTGAATGGCCCCCCGCATGCGGGGGATGTAGCCGTGGTGATCGGCGCCCCAGATATTGAGAATGCGGTTGTAGCGGGCTTGGCCCTGGTCGTCCTTGCGGCTGAATTTATCGTGATGATAGGCGATATCGGGCATTAAGTAGGTGAAGCTGCCATCGGACTTGCGCAGCACCCGATCTTTTTCATCGCCAAATTCGGTGGACTTGAACCACAGGGCGTCTTCGGCCTCGTAGGTAAAGCCCTTGCGGGTCAGGGCGTCCAGCGTTTCCGGAATCACACCCCGATCGTACAGGTACGCTTTTTCAGAAATCCAGCTTTCAAAGGGCACCCGCATGCGATCCAGCAAGGCCCGCTGATCGCTGAGTAAAAACTCACGG
>DAIDMR010000067.1 GCA_027448865.1 Vampirovibrio sp.
AGGATCTTCAGGGGCTACTTCCTTTTTGGCCTTGGGGGCCGGGGATGGACTGGCGGGCTGATTGAACTTTGGTGGAATGGCGCCTACTTTCTGAAAGAGCTTGTAGCGATCCCGGATGGTGTGAGACAGGTTGCCCAGGAGTTCGGCCATACTGCCGCCGGTTTCCTTTTGAATGAGCAGAGCGGTCACGAACAAGTCCACATCCGGGGAGGGCACCCGGCTTGAGAGGCCGTAAAGGGCATCCTCCATGGTGGCGCCCAGGTTCATTTCGGCGGCCATCTTACCGAATTCGGTGCCCCAGGGATCGTCGTAATTATCGGCAATCATTTGCACGGCCCGGCTGAAGCCAAACCCGGTTTTAAAGGCGTTCACCATACTGTTTAAAACATCGGCAAACTGGGCGGCGGCTTTTTTCATGCGCAGCATGCCTTTGACGGTCATGAAGCCGTAAGGCAAGGCGCTGCAAGCGCCGCCAACGGGTAGGGCCAACAACAGGTTTTGTCCGGTAATCAGCCAGGCGAGCAGCCCACCTCCTATCGCGGTGCCTGCTGAAATCAGGTAAAACTCATTGGTGGTAATGAGCATGTTGGCCCGTTCCAGCTTGATTTCCAGCTCTTCGGTTTTGGTGGTTTTACCCGTGGTGTTTTTTTTACGCCGCTTTAAAATATTTTCCTGCTCTTTGCCGGACTTTCCTTGTGCCGAAGTTGTACTGAGCAGGTTTTGAATGTGTTCCTGGGCCTGCACCTGTTTTTTGAAAAAGGTTTCGTAGGCCCACATGGCCAGAGAAATCAGGGCGAGGCCCGGAATCAGGCTGGTTAACAGATTGTTGTCCATGGGGGTGAATCCTCAACGTAAGCTCTATAGCGCAAAGAGCGATTCGTCAATTTCAATACCTTCCGCTTTCAGAATGTCCAGAAACTTGGGGCGGATACCGGTGGGCTTGAAGGCGCCGATGATTTTGTTGTTTTCATCCACGCCCTGCTGCACAAAGTGGAAAATATCCTGCAGCAGTACCACTTCGCCTTCCATGCCCACCACTTCCGTGATGTTCATGACCCGGCGACTCCCGTCGCTCAGGCGGCTGGCCTGAATGATGACGTGGACGGCGGAGGCGATTTGTTCCCGAATGGCCTTTTGGGGCAAGTCGTAACCGGCCATCATCACCATGGTTTCCATGCGTCGTATGGCGTCCCGGGGGGTGTTGGCGTGGAGGGTGGTCAGTGAGCCATCGTGGCCTGTGTTCATGGCTTGCAACATGTCCAGGGTTTCGCCGGATCGGCATTCCCCCACCACGATGCGCTCCGGGCGCATCCTGAGTGAGTTTTTAACCAAATCACGCATGGTGATTTCGCCTCGGCCTTCCAGGTTGGGCGGACGGGTCTCCATACGGGCCACGTGGCGCTGTTGCAATTGTAATTCGGCGGTGTCCTCAATGGTCACAATCCGCTCATCATCCGGGATAAAGCTGGAAAGGACGTTCAGCAGGGTGGTTTTACCGGAACCGGTACCCCCGGAAATGACAATGTTCATGCGGCCTTGCACAAACCCCCGCAGCAACTCCGCAGACTCCGGGGTGAGGGAGCCAAAGTTGATCAGGTCTTGCACGGTCAGCGGATCTTTGGAGAACTTTCGGATGGTCACCAGCGGGCCATCCAGGGCCAATGGCGGAATGACACAGTTGAACCGGGAGCCGTCTTTCAGGCGGGCGTCGCAAAGGGGCTGGGTTTCATCCACCCGCCGACCCACTGCGGATACAATGCGGTCGATGATCTGCAGCAAATGGCCATCGTCTTTAAAGCGTACTTTGGATTCGGTGAGTTTGCCATTGCGTTCCACATACACCAGATGCGGCCCCAGAATCATGATTTCGCTGATGGACTGATCGCGCAGCAATTGCTCCAGCGGCCCCAAGCCCATGGCTTCGTTGACAATGTCCTCAATCAGGCGATCCCGCTCGGAAAGGGTCAGTAGGTTGCTTTCTTCCATTAGCAGGTGGCTGATGGCATCCCGGATTTGATCGCGCAATCCGGTGCTGCCTTTTTCCATCAGCTGGTTGAGATCGATCTCTTCAATCAAGCGCCGGTGGATGTTGGATTTTAGCTCATA
>DAIDMR010000068.1 GCA_027448865.1 Vampirovibrio sp.
TTTCCGGTACACCGGAATCCCTCCGCCGCCGCACCCATCATGATGATCGTTTGCATCAAGGATCTGCTGGAAATCTGGGACAAGCTGAGTCCCCATGACGTGACCGCGTTTGGGCTGGGCTTTGTGGTGGCCTTTGTGTCCGCCTTGTTGGCGGTTAAAACCTTTATTTTAATGCTGCAAAGAACCTCCATGGCCCCTTTTGGCATTTACCGCATTATTGTGGCCATTGTGTTTTTCTGGTTGCTGCAAAACCACCCGCTTTCCTAAGCGCAGGCCCGGTCTCGCCATCAACCCGGGATTTAGGACTCTAGTCGGAAGCAGCCGTGTCGACGATGGCGTTTTCTTCAGCCTGACGGTCTTTTTCAGCTTGCTGGGCCTCAATTTTTTGAGATAAGCCCGGGTTCATCAGCTTCATGTTTTCAATCATGTCGGTAATGCGCTCTCGGGACGCCGGATTGGTGGTAAACTCCAGCGCCTGATGACAATCTTCGATAGCCTCATCATAGCGCTGCAATTGGGCCTCGGCGGCACAGGTAGCGATTTGAAAGTTCACCTGCGTTTCCAAATCCTTGTCCGGGATATACTGAAACCCCTTGTCCAGGGTGGCCAAGGCGTCTTCCTGCCGACCCAGAGCTGATAGACTGGTGGCCAGGTCAAAGTAGGTCTGATGGTTCTTTCCATCTCTTTTTAGCGCTTGCTGAAAGTTCTGGACGGCCTCTTCCTGCAGTTGGCGGCTCTCCTGCGGTTGTGAGGCGTGCTGGGCTTGATAGCCAAGAATGGCCCCTCGCAGATGATAGGTTTCCGCCAGGTCGGGCCCCAAGGTTTCCGCCTGTGTCAGTTCTTTCGCCGCGTTATCCAGATCGTTGGTGTACAAATACAGCCAGCCTAGGTTAATGTGCAAGTTGGGATCTCTGGGAGCCTGATCCAGGGCCTGATTCAGCTCTACAAAGGCCTCTTCGAAGTTTCCTTGCTCAATGAGCTGCTTGGCCTTGCGTAGCTGGGCGCTTTCCCCATGGGTGGCATTATTCTGGCAGCCTGTCAGGGAGCCAGCGACCACGGCCAAACTCAAACTCAGTGTTACTACCTGTTTCAAAATATTGCAAAATGGGCGATAGGGGGTAGTCATTTTTAAGGTGCTATTGTAATTTTCTTATCACCGTACATAATAGGCTCCATATTACTCGAAGTAAATCCAAAATCAAAAGGCGATAAAAGAAATATGCCCCTGACTTCTGAACAAAAAAAAGAAATTTTCAAAGAGCATTCCGTCAGCGCCAATGACACCGGCAGCGCCCCTGTGCAAATTGCCATGTTGAGCAAGCGCATCAGCGAGCTGACCGAGCACCTGAAAGAGAACCGCAAGGATTTTGCTTGCCAGCGTGGTCTGCAGATTATGGTAGGTCGCCGCCGTCGCTACCTGAACTACTTCAAAAAGACTTCAACGCCGGAAGCCTACAAAGAACTGATCACCAAATTGGGTATCCGGAAGTAAAACTCCCAGAAAAACGGGCCTGGTGCCCGTTTTTCTCTTTCCAGTCCTTGGCATTTCCGCCACGCTTTGGGAACATCTTGAGGGGAAATCCAATACCAACAGCAATTTTCGCGCTTGATGCTGACGAAGCCCCTCAAAAGGCGTTAAAATAGCTGCATCATCCACGGAATAAAACATCGAAGTATAGAAAGAAGATAAAACTCTATGAACGAACAAATCCTGTTTCCGAATCTGCAGACCAAAACGTTTAAAATTGGGGACAAAGAAGTCCACCTTGAAAGCGGACGCTTAGCCAAGGCCGCCACCGGCTCCGTGCTAGTCCGTTGCGATGACACCGTGCTTCTGGTCACCGCCACTGGCAGTGAATCTCCCCGTCCCGGCATCGACTTCTTTCCGCTGCTGGTTGACTTTGAAGAAAAAATGTACTCTGTGGGTCGTTTGCCCGGCGGTTACCTGAAGCGGGAAGGCAAGCCTTCCGACAAGGCCACTCTGACCTCTCGCCTGATTGACCGTCCCATCCGCCCCTTGTGGCCCGATGGATACCGTAACGATGTGCAGGTTGTGGCTACCTTAATGAGCATGGATAGCAGTATCCAGCCTGATGTGCTTGCTATTTTCGGGGCTTCCATGGCCCTGGAACTCTCTGGACTACCCTTCTCCGGCCCCGTCGGCGGCGTGCGCGTAGCTCGCCTCAACAGACAGTTCATCGTGAACCCCACGTTCAAGCAAACTGAAGAAAGCGATCTGGACCTGGTGGTCGCTGGTACCGAAGACTCCATCATGATGGTGGAAGCCGGTGCCAACTTCATTTCCGAAGAGGATCTGCTGAAGGCGCTGGCTTTTGCCCACGATCATATTCGGGAGCAGGTTAAAGTCCAGCGGGAATTCGCCGCTCAGTGCGGCATCGAGAAAAAGCCCTTTGTCTTTGAACTGGAAGCCGATGTGAAAAAGGTGCTGGCTTTCGTGGAAGAAACCGCGGAAAAAGACATTTTCGCCGCCTACCACGAGTTTGACCGCAGCCGCCGCAAGGAACTGCTGGAAGCCGCCAAGCAAAAAGTTAAAGGCGCTCTGGAAGCCAAGGCGGATACCGATCCCATCAAGGCCTTCCTGCTGGCCCAGCCGCTGGATTATCTGGGCGAGTCCTTCAAGAAAGTGGAAAAACGCATTATGCGCACCATGATCATTGAGGAAGGCGTGCGGGCCGACGGTCGTCGTAACGAAGACATTCGCCCCATCAACTGCCAGACCGGTATCCTGCCCCGTGTTCACGGTAGCGGTTTGTTTACCCGTGGTAACACTCAGGCCCTCTCCGTGGCTACCCTGGGCTCCCCGGGCGAAGCGCAACGTCTGGATGGCGTGGATCCCCAGACTGAAAAGCGCTGGATGCACCATTACACCTTCCCGGGCTACTCCGTGGGCGAAGTCAAACCCATGCGGGGTGCGGGACGTCGGGAAATTGGCCACGGCGCGCTGGTTGAGCGTGGCATTTTGCCGGTTCTGCCCTCCAAAGAGGAATTTGGCTATACCATTCGGGTGAATTCCGACATTCTGGAATCCAATGGCTCCACCAGTATGGCTTCCACCTGCGGCGCCACACTGGCCCTGATGGATGCCGGTGTTCCCATTAAAGCCCCGGTGGGCGGGATTGCCATGGGTCTGATTAAGGAAGGCGCCAAGTCCGTGGTGTTGTCCGACATCCAAGGGGTGGAAGACTTCCTGGGCGATATGGACTTCAAGGTCGTGGGAACCCGGGATGGCGTGACCGCGCTGCAAATGGACATCAAAATTCAGGGTATCTCTCTGGAGATTATGAAGACCGCCCTGGAACAAGCCAAAGCCGGTCGCCTGACCATTCTGGATCGGATGACCGCCGTATTGGCTGCCCCTCGTGCCGAACTGTCCCCGTGGGCCCCTCGCATCATTACCCTGACCATCGACAAAGACCAGATTGGCTCTGTCATTGGGCCCGGCGGTAAAATGATCCGCTCCATTATCGATGAAACCGGTGCCACCATTGACATTGAGGACAGCGGTCTGGTCACCATCACCTCGGTGGACGGCGAAGGCGCTACCCGTGCCAAAGACATCATCGAGCGTTTGACCCGCAAGATAGAGCGTGGTCAGGTGATCATGGGCAAAGTCGTGCGTACCATCCCCATCGGTGCTTTCGTGGAACTGTTCCCGGGCAAGGATGGCATGGTGCACATTTCCCAGTTGGCCCAACAGCGGGTGCAAGCCGTTGAGGATGTGGTTAAAGTGGGCGATGAAGTGCTGGTCAAGGTCGTGGACATTGACGAGCGTGGCCGTATCAACCTCACCATGAAGGGTGTCAATGACGCAGAGCGCGCCCAGCATGGTCTGGAGCCCCTGAGTGCAGCCAGCCCCAACTAAAAAATCAGAGACGCATCAACCGGAGACTCCTCTGGTTGATGCGTTAAAAACTTATGACCGGCTTGATCGCAGGCGCTTCCATGTGCCAGCCCATGCCGGTCATTGTTTATATGAGGATGCCACGGTCTGGGGCCAGCCATTTCGCTACGATTTGACTGAGCTGGATGGTCTGGATGTTTTGTCTGAGCCGGATGGGGCGATTTCAGAAGCCCAACAGCGCATGGCCAGCCTGTTTGGGGTGGCCCATAGCTTTATGCTGATCAACGGGGCCTCCGTGGGCCTAATGGCCGCCATGCTCTGCGTGGCCCAGCCGGGGGCCAAGGTACTCATCCCCCGCAATGCCCACCGGGCTGTTTTAAGCGGCCTGATTGTGTGCGGTGCCCAGCCGGTCTGGTTTTTGCCCAGTCATTTGCCAGATTGGGACTTGTGGGGCCCGGTAACGGTGGCCCAAGTGGCGGCCCAACTGCAGCAACACCCGGACGCCACCGTTTTATTCCTGACCTCCCCCACCTATGAAGGTTTGGGCAGTGATATTCCAGCAATCGCCGGTCTGTGTAAAGCCCATGGGGTGGCGCTGGTGGTGGATGAAGCCCACGGCAGCCTGTGGCCCCTGAGCGATCAACTGCCCGCCTCTGCCTGCCACAGCGGGGCGGATGTGGTTATTCACTCCCTGCACAAAAGCGGGGGCAGCCTGACTCAAAGCGCCTTGGCCCACTTGCCGCAAGGTTCCTGCGTGGATCCGACCCTGTTTCAACAGGCCCTGAATACTCTGCAAAGCACCAGCCCGTCCTATTTACTAATGTCCAGTCTGGATGCCGCTTGTGGCTTTCTGGGCAGCACCGCTGGCCAAGTCCGAATCGAATGGTTGTTGGCCCAAGTGCAGGCGGTTCGACGTACTTTACAAACCAGCCTGAGCCATTTACGGCTGTATCAGCCTTCTGGCGCAGCCGCCCAATTCTGGGACCCCTGCAAGTTTTATCTCAGCCATCCGCTGGAAACCGGGGAAGACTGGGGCGCGCGCGTGGAAGAAGCGCACCAATTGGCTTACGAGTCGGCCAAACCGGGTGGCGTGCTGTATCTGGCGAATCTGGGTCTAACCGAAGCCGATTTCGAGGCCTTCAAAACAATCATATTGGCAGAAGATGAAGCCCTGCGCGGAGCTGAATGCCCTACCTCACCACTGCGGGGAGAATCGGTTGATTCCGCGGAGATTTGCTTACCGCAAATGGCTTTATCCCCCAGAGAGGCCTTTTTCCGCAAAGGACACAAAGTCCCCATCGCATCAGCACTGAACCGAATCGCCAAGGAAACCGTAGTACATTGCCCGCCGGGCATCCCCGTTTTAATGCCCGGGGAACGCATTCAGAAGGCCCATTTACCCCTGTTACCGGAGGCCGGGGTGTGGGTGGTCGCTGAGCCCTAACTTAACCCTATAAGATACCAAACGGTCTATATCCCGGGAGCTAAATCGCCTGCCCGATGAAGAGGGAAACATGCTAGGTCATGATGGGGTTATGAGTCCCGCATGATTTATCAGGAACGAGTGGATAACCGCCTCAAGTGGTTTCGGAAAGGGGTATCAAGTGTCTAAAGGCAAGGATAAACAATCGCATGTCATTCGCCAATTGGCCTGGATTCGGGAGAATAGTACCCCGGAAACGCTACAACTGCACCGAGAGCGACAACTCCGCCAATCGCTGGACATTATGAACCAACTGATTAATGAAAACGCCCACCGCCCCGAATCGATTCACCTGCTGCGGAAAATCCTGCGGGAGCGGGCCGAATTACAAGTGATTCGACACGACGATGAAACTAGCCTATCCGGCTGATTTTTAGCCAAAATTCAAAAAAGCCGTTGCGAGCCAATCCAGTCATGGGGGATAATAGATGCAATCCCTGGATGTGGTTCGATGTCTTGACTCTACCCGCCATAATCGGGAGTCCTGATAACGCGATGGCATCACCGTATACCAACCTTGCGCAAGCAAGCCTGTTGGAAACCTCGATGACCACGGAGGACACCCACCTGTTGAGAAAACAGGAGGCCAAGACATCTCCACGCAAAGTCCAGGGATTACCCTTTTCTTCAGAAAAGAACAAGATTGATCCAAAAGAACCGGCGGAGCAGGGAACTTTAAACGCCCTCCCCCCGATGAAAATCCACTATAATTAAGTGAAGTGGAAGCAGCGTGTTGGGTGAGTGCGTGAGAAATCTGGCGGCCAAATTTGCCATATTATCGGCCCCCTGGGAAGCGGAAGGCCGTGCCGATACCCAAGCCTATCTGGATTTGAGTCCACCGGAGATGCTCAGTCGCTATCAGGCATTGGTCGGCCCGGAAAACTGGGGTGTGGTGCTATTTGGCTTCTCCGACCAGGCCGTGCTGGACATTCTGGATGAAGAGTTCGAGATTGATATGGAGCGAAATATTTTACTGTTTCGCAAAACCTATCTGGATGGTCGCAGTATCCGGCTGGCCGGTGCCGGACGGGCCTCCAGCGAGAACTACCCCTTTACCGAAACTGAATTGAAGCTGGTGGACAATCTGGCCCGGTGGCTGCTGGAGGCCACCCGCTCGCTCTACCGGGGCGATCTCGGTGAAGCCCGTTTACAGGACATTCAGGAAGAGTACGCCGAGAATTTTCGGGTGTACGCTTGTAAAGCGGTTTCCCACTTTGAAGTGGGGGAGGCCGAGGCCTTGCTGCGTTCCCTGTTTGGCTCAGTGAAAGCCATGACCGCCTTTTGTCATTCGTTAACCGTGGACGCCCTTTTTAAGGGCGATGCGGCCAAAATGCTGTTTGGCGAGCAATCGGGGTACCATCAAGCCTGGCTGCGCAAGCAGGTGTTTCGGCACATGATGTCTAAAACCGTGGAAACCTACATTAGCGCCTGTTTGCTGGACTAAGCCCAAGCTCGCTTGTAATCCCTGTCAGGCTTTATAATACGGGTCGGACGCTTCTGAAACTTTTTAGGAGGCTGGCCTGTATTATAGTTGTCCACCCCAATCAGGAGATCAGCATGTGTAACCGGATGCCTTTGCAAAAACTGGCTGTTCTGGCGCTACCGCTGGCCTTGCTGTTGAATTTGCTACCGGTTTCAGCCTCCGCAGATCC
>DAIDMR010000069.1 GCA_027448865.1 Vampirovibrio sp.
GTGGTGGTGGCCGACGCTCTGGCGGATGTCCTGACCGGTGGCCCCACCAGCAGCGCACAGATCGTATCCGAAAACGACCTGCTGCAACTGGAGCGGGAGCAGTTTTTATCGCTGATCCGAACCCAGCAAAGCCAAAAGCGCATTGCCCACACCCTGAAAAGCGGCAAGCCCCTGCGGGAAGATCCCAGCCAATCCAGTGACACTCTGGATAACTTGAGAAAGGCGCGCCGCACTCAAAAATTGGCCAAACGGGTGATTTCCGGGCAGCCCCTGACTGGACTGGAGGCCCTGCAATTACGCTGGATGGCTGATGTTACAGCGATTGTACTGAAGCGATTCGCTCCCTAGGGTAATCCGTCAAGAAACCGTCGTAGGCCAACCAGCCCTGCATGTCACGGGGAGGACGATTTGATTTGTCCTGAGGGACATAGCGTAGCAAGGCTTTCTCCAGGGAGACGAATCCCAATTGCTTGTAGTCTTTTCTTTGCTGAGCCGATTCCGGCTTGATGAGCAGGCGTAAATTGTCTTTGCGGGCTTGCTGCATGGCTTCCTGCAACAGATACTCCGCAATGGCCTCTCCTGTGTCCGTATGCCGGATGGCGTAAGGAACATCGAGATCCAGCGTATAAAAGGTGACTGGCACGGTGCTGCCGAGTCTTTGAGGGGCACGCGACCGGCCCAAAGTACCCACAGTCAGGCCGATTACGTTTTTCAGCCAAAAAGCCCCATGCTCACTTAAATTGCCGTATTGGGACAGTTCCAGCTCATGCCCGCTGGACTCGTCGACCAGCGCCACTTTTTTTTCCAGATTGATACGCTGGGGAATGGGAATCTGCCGGGTTTTGTACAGAGTGGGCGAGCCAAACCGAAGCGGGTTTTCCTTCCGAGAAACCGGTTTCCGTGGGGCTGGCCCCAGAGGTAGCAACATCAGCTCTGTTACCGACTCCTGCTTTTTAAGACCCATGACCGAAAGACGACGGTTCAGTCCCTGCCAAAGCGATTGCAACTTTTGCCGGATCAGGGTGCTACAACGCGCCTCCTTCTCCTCATGGGAATCCAGTGGTAGAGGTGCCGTTGCGGGCCAATCCGGGTACCGTTCCTCGCTACTCCGTGGCCTCATCCCCCTGCTCATTCGGGGAAGTGGACATTGAACCCCGGAAAATCCTGCTCCATACATAAGATACCCCTCCGCATTACGGCCTTGATACAAGCGACACAATGAGACGACAGTGAGAACAAGTACATATATCTACAATAAATAATCTCTGAAATAAAGACGCCTTTTCGCACTTTGTGCAGGCGTTGGCAGTACCCGGGCTTGCCTAGCGGCCCATCGTTCGCGTGGGAATCGGGGGCCCAGCAAATGAAAAGAAATGTAAAAAAGATTTAATAATACTGTAGATTTACCGCCAGTCAGTCGAAAACAGGAAAAGAGCCTGTGCAAACAAAGACGCCCCCGATATCACGCAAAAATCACCCAAAAACAAGGCCCTACAACGCAAAGGAAGAACCCGATGTCGAATCGCTCTGCCAAAACAAGACTGGGCCGCCCTCTGTCAGGGAACGTCATGAGCGAGTACGGCCTGATTGCGGCCATTGTGCTGGGAGCCTCATGTGTCGCTTTGGCCAATCTCGGAGATAACGTCTCCACCCTGTTTAAAAATATGCTGGCCTCCAAACCGGCGCAAACCACAGGTGGAACCAGCACCCCATCATCCCCCACGAACGGGGAAACAGCGCCTCCCTTGCAACCGGGAGAGATTCAAATCACCCTGTCGAATGGAACCACGATCCGGTTGCCAGACCATCCCCAGGATCTCTCCACCTCAATCAGCACCGCCGGGGCCAACGGAACCACCCATTTACTGGCCAATACACTCAAGTCCATAGCCACACAACTGCTGGAGAAAGGCGCTATTAGCCAGGCTGAATTCAATACCCTGATCGCCCTGTCCAACCAGGGCCACCGCATTGCAGAGATTCAAAAAGCCATTGAAACCGTGGCCCTGAACTCAAGGGGACCGTCAGAGTTCAGCGCCAGTATGTTTGAATTCGAAGGAAAATCTTACACCCTGGACGGCATTACATCGCTGATTGGCTATGACAACGCCTCGATGGATCCCAACGCGGTGACCGATCCCCTCACCGATCCCACCGCCTGCCCCGAGATCGCCGCCTTTCAGAAACTGTTCGCCACCGCCGAGCGAAACGGGGCACTGAACGATCCGGTACTGCGCAATGTGGTGCAGATTTTATCGGAGCAGATTCTCTCGGTAAGCGACCTGACGAACATCGCGGCCTACAATATTTCCGATTACAATGCGCCTACCAGCAGTATGGCTGACAACATCATCAGCAATCTCACCGACTACAAAGCGGTCGGTATCTGTGGCGCGGGCAACGGCGTGGACTCCGGCGTGCAATGCGCCGCCGGTTGAACTGATCGCCACAGACCTATCAACCCTGATACAACCTAGCCAAACGAGCAATCCAAAGCAACGGGCAAAAGACTATAATAAATGGCAATTCCCCAGCCTCTCGTCAGGAGATACATGAAAAAGGAGGCTCCTGATGGTCTATCCGACTCTGCCGGATTGCTCGTTGCTCAACAACAGCCGACTGTCCAAAACTGCCCTGCAAACCCGGCCGGTCAAGGCGGATATCGTGGCCTGTCGGCTGGAAAAGCTGATTCAATGCTTTGGCCGGGGCTATCCGCCCGCCATCCAGATTCCAGCGGTGATCGATCTGGCCGCACTTTACCACTGCGAGATTCTGTCCTTGCTGGCAAGCCTGAGGCGTCTGCATCAAAAGGCCTACGACTACCGCATGAACAGTCTGGACTTGCCGCTGGTGCTTCTGGACCCGTTAGCGCGCTTTCGCTGCAGGAAAGCTCTGCTGCGTCGCCACAAACAACGGACTTCCCCAAGCAGAAGGCCAACCGGGCAGCCAACAGGCCGGTTCGGTCGGCAACCGCCAAAGTCAGCCATTGATGATGGTGAACTTTGATTAACGAGGAGGAGAGAGACTCACCATGAAGATTCTGCTGCCCATTGATGGTTCCACTTGCTCTAATCGCACGCTGGAGTGGGCCGTGCAAACCTTTAACCCTCAAAACACTGAATACCATTTGCTGTTTGTCATACCCGTCCTGCCGGACCTGAACACTGTGGAATTTGACATCGTGGAAGCCACCGCCCTGCTGCGCAAAGCCAGAAACTACCTGGAGCGGCAGCACTGTACGGTGGCCAGTTCGGATTACGCGCTGGGCGACACCGTGGATCAGATTTGCCGATACGCTGATGACATCAACGCCGATCAAATCGTGCTGGGCTCACACGGGCGCACCGGTTTGACCAAACTGTTCATGGGCAGCACCAGCACTCAGGTGTTGGAGCGTAGCCGTAAACCGGTGACCATTCACCATCCCGCCTCCGCCAGTGACAAAACCCGGGAGGCCAGCCAGAATCAGGAGAAGGCCCTGAGTAGCTGATGCACCGCAATTGTCCGCAAGAACATCCAACCCAAGCGCCAGTCAAACAGAAAACCCTTGAGCCAGAGACTTGAGGCGTTTTTGAGCCAACAGACTCCAACCGGACAAAAGGTGGTTTACCAAAACCGCCCCCAATGGAAGCGCCGTTTCAAAGACTTCGTGGATGCATACCAAAATAAGGCAAGGCTGCCTTCACAACACGTTTGTAATTGTTTGAGCACAGCGAGTTAAGGATGGATGCTGGGCAACTTTGCCAAAAGCAATTCCACAGTTTGTTTGAGCTGAACGCAGTTTTTCAAACATGTTGTGAAGGAAACTTTCCCAAAATAATCTGCGTGGCAAGTGTCCCCTTGCCGCCAGAAACTACCCAACTGGTTAGGTATGATTACCGGCCATTTTGCATACAATAAGCAGTGTTCAAAGTCTGTGACCGACCAAGGTCAAGACTTTTTCATGACCCCGGATTTTACGTTTGAAATGGTTATTTAGCCGTGGAAAAGGACAGCGTTTGACTAAACCCTCTAGCTTCATGCGCCATTTTCTCTGAAACAAAGAGAATGGCCAGAAAAACTTAGCGTGGTCACAGTACATCATTCCTAGCCCCTCCAGGCTTTGCTGAGGGGTTTTTTCATGTCCTGAGAAAAAGATTCAATATTTCTGAGGAAACCGATGATAACGGGGCAGCGCTCGTTTGTGCCCCTCCACCGGTAACGAGCGATTTCCACTGGCGCTGAGTCCCGTCACACCCGGACGCAGCAGCGGCTTCTGATTGTAAAGCTGACCCTTGAATTCAAGTATATCCACCGCGCCTTGTCGGGCCTTTTGCTCCGTGCGAGGAACGTTGACCGTGCGCAATAACCGCATCACCTGCTGTGTACCAGCCAATTCCGAAGGAACACGCACAGCCGATCTGGCAAAACCCAGCCCCGTCAGCACGAACAAGGTAAGCAATAATCCAGCCAGGAAACCAGTAAATCGATTCATGTTCGGGTACCTCACCAGGCTAACTTCTTTTCATCCTGCCGCAAAGCGGACATCCAATTGACAGGGGCCAATTAGAGTTGATGACTCAAAAACAAAAAACACACCACAATTGCTATCAACCCATCCTGCCATTTATTTATAGAATACAAAAACCACGCCTGAAAGACATCACCGATTTACAGGGGCAAGTCTGCGGATTGAGTGTCAGAGACTTGTCCCACACCCCTGACTGAAACGGACATCCCCGATAATGAGGATGCCCGTTTTTCAGAGGAATTTAAAACAGAGACTAGGCAGTCACAGCCTTTTTGGCTTCCATTTCAGCCAAAAGATCCTTGTTTTCCACACCAGCCAGTTCCTGCAGCAAACGCCAGTTTAACTGACGATCTAGCTTGGCGTTCTGTATATCCTGGGTAACAGGGTTGCCGTCTTTGTCAAAGTGCTTTTTGAAGCGGCCTTCCGTTTTGGCCCAGTCGATAAAGGTCAGTTCCTGCATTTCGCCGTCTGGCCCTTTGACCCAGGCCCAGTCCCGATCCGGGTTGGGGTTACCGGTCAGGTTAAAGCGGCTTTTCATGGTCGGGCCAGCCTCCGGATCGTAGATGAACAGGGGGAAGGCACGACTTTGCACGGCCAGTTTTGCCTGATGAGCGGCCATATTATCGGCCACACCATGCTCGGGCTGGCAAGTGGTGTAGACGTTGATCACCGCAGGGCCTTTGAACTCCAGAGCCCGGTTAATGACCTTGAAGAAGTGAGTGGAATTAGAACCAATGGTCTGGGCCACGAACACATTGGGATGCATGACACAAATCTGGCCCAGCTCTTTCCGGCGTTCGATTTTACCGTGATGGGATTTGCCGTAGGCGCCCATCTTGGATTCCTGACCGGTGTAAGAGGAGGTGGACTGCTGGCCTCCGGTGTTGGAATACACCTGGGTATCCAGAACCAGTACCTTGATGTTCATGCCAGACATCAACATGCGGCTGAGGGCCTGGAATCCGATATCCAGCATGGCGCCATCGCCGCCCATGTTCCAAAGTACCCAGTCCTCGTGACCATTTTGATCCCAGTAGGCACGAACGCCCATTGCGTCGGTGGGGCCGTTTTCAAACAGGGAATTGGTCCACGGCACCGTGTAGGGGTTATAAGGGTAGGTAGAGCCATAAACGGTGTTGCAACCGGTAGAAGCCACGATACCGAAACGATCACCGACTTTTTCATGAGTGGCGGCCAGCATTTGACGGATAACCGAGGCTTCACCGCAACCCATGCAAGAGCCAGCGCCGCCCTTGTACATGTTCAGGTTGCCCAGTTTCAGCATCAAGTCGCGCATATCGGACTTGTTGATGTGGGTAAACGGAGACTCTGGCAATGATTTGTAGAAACCGTAGGTTTCCAGGTAGGTGGGTAGATTTTCCGGGGTTTTCTTGATCATCTTCAAGGCATCGTGATTGCCGCAAACTTCCACGCACTCGCCACAGCCCTTGCACTTGGTGGGATCGATGAAAATTCCGAACAAGGCGCCTTCCGGCTGGGAAGGATCCTTGGCCCGCTTTTTCTCAAACTGGCCGTGGTATTTCACGGTGGTAGCAAACTGCTTGCGCAGGTACTCTTTGTGCGATTCATCCGTGACGTTGGCCAGTTCTTTTTCCAAATCTTCCGGCTTCACGATTTTGCCCAAAATAGCGGTATCCGGGCAGTTGTTGACGCAATCCATGCAGCCGACGCAGTTTTCAGCCAGATACTCAGGCAATTCCGGGGCGATGTAGCTGAAATCACGCGCACCGCCGGTACCGGCAGGCAAAACGCTTTGGGCGACAAATTCATCAGCGGGCTGACTGGAGCCAGCGCCCTTGTTATAGGCGTCAACCACTTCTTCCGCGCGCTGGTAGTCGTACCAGTGTTTGCTCTTTTCTTGTGCACTCATGGGGATAAAACTCCTTTATTCGCAAGTTTTAAAACATTGGCGGCCTGTCAGCCAGAAACCGAGGCTAGATAAAGAACGCGTTGGTGTCTTTACCTTTGGCTTCCCACTCCTGACGGCCTTTTTCCAGCACATCAGCCGAAGTGTTTTCAATCACGGAACGGGGCACCTCAAATACCTGATTGAAGCCTTTGCGGGCAGCTTCCAGGTTATCCCGAACCACGTCAGCCCCTTTGCGGCCAAAGTATTTCTCAATGGGAATGCGCACCCGGTCAAACAACTCATCGTCACTCAGGCCAGCGTCTTTCTGGAATGGCGTGAGGCGTAGGAATACCCCCAGCAAAACAATGCCCTGGAAGCGCTGTACCAGCGAATCATCGGATTTGCAGCTTTCCTGGGCGATGCGGATGGTATCCACGCCGTAGAAGCGGATGTTGTTCTCTTTGATGAAGTATTTAGCCCAATCCGGTACCGAGTTCCACAACAACTGCGGATCTTCGGTGGGAGTGTGCTGGAATAGGGTGCATCCGGGCTGCAGGCCCACCAGAGGGTTGCCCATGTTCCAGGTGTTGGGGTCCATCAAGGGCACAAACTCGACCTGAATCAGCTCGCTGTGGGTGCCGATTTTTCCAGATTTGGTGGTGGTCAGGTACGTGTTGGTGGGCAGGCCCTTTTTCTCGGAACCATATTTGGGAGAGGCCTGCACTTTGAATCCAAAGATGTCGCCCAGGCAGGTGGCTATGATTTTATTGGTGGTGACCGAACCGTAACCGCCCACGGAGTGGCCGCGAATGGAGAAGGCCCCGGCTGGGCGCACATCCGGCTCATCCTTCACTTCCAGCGCGCTGGCATGATCAATTCCCAAACTGAAGAAGCGCTTGTTCAGCCCCTTTTCTGTCATATTTTCAACAGTAGCGACCATTTGACCCGGGGTCACATCTCGGCTACCCAGACCAGCCACACCAGAGTAAATCACCGGAATACGGTCAATTTTGGGGTAACCCGGCGTACCCATGGCCGCCTTGGCAAAGGCGGCTTCAATTTCAGCAGTTAAGGGGTTGGAAACACCCAGGGGGTTGTCCATCCGCTCAATGACCGCAAAGGCTTTCAGGTGCTTCAGGGCCTCCACCACTTGCGGGCCGGGGAACGGACGGAAAGAGGTGATGGTCAGGCTACCAGTTTTGTGGCCCAGACTGCGCAGGTGATCCAGGGAGACGGAAGCCGTTTCGGCAGTAGAACCCATCGCCACAATGCCGTACTCGGCATCTTCCAGCTGGAAAGGCACCACCAGAGAGTAGCGACGACCTGTCAGTTTGTAAAACTCTTCCATGGCCTCTTCCAGGGCCCCGGGAATCTGATCGTAGAAGATGCGCTGGGCGATTTTACCCGCCATGTAGCTGTCCTGATTCTGGACGACACCGCTCATCAAGGGGAAGTTGGGATCAAACAGCTTGCGCAGTTTCTCTTCCGGGGCGCCCAGATACTCCCGAATCAACTCATCTTCAGGGAACAACACGTTTTCAATGGTGTGCGTGGTCAAAAAGCCATCCTGGATGTTCATAAACGGCGTTTTGGTTTTTTCAGCCACCCGACGGGAGATCAAGCACAAGTCTCCGGCTTCCTGAGCGTTTTGGGCAAACAGCATGCCCCAGCCCACGTCAGTAACGGACATGACGTCATCGTGCCCGGCGTGTACGTTAAGAGAGTGGGAGGTCAAGGCACGAGCGCCAATGTTAAACACAACCCCCAAGCGTTTCCCGGAAATGGTGTAGAGTACTTCCTTCATCAACACCAGACCCTGGCCAGAGGTGAAGTTGGTCACCCGGCCGCCAGCCACGGCGTAGCCTTCAGAAGCAGAGGCCGAACTGTGCTCGGACTCCGGCTGCAGCCACATGATATCTTTGCCCCAAACGTTTTTCATTCCATTGGAATAGGCGGTTTGATAGCCAACCCCCATACTGGTGGAAGGGGTGATGGGGTAGGCAATGCCCGCCTCACAGGCCCGTGTTTCCACGTGTACCACCATTGCGGAACCATCAGCGGTGCCCGGGATACCGGGATATTTGAACTTCTGGGCTGACACGTTAGATTCTTCCTGTGTTTTAGGCGGTTGGGCAAGAGCCATAAACGCTTCTCCTATTTCAGTATGAAAAAGTGGTCAAAAAAACTTCAGTTGAGCGGTTCGAGCCTTCAGCAAGACAGCCAGTGGCGATATGACACTTGTTTCAGGGTGACAGAGCCATTGAAACACCCGTGAGTCAGTAAGGCCTGAACTGTTAAACCGGGGGTGAGGATCTCAAACTGCCATCTATTGTACAGAAAATGCCGTATTTTCAAAGCGCTGTTTTCAATCCTTCGGGGTGAAGCCGTGAACATCGAATATCTCAAAACGCCTGCCCGAGGAGCTTTGGAACCTTTGTTAACTTTATCGAATTTTTTTTCGAATTATCGCTTGCCTTTTTGCCAAGGAAGAGTATCATAGAATTTACGTTCGATAGAAAAAGCGTTCGAGATAACATTAAACCGCGCTATCGTACCCGTTACTGTCAAATAAAATACTGATAAATAACAGACGCTCTCCGGTAGAAGGCCACAAGCCAGCAAGCAAGATGGACATGAACGCAATGAAAGATGATTTGACCGCCAAACAACGAGAAGTGCTGAATCAGCTGCTGGCTTTTGTTCTGGAGAACAACTACCCTCCTTCCATTCAACAATTGTGCCAGTTGTGCGGGGTCAGCTCCACGTCCACCATTCACTTTCATCTCAGCGCCCTGAAGAAGAAAGGGCTCATCGACTGGAACCCTTCTGAAAAGCGAGCCATCAGCATTCGGGAAGATCTCCGGGACGAGTACCGAACGGCCCAGCATCGCGCTGAGGATAACGAAGCCCTGGAATCCGTCAGCCCCGAAGCCGCAAAAAATGGCGTACTTCCATTGCTGGGTTCTATCGCGGCGGGTTCTCCCCTGCAAACGTTAAAAGACACGGTGGAACGGATCGATTTGAGCGAAGATCTCTGTCCTCCGGGTTGCTACGCATTGAAGGTCAGAGGCACCAGCATGATTGAAGATCACATTATGGATGAGGACGTGGTTATCATTAACCCCAAGGCCCGAGTGCGGGAGGGGGATGTGGTCGTGGCACTGATTGATCAGGAAATGGCCACCCTCAAACGTTTTTACCGGGAGAAAGATCGGATTCGCCTGCAGCCCGCCAATTCCGAGATGGAACCTATTTTTGTCAAAGACGTCCATATCCAAGGAAGGGTTGAGGCCGTCATCCGCAAATACTAACCCCCTGTCGCATAAACCAGCTTCAGAAACGATGTTTATGGTCGCTGTTCCTTCAGCGAGCCATTAGTTAATAGCGAATTGATTAGACAACCCAACTGAAAGAAGAAGGAGCTTATCCCTATGAGTATCCGTCGCTTGTTACGTGATGTGTTTTACGGCGCTTTGCTGGTCTGGCCCTACTTTTTCATTCCTGGCAACGCCTAGAGCCATCGCTTTCTAGACATTATCCTGCCCAAAACGGGGAACTTTATTTTTTAAACACTTCTAACTCTATCTATACACACTCCACTCTTTATCCCACAAATCTCACCGAGGCAAATCTATTTGCCTCTTTTTCTTTTATTATTAGAAACACCACTTTTACCCGGGGCGACTCAAGGCCCACCAATGAAAGTACCTCCCATGACCAACACCGCTTTACCCACCGCCCCCGAAACCAACCAGACAAGCCCTATCACCTGGCTTGATGAGGACAAACTGGCACTCATCGGCATGTCCCTGCCCGAATTGCGCGCCCTGGTTCAGGAAATGGAAGAGCCCACCTTCCGGGCGGATCAACTGCACCACTGGCTTTACGTCAAGTGCGTGCGGCACTTTGACCAGATGAGCAATCTGAAAAAGACCTTTCGGGACAAACTGGCCGAGCGCTATCAGGTGGGTTCGCTGGTGATTGACCAAAAAGAGGTCAGCCAGGACGGGACTGTAAAGTACCTGTTTCGCCTGCCGGACGGTAAAGTGGTGGAGTCGGTGCTGATGTACTTTGAGGAGCGTGGGTCTTATGCCATCTGTCTCAGTACCCAGGTGGGCTGCGCCGTCAATTGCGGTTTTTGCGCCACAGCCAAATTGGGTTTTATGAGAAATTTAAGCGTCGGGGAAATTGCAGAACAGTACCTTTACGTCCAGTCCGATAGCGGGAAAGAAATCCGTAACATCGTGTTCATGGGCCAAGGGGAACCCCTGCTGAACTACGACAACCTGATGCAGAGCATTCAAATCCTGAACCAGTCGGCAGAAGTGGGCATTCGGCACATCACCATTTCCACCTCCGGCATTGTACCCCGCATTTACGACCTGGCTCGGGAAAACCGGCAACTCACGCTGGCCGTATCCCTGCATGCCCCGGACGATGAAACCCGGGAGGCCATTATGCCCATCAACCGCAAATGGCCACTGGATCAACTGATGCCAGCCCTCCATCACTATGTGGACACCACCGGCAAGCGCCTGACCATTGAGTACATCCTGCTGGCCGGGGTCAACGATCAACCCGGCCACGCCCACGCCCTGGGAGAACTGCTAAAAGGGCTCAAGTGCAACGTGAACCTGATTCCCTACAATCCCATCGGTGATGGCTATGGCTACAAGCGGCCCTCCGGGAACGCCATTCATCGCTTCCGGGAAGTGGTGAGCAGCTATGGCAAAAAAGTGACCATTCGGGTGGAACGCGGCGTAGACATTGCCGCAGCCTGCGGACAACTGGCCAATAAAGTTCAGACGGGGCTTTCCTAGCTCGATTAAGCCCACAAATCCAGACGTGTGGCGGCGTCAGAGGTCACCCAGGCCGCCTGGGGTCCTTTCAACCCGGCCAGGTACGACAAACCATTCACGCCCAGCAAAACGGGGATCGTCATCAGCATGCCCACCTGTTCCAGGGCCGTTTGTCCTGGGGGCTGTGCTTTTCGCGACGTTGAAGCGCTTTTACCTCCAAAAATGGGGTTGTTCAGAGGTTGACCGGAATGTTTGGGGGTGGCAGAATCCACAGCCCAGCTGCGTAATGAAACCATGACGAACCCGCCTCTATATATAGCAAATTTTTGAGTCGAACCATTAAGAAAAATGGATGTTGGGAAACCCTGGGAACCATTTATTCATATTCGAGTTATTCATATTCAAGATGACTGAGAAATGTCTAACCAGGTTCCAGAGGTTGAAGACTTGGAAAACTATTTTCGATGGATTTGGAGCCTGAACTCGACCATTCGAAAAGTTTCGCTATTATAGGTGGTTTTTCCCGAATAGGAAAGTACTCCATCGGGTGATAGACAAGAGCAGGGCGCAAGTGTGAATTTTTTTGAAGCACTCTGGATCTTTTTCATTCGAGTGTTTCCCCCGGTAGGAAAAAGCGCTGAAAAGCATTGATTTGAGAGCCAAAGGACGATTTGAAGAACGTCTGAAGTCAAAGGTTTGGGCACAGGAATTGCCATCCGCGTTCTCTGTCTGAAAACGTCAAAACACAAAACAGACGGCACTATTGGAGAATCTGGCCCCGTTGATGGACTGGCGCGGTTCTCTCGTCCTCACCCGGCAAACACAAAGCTTTTTAGTTTGCTTTCGGTGCTTTTTTCATATCATGGTCACAAAGTTTTGTTGCAATTAGTACAAACGAGCAACTTTCCTCCTTCACCGTTATTGATAGCAGTATCAAGCTCGTTAGCTACTAGGGTGTTATGGTAACGACAACTCTAAACAGCATTACCTTGCCGTCCAGATGGTCCAAAGGGAATTCTATACCCCTGCGCTTTGGATCTGGCGTTGCTAGCCTGGCCAAAGTGGCCGGGTCAGAGGTTCCTCAGGAAGCGGTGGTTCGAGGGTACCGTTTTGCCAGCTTCATCAAGAACCGTTTGCTGGGGGGAAAGCTGTTTAACAACGACATCCGCTGGGGCGGTTTATCCCTGGAAGATATGGCCAGCCGGGTGCAAACCCTGTTGGGCGTTTACCTGCTGCAGGGCTATTACGCCATCAAGGACGACAAACACCCCTGGGAAACCAACGGTCGAAACGCGGTGATCTGGGTGATGACCCTGCTACTGCAAAACCTGGCCAAAAGTGAGAATTACGGGGTGAACACCCTGCTTTTCAACCCGTTTATGCGGCAAAAAGGGTACCTCTCCTCGGAAATGTCCGGGCTGCAAAAATTCCTCGATCACGGCCGAATGGACGTGGATTATCTGGATATCCTGCAAGATGCCGGTATCAAAATCAGTGATGAGGAGCTGAAGGGCGCCCGAAAGGGTAAAAAAGCGTTGTGGGCTTCCTCCTGGCTGGACGCCAACAAGACCGATCTCATCAAAAAGCGATATCGAGACCTTCATCACAAGATACAGGAAAACGCCAAGGCCATTGCCGACCAAAGGCCCCTTCCCCACATCCTGACCCCGCTGGAAGAAGCCATCGAAAAAGAGATCCCCCGGTTTTTCAAACGAATAAATGGCTGGAACATGGCATCTACAGCGCTTCTGGTCGGGGCCACCATTTATTTCATCGGCGGGGTGGCCATGGATATCGTCAACAAAGTCATCTCTCCGCTAGACAAGGACTTTGAAGGCAACAAAAACCTTCCCCCCGATCAAATTCTCAAAAACCCCATCCTGGCCAAAACCCATCCCCCTCAGAGTACCTTCACCAACAATCCCTTTCCCTCCAACCCAAGTAGCATCACCACTCCCCCAATCCAATTTTTTCAGAGTTATGTGAGTCACCGCCGTCATAGCAGCCCATCCGCCCTTCCCGGCTTCACGCTTCCCGGAGGGCCCCACTGATGGGTATGCTGCCAATGGCGATGCAGATGAATCCCTGGGCCCAACGGGCGCTGGCCCAATCGGTCAACCTGGGCTACGCGGGCCGGGGTGCTTATCGGGTTCATGAAACCAACCCGGAGCGCAAAGGGGACTATTGGTTCCGGGACTTCGGCATGGTGATGGCCTGCACCTACATGACCGAAATGGGCTTCCGGGGAACCGAGCGTTTTTACACCATGCCCTTGCTGACCAACGCCCTGGAACTTCATGCCCTGAACACCAAGCTCGGCCAGAAGCGGGTCATTCCAACCTTTGACACCGTGGAAATCCGGAAGGGGGCCACCCCTGAAACAGCCCAGCTGCTCAATTCCACCGCTCTATACCCACGGGCCTGGAACTATGCCGAGTTGCCCGAAGCGCTGCGTGAGAAGATGATGGGCACCCTCATCCGCAACAGTTCAGAGCTGGTGCCCCAGGTGCTGCAGGAAGAGGCCCTGAATGAAATCAAGGCGCTCGAAATCAAGGCGCTCCAGAAAAAGAACCCTCCCCCCTATAACACCTTGCGCCAGCTCATCACCCATCCGCTCAGCCCGGAGAATGGCCCTCAGGTGGAAGCGTTTATTGCGGAAACGGCAAAACTGGGTAACCATCGGGCTGATTTGGAACGCATCGCCAAAATTGACAACAAAGCCCTGGCAGAGGCGGAAACGCAAACGCTCTTTCAAAAACTCTCCGCCGCCCACCCGGACAAACAAACGCTGCAAGACCACATCCACCAATCCGTTCAATTACTCAAAACAGAGCAACTGGGCATTCTGATCAACCATCTGGATCGCAACCTGAACTTTCAGCATTATCTGGAAAGCAACTTTTTAAAACCCAAAGCGGAAGTCCTGAAGCCCAAAGGTCTCATTGAACCTCGATACTTCCAGTTGCCGGAAGCCCTGGCCCCCCAGAATCCCTTCAGTGCCGTGGATGAAATGTCCGGCATTGTGTCCGATCGCATGCGCTTCTATATCAACAAGCTCCATGGCCTGCAGCACAAAGGAAAAGCCGATTTACGCAATCTGGCGGAAAAAGTGCGCAAGCTGCCTCTGGACCAGCGGGAAAAAGCCTTCACCAAGGGTATTCAGGAAATCGAGAACCTGCAGTTTCTCTACAAAAAAGAGTCCCTGACCGACTTTTGGCACGCCTCCACCAACCAGGATATTTTGAAACGGATGCAGGAGGAAGGACTGGATCATAACGCCATTCAGGATCGCATCAAGCGGGACAACCTGACGCTGCAAACCATCCTGCAAGGCATTCATAAAAGTAAAAAACAGCAGGGCAATCAGGATCAAAAGCTGAAGTTTCAGGAAGCGTGGACAAAAGAAAACGAAAAAGTATGGCGCAACTGGGAAGATGAATTCCGAAATGAAAAAGGCCGGTTACAAGCCTTCCTGACCGAGCCGACCGAGCGGCCTCACAAGCCCCGAGGGTATATTTCCATGAACCAGCTGAACAAAAAGCTGGGACATTTTGAAAGCTGGTTTGAAACCATTTCCAAAAGCCTCCAGATCAAAAATATGATGCTGGACAGCCTTTGGCAGCATTTGGGCGCCGATTTGCTCCTGCAGGTCAAGAAAAAAGTAAAAACCGCTTTTGAGGACGTCAACAAATTACCCTACGAACACTTACCCCGCTACACCGAAGGGCCCCTGAAGGGTCAGGCGGTGGAGAAATGGAAACTGCTGGAAGCCCGATTACAGGACATGGGCTTACGGCACTGGCTGGATGACAGCGAAATCAGGCGGTTAAGCCAGGATCTGGGTCAGCACCTACCCAAAATGTCCAGCGCCACCGGGGCGGTTAAAGACCTGGAGCAACACAGCGTGGAATCGGTGATGAGCAAGGTCAAAAAGACCATTTGGGCTCACCTGACCGGTGATATGGACTACAGCAACCTGAACGATTCGTTCTGTCCAAACCTGAAAGCCCAGTTGGACACCAAACTGGCCGCGCTCAGTCCGGAAGCGCAAAGCTCCCTGAAGGCTGGAAAAGTCCGGGGTAAGCTGTTTCGTCAGCTCACCAACACCGATGCCTTTGGCAACCCGCTCTCCAACCCAAAAGAAGAAGGACTGGAGACGCTGCTGAAAAAAGTGCTGAACGAAAAGAATCTGCACACCATCGAGAATCAGTTCGGCCAAAAGGTTAAAAGTGCTGAATGGACGATCAAAAGCCTGATCACCGACGGCCTGCAGAGCCATATGGTCAAGTCCGCGGTGGATAAGGTTCAGAGAAACGGCACCTGGCCCAAAATTCTGACCACGGTTGGGCTAAACTTCATCTTCTACGGTTGGCTGGCCAGCCGCTTTGACAACAAAGTCCTGCAGCCCTACCAGGAAAAGCTGGTGGCTCAGAAAGGCACGTCTCAGGATATTGTCAACGCGGGCTATCTGGGCACTTTGCCAGCCCTGGCGGTTCTATCCCAGGCCTGGGACAAAACCACCCTGCCACTCTTCAAAGGCCTGAAACACATGAACCACTTCAGCCGTTTTGCCACCGTGGGTGGTCTGGCGCTGGGCGTGTTTGCGGGCTCTTCTTACGGCCTTCTGAAAGTGCTGGAGAAAAAATCGGCGCCCCAGCCCGGCTACCCCAAAAAACCAGCTCCCGCCTCCGCAGGGCAACAACCATCCTCCCCCATACAGCCGACGTTCAACGCCTTGTCCAAACCGGCCAGTGCTTCACCGGCCTTCACGCCGGGAAGCCCTTTCAGAAATCAGGCGCCGCTCCAGAGCCTTCCCTTTCAACCCTACCGCCCACAACCATTCGGGTTCACGCCGCCTTTGGGACTGAATCGACCAAACACGGGCTTGAGCAATCCCTATCCACCGGGTTTTAAAGGACAAACTGCCCCTTAAAGGTGGCCACTTCCTGAACATTTGCTAGGTCTGAGCTGTGCGCACCTGACTAATGGCCTGCGCCTCAGATTCCCAGATATCCAGCACCCGATCCATGTGGGTTAGTTCCATTAAACTGGAGACTTGCTTATTCAACCCAAACAGGGTCAAATTGCCTTTGAGTTCCCGACAGAGCTTCAACAAGGAAATTAAAACGGCAATACCAAAACTGTCCAGCGTTTGCACCTGTGACAAATTCAGCACCACATGCCGGTGACCTTCCATCAGCAACTTGGCGACATGGTTTTTCAAGACCATGGTCTTGGGATAGCCGAACTTATCGTCTATCACGTCCACCACAACGCAGTCCGGCAAAAAACGATTGGCCAAATCCATCCAACAACTCCCGTCAGGCAACATTTCCTATCATACCATTTTTACCCGTTCCTTTTATTCAATCCGGCCTCCGCGCCCAACACAAAAACACAGCACTCCCCCCTCTTTTTTTGTCTTAGGGGACCCCAGCACCCGGTGTATTTGGAACCCTGCCTGGGAATCCCTTTGGAATCCCTTTTTTTGGATTCCTCGAAATAGGGGAGCAATCCATTCTCAAAAACGGGCATAATAAGTTAAATTGGGATTGTCAAGAAATAACAGACTTTCTTTGCTTTAAAGGCATCTGACCACGCATCTGTCTTTTCGCTCCGTAGTGCCACAGTCGGTGCCTCTGAAGCCCTTCAACACTCCACGCAATGAACGTGCCAATTGAGAACACCCCATGATTGAACGGATATTTGCCGCCCCCAAAGGCCCAGAGCTTGAAGCCGGAATTCATTTCGCCCTGACACACGGGCTGGACTACGAGATTCCGACCTTTTACCACGTGGAAAACCTGGACAACCGCCACGAGGAGGTGGCCCGTTACCGTCATCTGCTAAAAGACTTTCAGGGCGTTCTCTCCATGCACGGCCCTATTTTTGACACCAACGTGGTCAGCCTGGACCCGGAAATCCTGAAAGTGTCCCGGCATCGCTATAAACAGGCCATTGAGGTGGCCAAAGAACTGGATGTTCGCTATCTGGTCTTTCATTCCCAGTGGACCCCCATTTACAGGGCCGCCAATGCCACTTACATGTGGCTGAACAAGGTGACTGACTTTTGGGAAAGGCTCTTGGAAGAGGAAGTTCGGGACACCAACCTGACCATTGTGATTGAAAACTTTCTCGATGACAGTCCCGAGTCTATCCATGCCCTGCTCACCCGGATCAATTCTCCCCATCTCAAAGCCTGCGTGGATATCGGGCACATTAATATTTTTTCCAAACTCTCTCCCATTGACTGGCTGCAAGCACTGGGAAGTCAGGTTGCGTATATCCACGCCCACAACAACGGGGGAGCGCTGGACAGCCATGATTCCTTTGAAAAAGGCCTGATTGACATGCCCGGGTTCCTGAATCATCTGGCCTTACTGCCTCAAAAAATCCATCTGGCCATCGAAACCTCCACCCTGGAGGGCTTGGCCAGTAGCTACGCCATGGTAACCCTTCATCTTGACGTCCAGAAAGAACAGTTCGGGGCCAAGAGCTTCCTGATCTAAGGCTCGGGGATTGAAGCAGCTAAACAAGCCAGTCAGGGCAAGCGAAAATCAGAGCCGAAAAATCAGAGCCGATTGAAACCCAGACCAGGAGGACTCTCTTCTCTGCCTTCTCTGCCGAACTGGGGCTTTACTGGCTTTGCGCTTTATATACTTTGGGCTCTATTTACTTTTCCAGCCCGATATAGCACCCCAGATGGACAGTCCGATGGGAGCGACACCCATCAGCGCCGCTATCGGCAGCAAAGGATGGATAATCAACCCAAAAAGGCCGACCACCAGACTCAGTGGCCACAAGAGGATCCCGCTGGCCAGGCCGCCCGTGCCAAACGCCATCGCTTTACCGCCACCGCCAAACTGCACAGGCTTTGTCCGGGAGGTCAGGACAGGCGAACGATTGAACAGGTCGTCCCCCGAAGGGTCAGTTTTCCGGGGCAACGGGCCAAACGATGGCTGAGCCCCCCCAGCGGCACGGGGCAGCGATGAGCCCGTTGAGGGTCGGGGAATGGTAGACGGTAATACGGACAGCATGATAACTAGCCTTTCTGGCAAAGCGATTTGCAGGCTTGGAAATGGACAAGTACTGATATAAAACCGCAACACGAATTTTGTTGCTAGCCAAAAACGGATGACTACGATCCTTCGGACTTAACTTTTGGTGAGGCGGCCCTCACCTAACTTTTTACGACATTGTCTATGTGTGTAATTTATTTTTGACGCAACCTTGTTAAAATCAGTGAAATTGATTATAACTAGGCAGCAAGTGGTTAGTCGTTTAATTATGAAATGAGTAGAGTTTTACCGTGATTATCCCACCAGTGTACGAATCCGGCTCCCTGCTTGACGCCATTTTCAGGCAAAGTTGCGCAGGCGTAGGACTGGTTGATACCAGTGGCTACTTTGTCAGTGTCAATCCCCGATTTTGCCAAATTACGGGCTACACCGAATCTGAACTGCTACAGCGAACATTCGGCAGTATTACCCATCCGGATGATCTGGCGGTTGATGATCAACAGGCCGAACGGCTCTTCAAAGGCGAAATTGAAAACTATGAGCTGGAAAAGCGTTATATCCGAAAATCGGGAGATTGGGTGTGGGTCTATATTTCCTGTTCACTGGTCAAACCACCCGCCCACACCGATCCGGACCATGCCACGAAAACGCCTCTGGGGTTGGCCGTGGTACAGGATATTACGCTTCGAAAACAGAAAGAAGCCGAATTGATTGAAAGCCAGAAAAGGCTGGAGGCCAGTGAAGCCCACTTTCGGTTCGTGACCGACAGCGTTCCTGTCATGATCTGGCTGACGGATGCCAGCCTGAAAACGACCTATCTTAATCAAGCCTGGCAACAATTTACCGGCCTCACCCAGGTAGAACTCCTGCAATCGGGTTGGCTGGAGAAAATTCACCCGGAAGATCGAGAGAACGTGCGGCAGGCATTTTTACAAGGCGCTGAACAGCGTCGCCAGATCTCGCTAGAGTACCGATTCAGCCGAAAAGACGGTGAATATCGGTATATATCCGAGGAAGGAATTCCTTTAAGCACTGAATGCGGTGATTTTCAGGGCTACATTGGTTATGTCATCGATATCACCGAGCGCAAGCAGGCAGAGTTTGCAATGACCCAAAATGAGGCCAACTGGAGGGCACTGGTCAATTCCATCCCCCAGCAGGCCTGGATGGCGGATGCGGATGGACGTCGTTTTTGGTTCAACCAGCCCTACTTCGATTATACCGGTTCGACGATAGAACAAGTGCAAGGGTGGGGATGGACACATTTTATCCGCGAGGATCAGGTGGAGGCCCTGGTTGAGAACATCCGGCTTGCCAGCCAGAGCAAAGCGCCGTTTGAGGCGACTGTTGCCATAAGATCCAAAGGTGGGCAGTATCGATGGTTTTTATCCCGCGCTACGCCCATTGAAAATGCCGAAGGAGAAATCATACGCTGGTTTGGCACCAATACGGACATCCATGAGCTTCAGGAGATGCAAGAGGCCCTGGAGCGCAGTCAAAGACAACTGGCCATCAGTAACCGGGATTTGGAGCAGTTCGCCGCCATTGCCTCCCATGACTTGCAGGCGCCCCTACGAAAAGCCAAAAGCTTTTGTGAGATGATCCGCCCCAAGATACAGGCCCAGCTCGACCCGGAAACCGTCAGCCTGATGGGTCGGATTCATGCCTCGCTGGAAAGTATGCAAAGCCTGGTTTCGGATTTATTATCCCTGTCGCAGGTATCGACTGAAACCCAGGCCTTTGATTTGATTGATCTTTCCCCAATTTTAAAACGTGTGATCACCACGCTATCGGATTTAATCGATGAAACGGACGCCATCATTCAAATCGGCCAGCTCGTTCAGGTGTATGGGGATGGAGAACAGCTGACCCTGCTGCTCCAGAATCTGCTTGAAAATGCCCTGAAATACCAGCCTCCCGGCCAGAAACCGCAGGTGGAAATTGAGGCCATCAATCCCGAGCGCCACCTATGCCAGATATCCGTGCGCGATAACGGGATTGGCTTTCCTCAAAGCCAGGCTGAGCGAATATTTCGACCCTTTGAACGACTCCACGGCAAGTCCAGCGCTTATCACGGAAACGGTATTGGGCTGGCTATCTGCCACCGAATTGTGGAACGACACAACGGCCACATCTGGGCTACCAGCAACCCGGGGCAAGGCTCTCTGTTTGTAGTTCAGCTGCCCTTACGGACACTGGCAGCCAGATAGGGCATTCTCGACAAATCCCGGCGATAGCACCTTGCATATAAGCCCGCTGCCCTGCGCTTTAAAAAAGCGCCGGTAGGGCTTCACCTTCAAATGCAACAATGTTAAAATAAAGCGCCATAAAAATAGAGCGTACCTAAAAATCGCCAAAATCACTTGGCCAGCAATCCTGCGGCATGGCGCTACCAAACCGCCCCCAAGGCAGCCCTTCTATGCCGTGTTTCCCCTGCGCCGTGCTTTCCCTGCATCAACTGGCCCACAAGCCCCCTAAAGTTCGACTTCAATCGAAAGGATCTCCGCTTTGCAATCAGCCTCTCCCGATTCCGCGTCCAGAATAAACAGTATCGATATCGTGCGGGGGTTGGCCATAACCCTGATGACCGTGGATCACGCCCGAGAATTTTTCTTTAAACGGATTTCTCTGTCTGATCCGCTGTGTGTGGGCTGCTTACCCCCCGAACTCTTTTTTACACGCTGGATTACCCATTTCTGCGCCCCCACCTTTGTCTTTCTGGCTGGGGTATCCGCTTATTTATACAGCCAAAAACCGGGCCTTAGCAAAAGAGACTTATGCCAATTCCTCATCACACGGGGATTGATCCTCATTTTTCTGGAAATCACCCTCATCAACGTGTCCTGGACGTTTATTGTCCCCCCAACCACCCTCTACTTGCAGGTCATCTGGGCCATCGGAATGAGCATGATCGCGCTGGCAGGAATGATATGGCTCCCTCGCCCCCTCCACATCCTGATTACCGTTCTGCTGATTGTCGCCCATCCGCTGCTGGACAACGTTCATTTCATGGAAGGCACCCCGCAACATGTCCTCTGCTCCATCCTGCATGAGCGCAATCTGATTCCCATCACCGACACTTTCAAAATACGGACGTCCTATCCCCTGATACCCTGGATTGGTATTATGAGTGCCGGTTTTTTGACGGGCCCGTTGTTTAATAAAGTCATCACCGTCCAGCAACGAAAGCGTTGGCTACTGTGGGGTGGGACAGCCCTGCTATTGGGATTTGTCATACTCCGATCGGGCAACCTCTACGGAGAAGCCGGTCTGTTTACCCCGGTTGCGGGCCTGCCGCTGCAAACCCTGATGTCTTTTATCAACCTGACCAAATACCCGCCCTCGTTTTTATTCACCCTGATGACACTGGGTGGAACCTGCCTGGCGCTGGGCTGGCTGGAAGGCCCCCGAAACGCTGTCACGAAAGTGCTGCTCCAGTTTGGAAGAGTTTCCATGTTTTACTACCTGCTGCACTTATATCTCCTGCACACCGCGGCGTTCATCGCCGCCCGGCTGTGGCCCCCTTCCGCCGGAGAAAAATTCAGTGTGCCGGACATTGGGTGGGTATGGCTGATTGCCGCAGTATGCCTGCTGCTGTCTTACCCTTTGATACAGCAATACGCCGCCCTGAAAAAACGGCATCCCAACAGCTGGCTGCGCTACCTGTAGTAGCAGCCCCTCCTGAAGACCGTTATCCACACAGCGTTGTAAGCCCTCAGCCTTCCGAACGAACGGAGGGTTGTGAGAAACCGGACAGTAACAATGTTTATGTTCGAAGGCACCTGTTAATTGCTTATTTTCCAATATGCAAGAATGAATGTTTAGCAGTTGCGCAAAAATGTTACACCTGTTACATTAACCAGTGTCCCAGCTCTGCGCAGAATTTTACGTGCTGCAAAAGTAAGGCCTCTCATAAGGACTCTCACGATGAAATGGCTCGTTTTCTCCTACTCATTGCCTTCCAATCTGACGGCAGCCTCCAGGGTCCGCATTTGGCGAAAATTACGCAAGTCGGGCGCCGTTTCCCCCAAGCTGGGTGTTCATGTTCTTCCCTATAACGATGACTGCGTGGAGACGGTTCGCTGGCTTGCTGCCGAAGTGGAGCAGGAGAGCGGTGAAGCCATTGTCATGCAAGTCGAGCGGTTTGAAAATCTGCCGGATGATAAAGTAATCGATATATTTCGGAATGAGCGCATGGCGGATTACCAGCAGATTGAAGCGTTTATCAGTGAATTGGAAGCGCTTCTTGAAACGCAGCGCGCTGAACAGGCCAAGGATCCGAACAAAGTGGTCTCAATTAAGCGGGATATCCGCAAGGCAAAAAAAAATATCGATGAAGTCGCTCGGGTGGATTTCTTTCAAATCTATGACAAGCGGCGTTTGCTGGATCGGTTACACCATCTCCAAAAGACGTTACTGACTGGTAATTTAATTCTGATGTTCTTCTTTTCCCTGGGCGGGCTCAGCACAGCGACCCTGCGGGAAATGATGGATAATCTGCAATCGATTGAACAAACGGACGCCGCAGAAAGTGACAATCTCAAATTCAAGCGAATGCAGGTCAATCAGCTCAGCTCTTGTTAGTCCTCAATTCTCGGTATTTAGCACCAATCAATTAAAGATACAGAGTGGTCACTATGCAAAGGCGCCACCCACGGGCTTGCTCTTTTTTACTCACGCAATCCAGTGCATTTGCACAAAAAATCTCACAGGATGCAGGCTCACCTTGCGAACCTGATTTAAATACCGAAACAAGGAACAACTGGCATGAACCTGATCAAGAAATCCATTTTTGTTTACTGCTCTTTAATCACGCTGTTTTTAACGGGCTGCCAAGCGCCTCATGAAAGCAAGGAGCCAGAATACACCTACCAGGTGAGCAAGCCTCTGGTAAAGGATATGAAGCTGAATGACGAATATGTTTGCCAAATTCGAGCCATTCAACACATTGAGCTTCGCTCGCTGGAAAAGGGTTATTTGCAAAAAAAATTCGTAGACGAAGGACAATTGGTTCGCCAGGGGCAACTGCTCTTTCAGATCAAGCCGAATATTTATAAAGCCGATGTTGAAAAATCCCAGGCTGAAGTGAATCTGGCTGAGATTGAACTAAAGAACAACAAGGCACTGGTGGAAAAAGATATTATTTCCAAAAGTGAAGCGGCAATGTCTGCCGCCAAATTAGCCAAAGCCTCGGCGGAATTGGAGATGGCCCAGACGCATCTGGGCTTTACTGAAATCCGGGCCCCTTTTAGTGGGCTGGTTGGCAGGTTCGGGGACATCCGAATTGGCAGCTTGCTGGATGAGGGAGACCTACTGACCACATTGAGTGATAACCATAAAATGTGGGTGTATTTTAACGTTCCTGAAGCTCGCTATCTGGACTATATGAAAAGCAGACGGAACAATATTGCCCAGACCGTTCAATTGAAACTGGCCAATAACGACCTGTACCCTGAAACCGGAACGATCGAAACGATTGAGTCCGATTTTAGCAATACATCCGGAAACATTGCATTTCGAGCAAGTTTCAAGAATCCCCGTACACTCTTGCGTCACGGAGAAACCGGGACTATCCTGTGGCCAAAGTTAATCAAACAGGCTGTCATTATTCCACAGAAATCGACATTCGAAATCTTAGACAAAAAATTTGTACTGGTGGTCGATAAAAATGGCGTTCTCCACGAGCGTGAAATTGTAGTAGCGGAAGAGGCGCCCAACGTCTTCATCCTCAAGTCCGGTCTTAACCCGGACGAAATGTTCCTGCTGGAAAGACAAAGCAAAATATACAAAGGGGACAAAATTAAATACAGGATGATGGATCCCCAAGCTGTAATCAACAACCTGGAATTGTATGCCAATTAACTGAGATTTATATCACGATGTTTCAGAATATACTCAAAAGACCGGTTTTAGGTCTGGTCATCTCAATATTTATCGTATTTTTGGGCTGTCTTTCCATTCAACAACTGCCTATCTCACAGTTTCCACAAATTGCGCCCACAGTCGTCAACGTCTTTATTGCCTACCCGGGCGCCAGTGCAGATGTCCTGACAAAATCCACGTTAATTCCACTGGAGGCGGCCATTAACGGCGTGCCAGGCATGCGCTACATGGCCTCCGACGCGACCAGTGCTGGCGAGGCAACGTTGAGACTGGTTTTTGAACCCGGAACCGATCCAAACCAGGCCGTGGTCAATGTTAAAACACGGGTGGATAGGGTCATGACCTCCCTGCCCGAGTTGGTGCAACGAGAGGGGGTCATCCTATTACCGCTCCAGCCCTCCATGTTGATGTACATCGATTTATATTCTGAATCCAAAAATATCGATCAAAAATACCTTTTTAATTACGCCTACACCAAGCTGATTCCCGAGATTCAACGGATAAACGGGGTGGCCAACGCCAGTTTGCTGGGCACCAGAACCTACTCCATGAGAATATGGTTAAAGCCGGACAGAATGAGGGCGTACAGCATCTCTCCCGAAGAAGTGGTGAAGGCGGTTAGCGAACAAAGTATTATTGCCCGTCCCGGCAGGTTGGGTCAGAGTTCCGGGAAAAAAGCCCAGTCAACTGAATACGTTCTTGACTATGAGGGTCGATACAATGAGCCCACACAATACGAGAACATCATTATCAAAAGCTCCGAGTTCGGAGAAATGGTCAAGCTCAGGGATGTCGCCGAGGTTGAACTGGGAAGCGAGTTTTATGACATCTATAACACGCTCGATGGCAAGCCGTCCGCCTCGCTCATACTAAAGCAAACGCCCAACAGCAATGGGGCAGCCGTCATCAAAAATATTAAGGAAAAGATAAAAGAGCTTGAAAAAGATTTTCCAGACGGCATCAAAGTCAAGTACAGTTATGATGTTTCCAAATTTCTGGACGCTTCGATTGAGCAGGTAGTGGATACCATCCGAGACGCGTTTATTTTGGTAACCCTGGTGGTATTTTTATTCCTGGGGGATTGGCGCTCAACCATCATTCCCATTATCGCGGTACCAATTTCACTGATTGGTGCCTTTTTTGTGCTGCTCTTATTCGGAATGTCCATCAACCTGATTACCCTGTTTGCGGTGGTTCTGGCCATTGGGATTGTGGTGGACGATGCCATAGTTGTGGTAGAAGCCGTCCACAGTAAAATGGAGGAAGACCCCACACTTTCTCCCTACGCAGCCACCCAAAAAGCCATGAAGGAATTGGGGGGAGCCATTATTGCCATCACCCTGGTTATGATTTCCGTATTCTGTCCGATTGCGTTTATGAGTGGCCCTGTGGGTGTATTTTACAGGCAATTTTCCATTACCATGGCCAGTTCCATTATTATTTCGGGCTTAGTGGCACTCACTCTGACGCCTGTACTGTGCGCGATGGTTCTCAGAAACCATGGCAGCCACGGCAATCACGCTAGCCACGGCGAAAAAGCCAGCCACAAAAAATCAAGGAATTTATTGAAACGCGGGATCGATCAATTCAATGTGCTTTTCGATCAATTGACGCAACGATACATGTGGCTCCTGGATAAAATTGTCACAAAGCGAGTCATAACCTTCGGTGTCATCGTATTATTTGCCATCGGGATTTTTATTTTTAACAAAATCGTCTCCTCAGGTTTTGTACCCAGCGAAGATCAAGGCACCATCTACGCAATCGTGCAAACGCCTCCGGGATCGACCCTGGAATACACCAATCAGGTCGTGAACCAGTTACAAAAAATTTCCGAAAAAGTAGAGGGGGTAGAGTCCGTCACCTCAATGGTGGGCTATGAGATTATGACGGAAGGCAGGGGCTCTAATGCGGGCACATGCCTTATCAATCTGAAAAACTGGGAAGAGAGAAAAGAAAGTGTGCATGACATCATTGAGGCGCTGGAGAAAAAGTCCGAAGCCCTGGGTGCCAAGGTGGAATTTTTTGAACCGCCTGCCATTCCCGGATTCGGCACCTCTGGCGGGTTTTCCTTGCGTCTTCTCGACAAATCGGGTGAAACCAATTACCAAGAACTTGAAAAAGTGACCCAGGACTTCATGCGCAATCTGGAAAAGCGAAAAGAAATTCGAGGTCTGTTTACTTTTTACAACGCCACATACCCTCAATATAAAATCAAAATAGATAACCAATTGGCCATGCAAAAGGGCGTATCCATTAATAACGCCATGGAAAATTTGAATATTCTAATCAGCGGTTCCTATGAGCAGGGCTTTATCCGGTTTGGTCGCTTTTTCAAAGTGTTTACCCAGGCGGCTCCGGAGTACAGAAGGAATCTTGATGATCTGAACAATTATTTTGTTAAAAACGATCACGGCGAGATGGTTCCATACAGTTCATTTATGACCACTGAAAAAACACAGGGAGCGAATGAGATTACTCGCTATAACCTGTATAACTCTGCCGTCATTCGGGGCTTTCCAGGTAATAACTACACCTCGGGCGATGCCATTGACGCCATAAAAGACGTGGCTCTGAAAACCCTTCCCAGAGGCTACGATATTGCCTGGGAGGATCTCTCATACGATCAGGCCAAACGGGGAAATGAGTTTGCCGTTATCTCCCTGATAGTGGTGCTATTTGTTTATTTGGTATTAGCGGCTCAGTACGAGAGCTTTGTCTTACCCCTGGCAGTGCTATTGTCCTTGCCCATCGGGATTTTTGGGTCTTACTTCATGCTCAAGCTCATGGGGTTGGCAAACGATGTCTACGCACAGATCGCAATCATCACGCTCATCGGGCTTTTGGGTAAAAACGCGGTGTTGATTGTCGAGTTTGCGGTGCAAAAGCGCAATGAAGGCTTGTCCATACTGGAGGCTGCGCTTGAAGGGGCAAAAATGCGTTTCAGACCGATTCTGATGACCTCCTTCGCCTTTATAGCCGGACTCCTGCCGCTGGTGTTATCGCACGGCGCGGGCGCGGTGGGAAACAGAACGCTTGGCTCTTCTGCCATGGGCGGTATGATTTCCGGGACCCTGATTGGCATCGTCATCATCCCCGGATTGTATTTTGCGTTTGCAACCCTGGTCGACGGAAAAAAGCTGTTGCAGGATGAAACTCAGACAACGTTGACAGAAGCAATCGTTGGCAAAAAGACCAGAAACAAGAAACAGTTCAAAATGCTCAAGCTCATGTTCAGGTTACTCATTCGTAAACTGAGAACCTCCAGACAAATCAACAAACCGGATTGAACATCGAAAACACGGAACCATAGAAAATCAGGAAAACCCTATGAAGTTCATAAAAATAATTAGCCTTTTATCGGCACTAACGCTCTTTGTATTGAACACGCAAGAGCCTGTGCTTGCACGGTCCTGGTTTCACCCCCTCAATCTGGTACAAAAAGAGCCCAAGTTTAATGTTCCTGACAAGTATAGCTATGGCCAGTCCAACGAATACAAGAGCCCAGATGGCTTTGAGAGTGAAGGGCTGGAGAATGCGGCTCATGTCAGCTGGCGGGAATTTTTCTCAGATCCCTTCCTCATCCGTCTGATCGAAACAGCCCTGTCAAACAATCAGGAATTCAATATCTTTTTGCAAGATATTGAGATTGCCAGAAATGAGGTCAAGGAGAAGCAAGCCGAGTACTTGCCCAAAGTAGGCATGGGGATGGGGATTGAAAACTATGCGGTGTCAAAAAATACACGGGATGGGGTGTTAGACAAGATTATAGACAGAAACGACTTAACTTCCCGCAATCTGGCTTTGAATATAGGCCCGAACATGACTTGGGAACTGGATATATGGAAAAAATTAAGAAACGCAAAAGACGCGGCCAGAATGCGTCTCATGGCCCAATACGAGGGCCGGAATTATCTTATCTCACGATTGGTCGCTGAAATCGCCCGCTGTTATTATGAATTGATGGCTCTGGATAATTCCCTGAAAATATTGGATGAAAATATTCAAATTCAGGAAAAAGCCTTTCTTAAAATGAAGTTGCTGAAAGAATATGCCAAAGCCAATAACCTGGCGGTGAATCGGTTTGAAGCACAGTTGTTGAAAACTAAAAGCCAGCGGTTTGAAATAAGCCAAAAAATCGTGGAAAAAGAAAATCGTCTGAAGTTTTTGTCGGGCATGTACGATAGCGCCCCCATCCCCAGAAACTCCGAAAAACTAATGGCCATGCAGGTTGATGAATTACAGGTCGGTGTTCCCACTCAACTTTTAGAAAACAGGCCTGATATTCGTCAGGCGGAATTTGCCATCAAGGCGGCAAAACTGGATCTAAAAAGTGTCCAGGCCAGTTTATACCCCAGCCTGAGTATTAACGCGACAACTGGTTTTTCAGCGTTTGGCTCCGCTTTGCTGTTCAATCCCAAATCCCTGGTTTACAATTTAATGGGGGATTTGACGGCGCCTCTCATCAACAGGAAAGCCATCATCGCCAGAATCGCGATTGCAGACTCTTATCAGACGCAAGTGGTATTAAACTACGAGCAAACCCTTTTGCAGGCCTACACAGAAGTGCTGAATCAAATGTTAAACATCCGAAACATACAACAAAGTTTTGAGACCAAACAAAGAGAAGTGCGCTTATTGGATACTTCTGTAGACATTGCCAATAATTTATTTCAATACGCCAAGGCCGATTATGTGGAAGTGCTGCTGACACAAGAAGAAAAACTCAATGCTGAAAAGGAATTGGTGGAGTTGAAAATGAATTTAATCGGCTCCAAAGTCGATCTGTATCGAGCATTGGGAGGGGGCTGGCGATAATAGTGCAGGGCCTTACAGAGATCTAACTTCTTGGGGTAATCAATTCGACCGGGGCCACTTCATAAATTCTTTTACTCACATTGTCGGCCAAAAACAAGCGATGAAGCACCGGATCATAGGTCAGCCCAAACTGGCCGGCGGTTCCGGTAGCCGTACTGCCCAAATCGGTGAGGTTAATGGAGAGATACGGGGTCATGGCCAAGCTATAGCTGCCAGTGCGAGGAATCCGGTACAGATCCAGGTAATTATTACCACCGGATGCATACACCTGATTGCGCACAATTAGAAAATCACCGGTGGTCGGCTCAATTTCAAAGCCGCCTATTTGCGAAGCGGTAGCGATGGCGCTGGGTAATTGCCACTTGTTACCAGTTTCGGTCTGGGGCGCGGTGGAGTCCGGGCCGTTCAACTCCACGATTTTGAAAAACCCGTCATTATCCACCCGTGTAATGTAAAGTCGTCGGTTGTTGGGATTAAAAGCCATAAAAAGCCTGCTGGACTGGGCCGTTACAAAGGTGGCGGCAGCGCCGCCCGCCACTTCGGTCAGGGGACTGATACTGTTCAGGTTATAGCGATGATAGCGTTCGCTGGTGGTATTACTAATGGCGTGAAGTGTGTTGCCGTCATCTTCAATGGCCACCCCTCTGGCGGGATATTTTCCGTCATTTAGGGCGTAAGGCTGATTGATAAATACCCCGTTGCGCTCGGTGGTGTAAAGAATGGAATGCGAGTCACTGCCGATGATCAACCGATCATGGGCGGAATCCCAGGCCAAATCCACAGTGTTAAAGCCAGCGGGCCACATGTTATTGACCGTGCTGTCAAACGAAAAAGACTGCACCAACTGGGTGTCTTTCACCCCCGGGGCCACCGCCGCCAGATTACTGCGCACCGGGCCCGGGGCCACGGCAATAAAAATATACTGGGGCAGGGTACGCATCGTTTCGGGTCTACCGGTGCCGGTGGTGAAGTTAAAGTTATTCAATACAACCTTACTGGAATAGGTGGGATTTAAGGAATTGGCGGTTACCCCGAACCATGAATTTGCAGCGGTACCACAATTCACCTGAGTCTGGGTGGTGTCACCGCTACCCAGCACCCCGTTGGCGTTGTTATCCAAGTAATCAATACAATTGTTGGCAGAATGGGCAAACAAAAACCGGGGCCCGCTGGCATTGACCAACCGGTACTTGTTAAAGCCGGAAATGCGGTAAGGGGAGCCCCAGGTGGCCCCGCCATCGTCGGAACGTTTGAGATAGGGAAACGTCCCTCCGGACTGCTGTAAGGGACAGGTGGTATCGGTACTGGCCGCTTGCACGCTGCTGTAATAACAGATGCCGTACACTTTTTTAACCGCATCGCCGGTGCTGGGATCATAGGTGGTGTATTCCAACCGGTTCCGGAAGGAATTGGGACTGATGTAGGCCCCTCGGTGCAAATCCTCCCGGATGTCATCGATCAGGCTGTGTACTTCGCTGGCCAGCTTGAACCGGTCGTTAAGGGAGACGGAACGAAGATTGGCCCCAAAGAGCAAGTTCCCCATGGAGAGCAATACAAAGCCCATCAGGGCCATGGCAATCAGCATTTCCACCAGGGTTAAGCCCGGCTGTCTTTTTTGAACCGTCAAACGCTGAAAGCAGGCCATGGGGTTAAGTCCTTTTCTTAATGGAAAGCGCCTGAATGTAGGGATCGTCATTGGTCGTGTTACTGTTGGGAGCTATCGTGATGTCCAGATTGCCATCGGTGACCACCACGTCAAACATTTGCACATTGGCGCAAAAAGTTTGGTTGCCACAATATTGGGGGGCAAAATATGGATTACCCGGATTCATTAACTTCCCTTCCAGGAAGATGTCCATAAGCCGAAGTACCGCCGCGTTGTTTTCAACAAAATAGAGCTTGACCGTATATAAACCTGTGGATACGGGAGCAGTATAGGTGATGGAGCCCGTGCTGTTTACCCACCAGCCACCCCGATAAATATCGGCATCCCGGTGAGAGGGCAGGTTAGTGATGGGCTGGGTTGGATAATTGGTATACAAGCTGCTGGCGTTATTAATGCCGGGTACCATGGCAGCCCCATTGTAGAGAACCCATGGATTCCACCACTGCCCGGAGGAGTCCATGTAGCCTGCCTGCGGGGTGTCAAAGCGAACCCGCAGAGTGTTGCGGGTCTGAATGACCTTGGTGCTGTAGCGGGGGGCGTTAGCCGCATCGGCAGCGGTGTTGTACAGGTAGTAAAACACCGTTTTCTGGAAGCTGTCCGAGGCCCCGGCATTGGTGGTATCCACCACGGAGCGCCAGGGAATGACCTGCCCGGATTCGGTGGTGTCGGTATTCATGGCGGCAAGGTTGTATACGGGGACAAAATTATTCCGATCCACGTTCATTTCATCCTGCAGGCTATTCAGCAAAATGCTGCGGGTAGACTGCAAGTACACGTCGCGGGCGTTTTGGCCGGTTCGGGTCAGCATGAGGGCACAAGGCAGAATGGTGGCCGACAGCATGGTGATCATCAACAGCACTTCCAGCAGGGAAAGACCCTTGGCGGCCCTTTGGGATGGCCTGGCCTGCTTCAGTGGTGTCTCGATGTCCATGGGTTGCTTGTCCTCTCGACTCCGGTTAAAGGGTTTGGTAGAGCTTGGTAGAGATTAATGGAGAAGTTTCCTGAAGTGTCAGGGGGTGCCGTAGTAACTGCGCTGATCCTGTTCCAGCATAGCCAGTTGAGTCCCGCTCATGGCGTTGGGATACAGAATGACCTCGCTGACCCCCCCGGCCCAGAGGTCACCGAGGAAGAGAAAGGGCGCCACCCCCAGCCAGAGCCGGTTGATGCCGAAGGCACCGCTGCTGGCCACAGAGGTGCCATAGACTCCATTGACGCGAATTTCATGGAAACTGCCGTTAAAAACGGACGTGGCCTGAAAGGGCTGGTTCAGGGTAAAGGCCGGGGATATGCCCAGCGTGGCGTTATTCCGGTAACTAAACAACTGGTTGGTACTGCCGTAACGGCGCAGAAAGGAAGCCGATTCCGGCGTGGCGTAATCATAGACGTCCGAACTTTTGTTGCCACCAAACAGCCTGCCAGCAGTACCCGTAGAACCGTCCATGCTGGCCACCACCAGCGCTCTGGCATTGGTGCCGGTAAAGTTGAGGGTGCCGGCAGTGTTCATGCAGTTGTTTAAACCGTTAAACTGAATGGCGGGGCGACCCGTTTTTCTATCCAGCCGAATCACCGGCTGTAATTCCCGAACGCCTTGCCTGAAATTGAAGCCATTGCCGCTTTGGTCGTACCATGTGGTCACAAAACCGGTGTCCGGAACCTTGTCGTTGATGTTGTAATAGGCCATTTGATTGCCTTCCAGACGATTTCGTGTGGCGGTGGTAACGCTGGTGTTATAAATAATCAGTTCTGACATGGCCGCACTGGCACCGGGATAAAAACCAATCTCGTTATGCCCCAGAACAGCCACTCCCTGTGGGGTAATATCCGTATCGGTGTCCGGTGTGGAAGCATCCACAAGGCCATTGACAAACAAGCTATAGTCGATCCCCCGGTTTCGTTGAAAGGAAACCAGTTGACCCGTACCATCACTGGGAATGGTATAAGAACCTGTCCGCACAGTTTGATTGGTTCCATCATTCCGGCGTGTCACAAGCGCAAATTTCCCGGAAGACTTTATTAAACCCACAATTGGATTGCTATTGCCAGCGGGATTACGATCCAGGAAGTTCGCAGTATCAACACTGCCATAGTCGGCCAGTATAGTGGAATACCACCACCCACCGGTTCCCGCCATGAGATTTGTACCCGACCCCAGCAAAATCCGACTGCCTATGTTACGCATGGCAGGTCGCCCATTAATGGTATCCAAAACCCCGGCATTCGTAATGCGAGGCTGATTGGCTGCGGTGGGCTGGGTCAGGTGCCGGTTATTCCCGCTTTGGTCATACCAGATGGAGACAAAACAACTGCTGATGCCGCAAAACTTGAACAAGTTTGCGAGATCCAGATTTCCTTTGGAATCAAAACCAATAATCTGGGTGCTGTTATCACTGCTGCGACGCACCTGAATAGCTTTATCATCATCAGTTGTCCCGGTATTGTCCGTAATTAATCTGCGTAAGCCGTAAGCGGCGGTGGCACTGGGTACGGTTACCAGCGGCGGGGTATAGCCCGGGTCCTCCAGAGTGAGCTGGTAATAGCGAGCATCGTCGTTCTCCAGAATTTGCCGTTCGGCGGTGGTTAAATCAGTCGGGTATTGAATCCATTCCCCCACAGCCCCTTTAAAATAGCCGTAGGGCGCATGGACAGTCGGCGGGCCGCCGATGAATACGGGGGTAAATAAATCCCCTCGTAACGATGTAAATCCCACGTCGACCAGTTTACTATTGACAAAGAGAAAAGGCTGCTTGTTGATGTAGTTGTACGATACTATAAGACCATCGTTGTTATTGGGGCTGATGCTGGCGTTGGCAAGGCATGGCATGTAAGAGTTCCCATGCTCATAGACACCCACCCCATTTTCCCCCAGCGAGATCCCCGAACCGGCGTTGACTGCTCCCCCTTGGGGGGGACTGAGCAGATACTTTTGACCACCAGTCCCCGACGAACCGCTGGTTGCTTTGGACTGCAAGGTAATGCTTGCCCCGGCGTCCACCTGAGCGACCACAAGATTGAAGGAACTGTTGGCTAAATTGTTGGTGGCTCCAGCAATGGCGTCATCCACACCATCAAATCGAAGGGCCACCCGGCCATTGATCATCTCCAGGGCCCCGGCATTCACAATACGGGGTTGCGCGGTCAGTGTGGACTGGGTGGCATTTCGGCCATTGCCGCTCTGGTCATACCAGGTGGTTACAAAACAACTATCCGTCTTGCAAAAGCTGAGCAAGGAGGGCGTGTCCAAATCCCCATTGGGCAAAAAGCCGATGTTGGTGGTCGTGTCATCGCTACTGCGCCTGACGATAATGGCGTTGCCCGTGTAGGCGGTGTTGATTTTCCTTAAACTATAAGCCCGAAATGCGCCAGTCACCCGATCCAGCGGTTTGGGGTAGGTGGTCAGGTTATCATTCAGGAAAGTCATCAAGGCGGGCATGTCCAAATCGCCATTGGGTAAAAACCCGATATCTGTTTCGGCGTTGTCACTGCCGCGCCGCACCCGAATGGCCCGGGTAATGGCGGCGTCGCTGGTCAGTCGGCGCATGCCATAAGCGGCGGTGGCCCCTGCAATGTTGTTGAATGCCATTGGGTAAATGTCGCGCGTCAGGGTCAATAACTGGCTGACGCTGGACTGGCTGCTCCCCACCGTGGCCGTTACCACAACCAGCACGGTGTTACCATTCACATAACTGACCCGGCTGGTGTAAGAGCCAACCGAGCGGGTAGCCCCAGCCAGACTGTCGGGGCTCTGGGGCATGAGGACATAGGCCGGATCATTAGTGGAGTTGAAAGAAGCGCCCGCGGCAATGGTTTGCCCGGTATTGTATGAGGTCTGAAGCCGAGCGGTCACCGCCCTCATCCCGCTTTTGGCCAGTTCCTCTGCCGCCAGGCGGTTCTGGCTGGCGCTGCCCATAACAATGGCTGACAAAGGGCCGCTCATTAATTGCAAAGAGGCGCCAATGGCCATGGTGGTTCCTAAAAACGCCAACAACATGGCCAGCCCGTATCCCTTTTTCTTCCCGGGAGAACGACCGGCGGCCTTGAGCCACTGCGCGAACTGAAATCCTGCTTTACCAGCTTTACCTGTTTTAAACATGGGCCAACACCAATCGGCTTTTCAAGTTACTTACGGTTACACGATTCAACATTCAATCAACGCGTTTTGCCTATAGCGGATATAACTATTTTAAACACTCTTTCTGGATCATCGTTCTGTTTGCCAAAAACTTTAACCCGATTTTCACAATTTCCTAAAATCGGACTTTATCCGCAGACTCTGCCCTCAGAGCGGTAATTTCAGCCCCCACAAAGAAAATCAGCGCTGAATAATAGAGCCAGGTCACCAGGATAATCAGTGCGCCCAGGGCTCCGTAAACCGGGTTAAACTGGTGCATGTGGTTGACGTACAGACTGAACAGCTCTGAAACGCTGACCCAGGCGATCAGAAAAAAAATGGCGCCGGGTAAGCTGACCCGCCAGCGTAATCTTCCTGTTTTCGGGCGCAAAATCAGGGCGTATGTCAAAGTGGTGATTGCGGTAATGCCGCAGCCCAACACCAGCCAGCGGCTGATACGTAACAGGGCCACCACGCTGAAAAGCAAGTGAAAGCGCCCATGCAGCCATGAAATCAGAGCATCGCCAAACAGAATGAGATAAATCGCCACGACCAGCATCACGCCCATAAATAATACCAGCACAATGGATACAATCGGCGTGTACCAGAAGGGAAAGTCTTTTTCCGGAATCCCGTAGGCACGTCTCAACCCCTTAACAATAACACCGCCACTCCCGGAAGCCGACCACAGCGTCATCAGCATGCCCGCCAGCGTCAGTCCGGTTGTGCTACCCCCAATGGTAGCATCAAGGAGATTAATCAACAGACTGCCGGTGTGCGCCGGGGCCAGTTCATGGATGAAATCCACGCACAGCGCGTAAAAAACACTGGTTTGCCCCAACAGGCCGAACAGGGCTATCAGGAAAAACGTGGCGGGGATGAGGGATTGAATCATGTTAAAGGCCACCTCGGCGGCAAGCCCCTGGCAATCATCCGCATTGATTTTCTGAAATAAGCCCCTGAGCCACGCCGGAAACCGACGTTTCCGTCCTTCCCCTTCAGTCATAGCCGAACTTCCCGATGAACCAGCGCTTGACCATCTGGATCAGGATGAAGTAGGCGGCCAGAATACCCATCAGCCATGCAAAATAATGGCCCGGCAGCGTTACGAACCCGAAAAACGGGGCCAGCGGAGAATGTGGCAGATAAATGCCGATACCGATGATGAGCCCAGTCATTACCAGCAGCTGCGGGGCGGCCCAGCTTTGCAGGAATGGAATTCTGGCGGTGCGGATGAAATGTACGATCAGCACTTGCGACAACAATCCCTCAATAAACCAACCGGTATGGAACAGGGCCTGCCGGTCTACCGTATTGGCCTGAAAAACAAACCACATCACGGCAAACAGGATGTAATCAAAAATAGAACTCACCGGGCCGAAGGTCAGCATGAATCGCTCCACGTTGGGAACCTCCCAGCGATGGGGCTTGGCCAGAAACGCTTCATCCACCCGATCAAAGGGGATGGCTGTTTGCGAGATGTCGTACAACAGGTTCTGGGCCAGGATCTGGATGGGCATCATGGGTAAAAACGGCAACAGAAAGCTGGCACCCATCATGCTGAAGACATTGCCGAAATTGGAGCTGGTGGTCATGCGAATGTATTTGATGATGTTGCCAAATACCTTGCGCCCTTCAATCACCCCGTCATTCAGAACCAACAGGCTTTGCTCCAGCAGAATCATATCGGCTGATTCCCTGGCGATGTCCACCGCGTTGGCCACGGAAATACCCACATCTGCCCGGTGCAACGCGGGGGAGTCGTTAATACCGTCTCCCAGAAAGCCCACCACATGGTTTTTTCGTTGAATTGCCTGAATCACCTGTTCTTTGTGTTCCGGGGTCAGCTTGGCAAAAATGGTGGTTTGTTCCGCTTTCTCCGCCAGTTGCTCAGGACTCAGCGATTCGATGTCCCGCCCCAGCAGAATGCCTCGAATGGGCAAACCTACCACGGTGCAGATTTTGCGGGTGACCAGCTCATTGTCACCGGTCAGGATTTTAAGCGCCACGCCCAGCTGGCTTAATTCCTGAATGGCCTGCGCGGTGCTTTCCTTGGGTGGATCCAGAAAGGCAATGTACCCCAGCAGGGTCAAATCCCGCTCATCTTCAACCGTGTAGGTATTTTGTCGCCCATCCATGTCCTTGCAGGCCACGGCAATCGTCCGAAACCCTTCTTCACTCAGTTTTTGCGTATCCTTGTGAATCTGCTCCCGAATGGCCGGGGTGATAGGATATTCCCGCCCCTTATCGTGAATGCGGGCGCACACGCTCAGCATTTCCTCAATAGCCCCCTTGCAGATCAGCGTGTGTATGGCTTCCCTGGCAATGACCACAGAAAGACGACGGCGTTCAAAGTCAAAGGGAATCTCATCCACCTTGGCGTAATCGCTTTCAATGTTCAGTGCGTCATCTTGCTCGGCATGGGCCATGATGGCCTCATCCAAAAGATTTTTCAGGCCTGATTCAAAATAACTGTTGAGGTAGGCCGCTTTGAGAACCTCGATACTTTCTTCGCCATGCAGATTCAGGTGTCGGTAGAGAATGACCTTGTTCTGGGTCAGGGTACCGGTCTTGTCGGTGCATAGCACGTCAATGGCGCCCAGATTCTGGATGGCGGCCAAACGCTTGACGATCACTTTCTTCTTCGACAGAGCGATGGCTCCTCGGGACAGGTTGGTGATGATGATCATGGGAAGCATCTCGGGGGTCAGTCCCACGCCAACGGCCAGGGCAAAGAGTAACGCGGTTAGCCAGTCGTGCTTGGTCAGGCCGTTGACCAGAAAAATCACCAGAACCATCGCTGTAATAAAGCGAATCAACAGCCAGCTCAGCTTGTTAATCCCCTGATCAAAGCTTGTGGGCGGCTCATCTTCCACGATTTTTGCGGCCAGATTGCCAAAGTAGGTCTGATCCCCGGTTGCCAGCGCCACGGCCACAGCCATTCCGCTGACCACACTGGTGCCCATAAAGCAGAGGTTGTCCAGATCAATCAGGTTGCCGCTGGTGTCGTCATCCGGTTCCGCTTTCTTCTCCACCGGAAAGGATTCCCCGCTCAGAGCGGACTGGTTGATGTGCAAGTCCCGAACTTCAATCAACCGGACATCGGCAGGGATGAGATCCCCCGGGCCCAGGGTCATGATATCGCCCGGAACCAGATTTTTCAGGGGGATTTCCTGCAGGTGGCCCTGCAGATCCTGTTCAGTCTGACGCCTGCGGACACTGACCCGGCTGGTGACAAGCGCTTGAAGTTCTTCCGCCGCTCGACTGGAGCGGGATTCCTGAATAAAGCGCAAGAGCACGCTCAGCAATACCATGATGGCAATCATAATGGCGGACGATCGATTACCGCTGACGTAAGAGAGAAACCCAAGAACCATCAGCAGGTAATTAAAGGGGCTATTGAACAGTATCATCAAGCGGATCAACCCGGGACGGCGTTTCTTTCGAGTGATCTCATTCAGTCCGTACTCAGAAAGACGCGCTTCGGCCTCGGTTTCCGTTAGGCCTGAGGAAGTGCTTTGCAGGTTCTCCAGTACCGCCGCAACCGGTCTGCGGGCTAAAGCCCGAAAATATTCCAGGCGATGCTCCGGATTGTTTGTTGCGGTCGGCTTTTCGGATTTCAGGCCGGGCATTGGAAGCGGTCTCCTTCGGTCAGCATTCAATCAGAATACGCTGAATCGATACCATTTGCATCGGATTACGGGGCAAGGTGAGTATTGTCCTTGAGCCAGACACCTCGCTTATGGACTAGTGCCTCAGGCCCATTCCTTTAGTGCCTGTGGCATTGCACACAAGGTGGCAGGATGGGTTTCATTCAGGCATTGGTTGCGCTGGCATGGCGTTGGTGCTGTTACCAGGAGAATCAGCCGGGATCCAGGTTTGGATCCTGATACCCAGTGATAAAACAGTCGTTTTGTAAAATATCTGTCGTTGCGCCTCGGGTGGCCAGTCTCCCGTTATAAAAAAGATCAAATTCAATCACATTTCTATCCGCTCCACCCAGGGATAACCCATCCGGATCAACGGGAACCCAGGACTTTGCCGTTCGGTCGGTTGATCTTCAGTGCCTGGAAAGTGCTTTTGAGTATGCGAACTTAAAGCGGGCATTGAAAATTTAAAAGGCGTTCATTGATTCTCCCGCCATTTTCTCAGTATCTTTAGCTCGATATTCGGGGAGCAGGCCAACGATGAAATGCAGTCAAACTCAGGCCCGATCTTTCATTTCCTGTTTCAAAAGGGCTAAAAATGCTGCCAGGGCAGGATTTTTATCGTCTTTTTTCCAGGCGGCGAACACAGACCAGCGGGCCTCCCTGTCCGTTTGTGGATAAAGATTAATGTCGGCAGTGTCCGGACAAAAGGACGGTGGGAGTATGGAGACGCCCAAGCCCGCTTTCACCAGCGCAAGCACACTCGTCACTTCCGCCACCTCCTGAACAATTCGAGGGTAAAATCCATAGTTGGCACAGAGTCCTAAAATCTGGTTATGCAGCACGGGGGAGCGCTCTTTCGAGATAATGACAAAGGGAATCTCCGAGCAATCTTCCAGGTGGGTTAATCTGTTGAAATCGGGATGATGCGGAGTAATCAGTGTTAGCTGTTCACGAACCAGGGGAAGCGTCTCGAATTCAGTTTTGGTCGACAATTTAACAAACCCGATATCCAGCTGCCCGTTTCGCAGGGCTTCAAGCTGCTCATGGGTGGATAGATCCTTGAGTACCAATTCAATGCCGGGTCGATCCTGTCTGAATTTAACAATGAGAAGCGGGATCATTTCCAGGGCATAATGGCTAAAACCGATGCGCAGCAGCCCTTGTTCGCCGCTGGAGATTTTTTGACCCAGGATACAGAGGTTCTCGTACTGGGCCATAAAACCTTGCGCTTCTTTCAAAAACTGTCGTCCAAATGCGGTGAGCTGAGTGGATTTTCGATCCCGTTCAAACAGGGTATTTCCCAAAAACGATTCCAGTTTATTGATTTGCTTGCTCAAAGCGGGTTGGGTGATATTCAACAGTTTTGCGGTGCGTCCAAAATGTAAATATTCCGCCAGTAGTACAAAAGCTTTTATTTCATGAATTTCCATTTTCTATCTCGCTAGCGATGATCAAGATCGGATTGTAAAGTCTTTTTATGATAACTAAAGGTTATCACAGGCATAAACAAAAGTAATTGGCGCAATCAGAAAGGTTTATAGACAATAAGCCTTATCCCCCCTCGCTCTCTGAACGAATGAGTATTCAATGTCACGCCTTACCCCGTTACATCGCTTTTGCCTGATTGTTTCCTGTTTCATTTTTGTGTGGCCGTTACCCGTTTATGCCCAGCAAGCCCCGAAGACGCCAGGAAAACCCTGGGATATTGAGGCCTCGATTCTGTACCAGTCTCAAGAGACTCACAAAAATGAGTGGGCAGACGCGTTATCAACCGATAAGCGCTATACGCTGCCTGAATTGATTAGTTTGGCAGAAGAACGCAACCCCAAAACACGGCTAGCCTGGGAAAAAGCCAAACAGTTGGCCGCAAAGCTGGGGATTGCCCAAAGTGAGTTGTTTCCAACCCTGGCGGCTGTGGCCATACTGGAAAATAACAGCTCGGCCCTATTTTTTGAGACCTTCTATACCCAGAACCTGTTTTTATTCAGGCCAGCCATTTCCTTAAGCTATACGGTTCTAGACTTTGGGGAACGGCGTGGCAAAATTGACGAACAAAAGGCCAGCCTGCTGGCGGCCAATCTGAATTTTAATGATGTCCATCGTCAAGTGATTTACAGCATGGTGAGCGCCTACTATAAGGTTATGTTGGCTATGAGTCGAAAGGAAGCCGCTGAGGTAACCCTGGCAAACGCCAGAACCGTGCAGGATTCTGTGGAAGAACGACTGGAGCAGGGCTTGGCCACCCTACCCGATAAGCTGGACGCACAGGCGGCCTCCGCCAAAGCCGAGTATGAACTGGTCGCCATCCAGGGCGAGGAGGATATTGCCCGGGGTGAACTGGCCTCTCTATTGCGAGAATCTCCCCAGAAAAAGCTGTCCCTGGAAAGCTTAAACCAAACCACAGGCTTTAACTTTCTAACGCCAGACGCAACAGCGACCATCGAGGAAGCATTACGGTTCCGTCCGGATTTCCTGGCCAAAATTCAACGTATCAGCGCGGCCCAAGCAGACATAAAGAGCAAGCGCGCAGCATACTTTCCCAAGCTGACTATTTCGGCCAATTACGGTCGGTTGGCCGCGTATGCCAACCAGGAGCATAGTCCCTACGCCTTTGGGCAGATTCCCGTTTATCAATGGCAGGCAAATTTTAACTGGGTTTTATTTGATGGCGGGCGTCGTCGTAATGAATTACGTCTGGCCAAAGCCCGATACGAAGCAGCGCTCTCAGAGCAGCAAGAAGCCAAAGATCAGATTGAGTTTCAGGTGTGGCAGGCCTACGTCAATCTGGAAACGGCAAAAAAGCAGTTGGCAGCCTCTGAAAGATTGCTATTGGCCTCTCAAAAATCCTATGAGGCGGCCACGGAGTCCTATCAGTACGGGCTGCGTAATGTCATTGATGTGACCAACGCCCAAAAAAACCTGGCCATTGCCCGAAATACCTTTGTGGAAGCGCGTATCAACATACTGGTGGCGATGGCCGAGCTGGCTTTTCAAACCGGCGATCTGGTTCATATTGGGAATCCTCCGCTTGTTAATCCGCCATGATGTCCCTGGTACCAATAGAATCACCCTACCCTTTCATACTACTTGGAGTACCGTTCATGAAGTCATTGTTTGAACCGAGGTCTCTGTCCGCAGTTTTGCTGTTGGTCGGCATTTGTCTTGCGATGTCGGGGTGTCAAAGAAGTCCTTCTATTGATATTTTCGGTTCTTTTTTCCCGGTATGGTTTTTTTGCATGCTGGGCGGACTGCTGATCACATTTGTGATTCGGTATTTCCTCAGACGTCTGCGGCTGGATCAGGAGATGGGCCCCCTGGTCATTATTTACCCCTGTATGACCGCGTTGTTCTCTTTTATCCTTTGGCTGGTTTTTTTCCCTTGATTTGAAGAATATAGGTGCGTCATGGTTTTCAGTTTCAATAAAAAAAGAGTCGGTCGGCTTTTAGGTGGCCTGATCATTGGTTCAACGCTGCTTACCGGCGCTGCGGTGTATTGGCGAATCATCACCCACCCCCGTACGGATGACGCAGAGGTGTTCGCCAACCTGATCGGCATTGCCCCGGAAGTCAGCGGCCCCATTACCCATATTTACGTGAAAGACAATCAATGGGTCAAAAAAGGCACCCTGCTTTTTGAAATCGATCGCGCGCCGTTCCTGTATGCCTGGCAAGCCGCCAAATCTCAACGTGATACGCTGGAAGGCGAAATTCGGGACTTAAAGCGGAAAATCATTTCACAGCAAAACTCGGTTCGATCCGCGGATGCTCAAATCAGGGTCTCAGAGGCATCACTGGAAAACAGTGGGGCTGGCATCAGCGCCGCCATTGCCGGGGTTGAAAACGCCAGGGCGGGTTTGGTTCGCGCCGAAGCCGATTATGTGTATGTCACCGCTAACCTGAAACGGCTGGAGGCCTTGCTCAAAAAGCAATTTGTCACTGTGGATCAGGTTCAATTGGCTCAGACCGATGTTCGAAATAAAGCAGAAGCGGTTTTACAGGCCCGATCGCAACTGGCATTTCAACAGGCTCAACTGAGTGCCGCCCGGGCCAGACAGCGAGAAACCAATGCTCAATTAATCCAGAGTCAAGCCCGTCTGGATGAATCCGTTTACAAAATTGACATTTTGGATCCGCTGGTGGCGCAGAGGCAAAAGAAAATCGCCGAAATTGATACAGCAGCCTATAATTTGTCCCGTTGTCGTATTTATGCCCCTTTTGACGCCAGAGTCACCAATTTGATGGTGTCGGAGGGAGAGTATGCGCATGCCGGGCAAAAGGTATTCACACTGATCGACACCCGGAAATGGTGGGTCATCGCCAATTTCAGAGAATCTCAAGTCAATTACACCCGTCCTGGCACCAAAGCCGATGTGTACCTGATGTCTGAGCCAAGCGTGCGCTATGAAGGCGTTGTGGAGAGTGTTGGCTATGGTGTACTGCCAGATAGTAATCTGATTGGTAACCTGGATGGCGACTTGCCTGATGTTCGTCGGACGCTCAACTGGGTTCGTTTGGCCAGTCGCTTTCCGGTCAGGGTTCGCGTTCTGAATCCGGAAAGTGAGCATTTTCGAATTGGGGCTTCCGCCATGGTGGTTATACAGTGAGAAACAATGAGTGCTAACAGCCTTAACTAATTACAGGATTTGATCATGACCGTGACGAAGCCTTTACAAGTCTGTAATATTCCGGCCAATCAGCCCTGGCTGTTTGACTTTTTAAAAGATGAGCTGAAACCGTATCCCAACCGTTTTCACACCGTGGCTCGCATGGTGCTTTCCGCCACTCTGACCATGCTGGTGATCATGACTTTGCGCAGTCCAAATGGGGCCATTGGCATTTTTTTCGGGTTATTAATTTCCAGAGAGAATCCTGCCAATACTCTGAAAAGCGGTTTGCAGACCATCCTGGCTTTTATTGCCGGGCTTGTGTATACCCTGCTGGGGGTGACTCTGTCTTTGAACGAACCGCTGCCTCACTTTGTTTTTATCGCGCTGAGTTTGGCGCTGATGTTTTTTATCATCCGCACTGTTAAAAGTTTTAGCGCTGCTTTTGGCTTCTGCTTTATTGTGGTGACAACCCTCCCCGTTTGGGAGCCGCCTTTTTCGGTTAATGCCCAGGTGGATAGCACGCTTTGGTCGGTCTTTGGCGTTATATTGGCCGTGTGCGTCGCAATGACCGTTGAGCTTATCTTTTGCCCCCGGCAGAATACGACAGAGGAGATTCGGAAAGGGGTTAACTATCGCCTAGATGCCATGCAAGCCCTGTTTCAGGCTTATGTGAATGAACAGGTTACTACCGACAGTCCCAAATTGGAGCGGATTAAGCAGATGGCAAGACTGGGAGCCCGCCAGTTAAAATGGTTTTTGGCCCGTTCCAGCATCGAGGATTCTTTGGGCCTGCGTAAAGCCCGATGGGGAAGTTATATTTCCGCTGTAGAGCGCTTGGTGGATACGGCTTCAAACCTGGGTATCCCCAGAAAACCCTTAACGGAGGTGGATAAAAGTCGCCTGCTTGCTTTGCAGAATGCCTGTCGATCCCTGCGACTCGCCAATATCAGCGAAAACATACCCGTACAAAAGATCGGGTCTTTTTCGGAAAATCTTTCACGGGCATTGCCGCTGTTGTCGGATCTAGAGCGCCAGTTTGAGCGTCTGCCCCAGTTGTTGAATGAGACCAGCCTTGATGAAAAAAAGACAGAGCCCACACAATGGTCTTGGCGACAATTATTTCTAGCAGATGCCTTTGTGAGCGTGGAGTATCTGCATTTCGCGGTGAAGGGCACGCTGGCCGGATTGGCCTGTTATGTGTTCTATTCCGCTGTCGATTGGCCCGGACTCGGTAACAGCTTGGCGACCTGTGTGATTACAGCACTTTCTACCGTAGGCTCCTCACGACAAAAACAGATTTTGAGAATGGGTGGGGCCATTTTGGGCGGCTTAATTCTGGGGATCGGTTCCCAAATTTATATTTTGCCTCACCTGGATTCCATTTTAGGATTCACTCTGTTTTTTGGGATCATAACCGCCCTATCCGCCTGGGTGACCACGGCCAGTCCCCGATTGTCATACTTCGGACTGCAAATGGCCCTTGCCTTTTACCTTATTATGTTTCAAAGCACCGCAATTCCAACCGATCTCACCATAGGACGCGATCGGGTCATTGGGACCCTACTGGGTCTGGTTGCCATGTGGGGCATTTTCGATCAATTGTGGGCCAAACCAGCCATTCAGGAAATGAAAGAGGCCTTTGCCGCCAACATGAAGCACTTGGGGACTTTGAGCCTGGCCATGCTGTCTGTTTCACCCTCGGTGGAAGCCATGGATATCCTGCGGGAACGTATTAATAACGGTTTTAACAAGATGGATGGAAACGCGGATATGATTCTTTTTGAGTTTGGCAGGGCTCGTGCTGAGCATTTATATTGGCGATCGCGACTTGAAAATTGGCAAAATACCCAGGAGTCCTTACTTTTGGCCCAATTGGCTGTTAACCACTATCGCTCTCACATGCAAATCTCAGATTGGCCCGAGAGTCTGCAAGCCGCACTTTTACAGTTTAATCAGGCTTTGGCAAAAACCTGGTATGAAGTGGGCCTGCGAGTGACCACGACCCCTGACTTAGCCCTCAACAACCATGTCCTGGAACCACTGCTTGTAAAACTGAGACAGGAAGTATTCCTTCATTTCGCCTCACGCCCTGATGAGATGGGCTTCCATAATGCCGAGGCCATACTGGATTTGGATGAGCAGATCGTGCTGATGACGGAAACCCTGATCAAGGAAGTCTCTGCCGCTTGAGGCAGTATACCCGCTGGCTTCGTTTTTTTGTTCGCCAATCTTGTGCTGAACCGCTTTTTTGTATGCCGATTCAGAACTGCTTAGTCCGAAAGCTAAAGAGCCCCATCTCTTGGAACAGAAGGGGCCCCTAGCGAAGATCTTTTTAACTGATAACCAATTCCCAGGGCTTGGCATTGTTGCTTTTAAAGCCATCGGCCTGATACCCGGCGGCGGTCAGTTCTGTTTCGTATTGTTCAGGGTGTGCGGCCGCATCAATCATGACCTCAGAGATAATTTGCAGCGCTTCTTCCCAGTTGGCTTTCATCTCATCAGTCCATTCACCTTCTTTGGACAAATGCTCATCCAATACAGCCACTAGATTCTCTGCCACAGCGCCATAATGGCCGTTTTCCGTTTTATAGGCGATATGCCGTATGCCCATGGCTCGCAGGTAAGGCAACATAACCTCAGGGTTGGTAACAGATGCCACAATGGCGCCCACGGAAGCCATCAACTTCTTGTGTTGCTCCTCAGGCGGAGCGGTAAAGAGGTGTCGCACACTGGGATATTTCTCAAATAAACGCTCGTAAAAACGTAATCCTAATGTTCGCAACCCACCATTTTCTTTTTTGGCGCGATCAAACGATTCTGCAATCAGGGCCACATTCAATGTCATAGGGCGATTCCTTTTCAATTTAGGGGATACGTTTACTCTAGTCCATCCCACCCCTGAGCCTCATTGACTTAAGTCAAGCTTGCGTCGATGCTGGCCAGTGTCATCAATTGTTCACGCTCTAATAAATGAATCCGGTTTTCCTCGACCCTAATGAAGCCTTTTTCCGCCAATTTTTTGAAAGTACGGGAAAGTGTTTCAGGAATAGTGCCCAAAATGGATGCCAGTGTTTTCTTATGAATATATATTATCGCTTTGTCGGGAGAATTCTCACTGACCGACAACAAGTATTTGGCCAGGCGGGAATCCACCGTCCGGAGTGAGAGATCTTCAATAATTTCACTGAATTTATGAAGCCGTTGGGCAAAAACGCTCAGTAAGCTCAGCGCCAGATCTGGATATTGCTTTACCAGGGCCCGAAAGGCATGACCCTGAATGACCAGCACCTCGGTATCCTCCGTACAGAGACTGTTGGCGGGATATTTGGGAATACCGCTAAAAACAGGGACTTCCGCAAAAATATCACCCGGCCCAAAAAGGTGCAGAATCATTTCCTTGCCCTCCCCGGAAATTTTGTAAATCTGCACTTTACCACCCAATACTATAAAAAAGGCGGTGGCCTCTTCCCCCTGGGAGAAGATTAACTCGCCAGCCTGGTATTTTTGAATGGTGGAAATAGCGGCCAGCTCATCCAGCTGCTGTTCTTTCAGCAACCGAAAATGAAAAAGGCGCTTGAGGGTACTTTTAACGGTATGTCCGGTTAAAGCAAACATGCTCTCATTATAGCGACTTAAACTTGAAAACTACAAACACGCAGTCAGTTTCGGCTTCAGCGCCATGAGGTGTGCCCGCTTGCATTTCCAGCATTGAGCCTGGATGCATGACATAGGCGTCATCGTTGGCTGTAAACCGGGCTTTGCCACGCAGCCATAAAACCAGAACCTGATCATCGGTCTTGTGACATTTGAGAGCAGTTCCGGCTTTCAGGGATACGCGTTTGATCTGGGTGTGCCCCACAGCAGCCAAAGGAGTAATGAGAGGTTTATCGACTTCAAAATCACAGTGTTCCAGTATATTTTTGTAGTGAACTTCTGAATTAAAAGCAATTGACATATTCAAACTCCACTTAGTACGTTCATCCTAAAACAACGTCCTCAAGATTGCCTTGATTTAAGTCAAGACTACCGGGTCTGTACCGGTGTAACGCAGTGCTGGAAAGACGCCTTCATCATAAAAACTCGCACCCGAATCGTTAATTTTTCCAACGCGTTATGCATGTGTCGTTCCCAGAAGCTGCCCAAAATCCACTGGTACAAATTACCGTGTTGTGTTTTTATGCAAAAAATATTGTAAGAGGATCATGATCGTGGTCTCTGTTTCTGGCGCAACGACTCACCCATTCGCTCAAACCCATCACGCGAACGGTACTAGGCCGACTTCATCTCTAAAACCCGCTCACCTCACACGTTTTTCTGGGGGCGGTAACCCAGCCGAAACAGACAAGGCTCCCCCTCGTGGCCTGAAAAAGCTGACCCACCTGTGGAGGGCTTTCAGAAAAAAGTCCTAGAGCTGCTTCGCTGGGCCACCTACAAATTGGGGTTCAAGGAGCAGCACAAGCAATTCCACCTCAAACTCTTCCCCGGCTATCAGGCCATTCTGGAAAAAGCACAGAAAAACGCCACGATTTCGCTACCAGAGGGGGGCCTCCAGCTTTTGAAACCAGTCTATGACTCCATTGAAAAGAAGATGGTGTACCCTAAAGGCATGTTATTCCTGGATGGTGTTCCCTATAACCAGCCGGATGATGAGATTCGACAACTGTCAGCCATGCATTTATGGATCAATAGTAATGCCTTTTATCCAGATGGTTCTGGAAAAGAAGACAATTATACCCATAAGGCGAATGAGAATACGGTTCACTATTACCTGGGCGAATTGGTGAAGCGAATTCAACCCGAAGATGCTCTAAGACTTATGAACCAGGAAAAGGATTACTGGACTCATAAAGGTTCTTACGAAGTCCCTCAGTCATCTGCACGGTTAACTTATTTTTTCAGCCTCTGCTCTAAAGTGGCAGAGAAGCCCGGTCTGTTAAAAATCAACCCCCAATGGTTTATCGGGGAAGATAAAAATGAGGATTATCAACTTAAAGGGCCATCAGGGCTTTTAGATGCTTGGGCCAGTGTCAAAGCCCACAGAGCTGACAATGAATATCTGGAATCTATTGGCTATATGCCCATGAGCCAAGCGTTTCAGGCGTTTAATCTTCCTAGAACGGTACATGTCATTGACAAGCTAGTCCATGAGGGAAAAATCCCAGCAAAGCGTGAAGACCGGAAACCTGCTGAAACATTTAGGTAATTCCGCCTCACACCAAGACAATTCTCAAACGACCCTTTTAAGTGACAAACAGCAGGCATTGAAAAAAGAGGAGTGAAACAAACGCTTATTTTTGAAGCCAGGTTTTTATCCTGATCATTGTCCTTGAGGCTCTTGAATAAGCGCTCTATCTGATTCGGCCTGTTCTTTGCTCGCCTCAAGCAATATTTGAACGGCTTGAGCCTGATGATGTTGCCGCGCCAGGTCCAATGCGGTTTGGCCGTTCGCATTTTTTTGCCCAAGCGTTTGAGGTGACTTGGCCAAAACCTGCAACATCGCCAAGTTATTGCGCAATACCGCTTTCATCAAAGCCGTTTCCCCCTTTTTGTCTTTCAGGGTGGTATCAGCTCCTGCCCGGATTAGCAACTGGGTAACATTGGCTAAATGATTCTTGTAATCGACAAAAGCTCCCTCAGGGACGCGAACTCTCCGCATCGCCGTGATTGCTTTGACCAAGTGGACTCTGAATCGGTCATAGGTGGACTGCTGGTAGTCTGAGTCCTTTAATTGAGTGAGGGCCATCAAGGCGCTTTGCCCTTCATGATCCTGGATATTTAGATTGACGGGCTGAGCATCGGCTCTGGAGAAAATGTTGCCTAAGCGTTGTCTACCCCAGGGGGTAAAGAATGCGAATGCCCCTAATAACGTAAGCTCTCCGTTTTCTGCGGCATGAATCAGTGCTGTTTTCCCGGCTTGGTTTTGATAATTCGGTTGCCGGGACCTGGAAAGCAGAGCAATACTATAGATGCCGTTTGTGAAAGCCAGAGACGATTTCCTCTTGGCCAGGTACATTAAAGGGGTGTTTTGATCATTGTCGGGAATGTCTGGACTGGCATCGCTCAGGAGCAGAGAGAGCACAAAGGTACTAAAACAGATTGGACTTGCCTCCCGGAGTGGAGAATTCGCCAAATGACTTAATGCGGTCTTTCCGTCTTTGTCCTGAACGTTAATCACATCCAGACTCTTTGTAGAAAGCGCCTGTGATGCACGAATAAAGCCGGGCACTCCAAATTTACCCGATATTAACTTTTTTCCAAGCGTATAAATTGAGCTGCTCGTCCAAGGCTCTACTTTGACGTTGGTTGTCCAATGCATCAACGCGGTTTTACCCTCTGAATCCTGAGCATTAGCCTGGGCCCCCAGACTTAAAAGCCGAATAATGGCGTAGGGATTACCCCGCTGAGCAGCCCAGATTAAGGCCGTTTTTCCTTGATGATCTCGACGATTGAGGGCCGCGCCGTTTTCCGTTAACTCATAGGCCGCAAAGTTATTCCCCGCGCGAAGGGCATTCATCAGCGGGGTGCGCCCCTGGTTATCCGCTGCGTTCACTCTCACCATAGGGCGCTTTGCCAAAGCCTCACCGGGGAGGGATTGGCTATAGGGGTAATCCGGAAGCTCCTGGCAATCTTCGGCCTTGGCATGTTTCAGTAACGTCATGAACGACTGGTTGTTTCCCTGGGCGGCAGACAGCGCAAGCCCGGTACGCCCTTCGGAATCCTTGGCCGAGGGGTCTGCGCCACCTCGCAGTAATTTTTGAATGGCCTTGGGATAATCCCCTTTTTTAGCCGCTTGCAGTAAAAGCGTGTCCCCTTCACTGTCTTTGGACTCCAAATCAACTCGAAATTGCTCCCGTCCTGACCGACCTTGTTTTTCGCTGGCCAGCAAGGCTGTCATAATGGCCCCATCATTATGCTCCAGGCTATTGAATAAGAACGGTGAATTTTCAGTGAGTGCTTTTAATACAGGGTACAAGGATCGTGCATTACTGTCACCCGGGTTCGTATTTTCAGCCGTAGCAGACTCAGATTTCCTTGTTTTGGGTTTAAACGGGAGCCAACTTGTAAGAGACGAGGAGAGAGGAGAGGTCATAGCAAACGCAGGGCTTTCTTTACTGATTGCGGGGTACACTAATTCGGTCTAGATTGTCCTTTAATACAAAACGAAGGGCCTCTATTTGATACCAAATTTTGACTCAAAACCTGGATAGAGGGAACTGGCTAGAAGAGAAAAACCGATTTAGCGACTTAAACTGGGTTTATTTTACCCGATTTTCAAGCTGACTCATTACCCTTTTCCCTGTCCCAGTCTTCCTTCAACTGTTGCCAATGTGGGAGATTTCCAAAAAACCAGGGATAAATGGCGTCTTCAACCCAGTATTCTTTACCCTGAACCATTTTAAATAAAGATCCAATTGCTTCTGGAAATGATTTTTTCGACAAGACGGATCGGTCGATCAAAATGCGATTGTTGTTCTGACTCACTCGCACAAAACTATCCGAGGCAAGCTCGCCATTTTTGTTCTCTGGCAGAGAGACCACATCAATAGGCAGGGTGGACAATTCCGCTAAGCGATCGACTCTACTGGTAAAGTAACTGTGCTTGTCTTTATTTTGCCGCTTCACTGTCTCAATCAGCGAATTCAAGCCGGAGGACAACACCTTCAACTGCCTTTGCTCTCTCGGCGTCAAGTGGGTGATCTTAGTGGCTTTACTTTCTAATAAGGCATTTCGATCCATAAGAATCGCGTGCCCGTCAGGTACACCCAGGTGCTGCAAGGCAGGATTTACCGGAATATAACCGTCTTTAAACAACTTAGTCAGTTGCTCCTGGCCTTCTTTTCCACGCATCAATTGATAGGGATTAATGGCGACCAATCCCTCCGGAATAAACGCTGGGTTTGGCGATTCACCTTTTTTTGTGGTTCCCTTTGCAGCTTCGTAGGTTAAAGCCGCGTAATGACTGCACAAAGTTTCCAGCATCATGTTCGCGGCTTTTTTGTCATCTCCGCGAATGGCTTTGTCTTCCAGCAAGTCTTCAGGTTTCTTGTAGAACCAATGATCTCTGAGAACCTGAATACCCTGAGCCGTTTGTTCCAGAGACATTCCTTCCACCACCTTCCTTAAGATGGTCTCAACATCGTGATCTTGAATGGCCACGCGATCACGATCCGTTAAATTGAGGACTTTTTTGTTACTCCACAAAATTAAGCCGGGTATGGCATCATAATGACCTTCCTGACCGAAGGTCCTTAGCTGTCCAGCTTCATAGACACGGCCAGGGGCCTTTTTACTGGTTTGTAACTTGAAGCCCCCAATCTCGTTTTCATATAGGGGATCCTTGAATATTTCATTGGAAGGGTTGTAGAAAAGCTTATGCCCATCTTTGAGTGACTCTGCAAGGATTGGATGCGTTGTCTCAAATTCCAGGCTATTGCCTTTAATCGGCGGATTGAGCGGCGTTAACTGAACCATTAGGCCCCGGACTTTATTGTTAGAAACAAATTGAGAGCCTGGATAATCCAATTTAAAATCCGCCTGCCATTCACCGGAACGGAAAGTGACCTGCTTGGCTCCAAAATCTCTTAATAGCAAGAGGGCCATTACTTTTGCGCCCTCACCAAAGCCACCGGCTGTGGAGTCTTTACCCTGCTTGTCTGTCCCCCCCAGGGCCAGTAGCTTGTCAACGTCATAGGTCGCGGAGGCGGTGATGTTGACCCGATGGCTTCCTGAGCGTGGCTCGCTGACCTGGATGGACACGCCATCCAGGGTCTGGCCTTGCCCGTCGTAGAAGTTTTGCAAGGCATCCCGCGCTACTTTAAAAGGACTCCACTGGATACCGTAGCTTTCAAGGATGTTAATAAACGTAAAATTGCGGTAATGCCGCATGATTTCATTCTCGGGGCCAAAGAATCTGGAGGCCCTGGCAACACCTGTTGTTTTTCGCACCTGTCTGGAAAAGTCTATTTTTTTGAGAGCCGGCTGATCCAAAATGGCTTTCATTCTCTCTGGCGTCAACTGTCTCAACTGCTTTAGAACCCCTTCAGCCTGGCGTTTACGTAAAAACGAAAAAAATTGCTGAAGGGCATAGGAAGGATTAAACCATTTTACGGCGGATTTAAACCAGTTTTTGAGCTTTGCCCAAAGTCCTTTCGGCTTTTGAGGCAGGATGTCCGGAACTTCAGATAGTTTCTGCTTGGGTTTGAACCGATTGAAAAATGAGCGAAACCAGGATGTTACACGATTCCAAAATTTAGTAAGCGCAGAAGGCTGACTGTTCTTATTATTACTCCCGCTAAATCTCGTTCTCTCAACTGGAGAGGATGGAACCGAAGGATACGCATCAGGCCTTTGGCCAGTATGTGTTACGCGATTCCTGGAAGACGAAGATAAGGGTCTCTGCGTATAATTTGGGGTTTCCGGTATGGACATAAGGCCTTCATATCTGAGCAATGAGCTGTAAACACTAATCTAAAACCGTTAAAGCTCATTTGTTGCTATCTTCCTGCAAAGATTACGCCATTTCAGCGACTGTTTTATTGAACCCTGTCACAAAAGTTTGGCGGACTTGAACGGGCTTGATCGCTTAAGTGTCATCAGAACGACTGGCGGGCCAAAAACTAGAAAAGCCCCAGTTGGACGTTCATCCTTCTGAGACTTGGGTTTTGTGAAGAAAAGGTTGGTACCCCCAGGGGAATTCGAAAAGGAGAAATATGGTTTACCGCCCATTACCGGTACCTCCTTAAACCTAACCGTAGAGATGCTTTTGCCCCTATGCTCAAAAAATAAGTGTTTTTATTTTCTACTGAGATATACCCCCTTTTCCCAACACAATTACTGCAAAATTACTACCAAATTACTGCCAATTACCTCTACATACTGTTGCATATATGTAGCGCTGAGTAAGGATTTTGTTGTTACGGATCGATTCCCCTTGTAACGAAACCTTCACAAATGTCAGTAGAGTTTTTTGAAACTGGACCAGGCAAGCAACTCCTACGGTAATTGAAGTTATAGAGACTACACATCTTGAATAATGGAAACTACGTGTTACACTAAACACAGATAACGGAATATAAAGGTTCCATTATGCCAACTCCGCATCGCCCTCCCTTGACCGTTCGCCGAGCACTCAAGCAGCTTGGGGAGGATATCCGCGATGCACGCCGTCGCAGCGGACTACCCGCTGAGGTGGTTGCTGAACGGGCTTTTACTAGCCGTCCTACTCTGAGACGAATTGAGGCAGGAGATTACAGTGTAAGCATAGGTATCTATGCATCGGTTCTGCAAGCTTTGGGACTGCTGGAGGGGCTTGGCGAGTTGGCAAGTCCGTCCAAGGACAAGTTAGGAATGGCGCTGGCTTCTGAGAAATTGCCTCAGCGGGTGCGTATGCGCCGAACTCAACGAAATAAGAACGATGAGCAATAACATCGAAGTCCATATCGATTTTGCCTGGGGACAAAAACGGGTGGGAACGCTTTATCGTCATCCCCGTAGTGGTGGAGAAGCCCTCAGCTTCGAGTACCATCAAGATTGGCTGAACGATAAAGCTGCCCGGTTTTCGTTAGAGCCAGCACTCAGGCTAACACCGGGAGCTTTTGCTCCTACGGGTGGGATGTCCATGTTTGGTTCCATTGGGGATTCGGCTCCGGACACATGGGGCAGACGACTGATGCAGCGAGCCGAAAGACGACTTGCAGAACAGGAAGGGCGGGCTATCCGGACCCTGATGGAAGCCGATTACCTGCTGGGTGTCTCAGATATCTCCCGAAGTGGAGCCTTGCGGTTCCGGCAGCTTGGAGAACCTGAATTTCAATCACCTAAAGGCGTACCGCAAATGATAGCTTTGGGAGAATTGCTAGGCATTACCGAGCGAATCCTGCGCGATGAGGATACGGCAGAAGATCTCCAGCTTATCTTTGCGCCGGGATCTTCGCTGGGGGGAGCTCGCCCTAAGGCATCAGTACAAGATGTTCAGGGTCAGCTTGTGGTCGCCAAGTTTCCGAAGGAAACCGATGATTATAGCCTGGAGACCTGGGAAGTCATCTCCTTGGAGTTGGCCAAACAAGCAGGGTTAAATATACCTCAAACCAGATTGGAAACTGTGGCCGGGAAACCGATATTGCTGTCTTATCGCTTTGATCGCTCTGGAAATACAAGAATTCCATTTCTGTCTGCTCTGTCTTTAATGGGCCTGAAAGATGGAGAGCGCGGGAGTTATCTAGAAATAGTGGATGTACTTACTCAATATGGGGCGCAATGCAAAACCGATGCTCAGGAGTTGTACCGGCGGATGGTTTTCAATGTACTAATTTCCAACGTGGATGATCATCTTCGTAATCATGGGTTTCTTTGGCAAGGACAAGATGGATGGGTACTCTCGCCGGTCTATGACTTGAATCCAACGCCTGTTGACGTCAGGCCCCGAATTCTGACTACTAATATCAGTCTGGATGAGGCGACTTGCGATATCGAGCTGGCTTTATCAGTTGCCGAATATTTCAACTTGTCACAGGGCACTGCAAAAACCATTATTCGGGAAGTCGCGGTAGTAACCTCAACTTGGTCTTTAGTGGCCGGGAAATTCGGCCTTCGTTCTGCCGAAATCAAGCGCATGGAAAGTGCGTTTGAGCATGAGGACCTGAAGAGGGCACTGAAAATTTAAAAGTCGTTCATTGATTCTCCCGCGATTTTCTCATTATCTTTGGTAGGATTTCCGGGAGGCAGACCAAAATCTTTACTCTCTATCCCTCGTCGATAATAGCGTCAGTCTTTTACAACGAAGAAAAGCTGACTCGGATCAAAGCTCCCAGCCCTTGGCTCCCTTCGTGGATGGTGACTTGTGCTTGATGTGTTTGAGCAATTTCCCGCACAATCGACAAGCCTAGGCCGCTTCCGGGAATGTTGGTGCCATTCAATCTATAGAAACGTTCAAACACCTTTTCTTTTTCCGATTCAGGGATTCCGGGACCTGAGTCTTCCACACTTAAAATAATCTGGGATTCTTGTGCTAAACGCACTGTCACTCGGCCACCGGTCGGTGTATAGAGAAGCGCATTGTCAACAAGATTGGATAACAGATCACGTAAGTGATTTTCATGCCCTTTCAGAATGATTGCTGTTTCCGGTCCTTCATATCCAAAGTCAATTTCCTTTTTAAGCGCTTGCGGAACAAAGAAAGTAACTACTTCTTGCGTCAATGCGGTCAGATCGACTGGTGGAAAATTCTCAATTTCCAATGCGTTCGGTTCGGCCTTCGCCAATGAAAGAAGCTGTTGAGACAGATGGATCGAACGATCCAGACTGACTTGCATTTGTTCAAGCGCGTGTTGTTTTAAAGCCGGATCGGATTGACGCAAAGCCACTTCCAATTGCGTTTGAAGACCGGCCAAAGGGGTGCGTAGCTGATGAGCGGCATTCGCCGTAAAGCGTTTTTGGGACTCAATGTGCCCAGAAACACGTTTCATCAAAGCGTTGATGGTGCCCGTCAACGGCCTTACTTCCTGCGGAATATATTCGTCTTGGAGGCTTCTTAAATCATTCGGGGTTCTCTTTGCAAGCTCTTGTCTCAGGCGCTCCAATGGAATTAACCCACGTGTCACGCCCAGCCAGACAAAGATGGTTGCCAGTAAAGCTAAAAATAATTGATGGGCAATGGTTGTGATTAAAACCTGATTTGCCAGGATGGATCGCTCTTTCAAAGTTTCAGCCAATTGGATCAACATGAACGACTGATGTTGATCATGCTTGAGCGGTATTTTAAGTGTGACAACACGGACAGGCTCACCGTGCATGCGCTTATCCGAAAAAGCCGGATATTTTGATGTAGGGAGAGGCAGGCCGAGTAGCTCTTCCCCGCCGATGAACTCCCCTTTTGGACCGGTAATCAAGAAATAAACTTTGTCTTGGGAATTGTGACTATAGGACTCACGGGACAGTTGAGGAGAGGCCAAGGTCCATTGATCATTCTTGTAAACCACATGACCCGCCAAACCTTTGGCGTTTTCCTCCAATTCCGTATCAAAAGCGATGTCTGCAAAATGGGAAGCCAGATAATAACTGGAAAAAATACTGAGAATAATAATGCAAAGAATCGGAATCAACAGCCAGAGCAACAACTGTTTGCGGATGGATTTTTGGCGGCTCTTCATAGCTCAGGTGCCACCTCCAAAATATAGCCGATTCCCCGGATGGCGCGAAGTGAAAGACCATAAGGCTCTAGCTTCCGCCTGACACGGGACAGATAGACTTCAACGGCGTTGGTGGTCAATTCCTCCTGCCAGCCGCACAGGTGTTCAACAAATTTAGCTTTACTGACAACCTTCCCCGCATTCATCAGCAGCAATTCCAAAACGTCCGTTTCACGGGAGGAAAGCTCAAGCGGTTGCTGGTTGATGTATACCCGGCGTCCATTCGTATCAAAACGCATCGCGCCCAGCTTGATTTCGGTTTCGGTGGAAAAATGTCTCCGGCGGATCAAGGCCCTGATTCGTGCTTCCAGTTCCTGGAGCTTAAAAGGCTTTGTTAAATAGTCATCCGCTCCCAGGTCCAGCCCCTGCACCCGATCTTCCAGGGTATCCCTGGCCGTCAGGATCAGAATCGGAACGGCGTTCTTCTTGGCCCGGATCTGCTTCAATACTTCTAATCCGTCCTGATCCGGCAAGCCAAGGTCTAGGATTGCCGTGTCGTATTGGGTACAGGAAAGTAAATGCTCCGCATCAGGCCCGCTTTCGGCATGATCAACCACGTAGCCGCTTTGTCTCAGCGCCTGTATAATGCCATCCGCCAGAACGGTATCATCTTCTGCCAAAAGAACACGCACGAAGAGTTGATTCTCCTCAACAGTTACCTAATGACATGCTAGCAAAATCCACCCCTTCTCGTCTGTCAAGTTACTGTCAGCTTCTATCTTTAAGATGGATGAGTCATCGGAATATTGATCCCCAAAATTGGAGTTGTTTCGGGTCCATTATGCAAAACTCAAGGCTCATCCGCATTCTAAAAATACAGATAGCCATAATCCAGCTTTGTTTGCTGGTTACAGCCATGCCGAGCATTGCAAAGGTTCCAGAGAAAACCTTATCGCCAGCAGAGACGGCCTTGGAATACGAGAGTAGAAGCTTGAATGATCCGCTCTTCAAGGTATATGTCAAGAAAGTTAAGGGCCAGGAAGCGATCGACTGGTCTCCGAGCGCATGCGACTTGGAACTTCTGACATTGGCGGCATTTTATTACCATCCGGACTTGGATGTGGCCCGATCCCAGTGGGAAACAACCCTTGGCGGCATTGATAATGCCAGCTCAAGGCCCAATCCGCTCTTACAGAGCCAAGGACGCTATAGCATCAACCCAGCGCCCGGATTAACCCCTTGGTATCTTCAACTGTTCTCGGGCTTTGTGATTGAGACGGCAGGAAAGCGGCATCATCGTATTGAACAGGCGAAAGCTTTGTCTGAGGCCAGCCGGGCTCGGATCGGACAATCCGCTTGGCTGGTCAGAAGCCGGTTACGGAGTAGTCTTGTCAATTATCTCAGCGCATTGGAGCGATTGCAGGTCTTACAGGCGCAACAGCATTATCAACAAGATGTCCTGAAGGGCATTCAACATCGGGTAGCTGTTGGAGAATCCTCTCCCCTGGAAGCCACGCAGACACAAATACTCTTGGAGCAAATCCAGCTTCAGATCCAGGAGGCGGAACGGCAGCGCCGGGAAAATCTGGCGTTAGTCGCCCAGGCCGTTGGGATTCCAGTGGATGCCATGAGTGAATTGCCCTTGACCACAAGCTGGTTTGATTATCGGCAACCATTATCCGATGTTTCCCGTATGGCCTTGCGTCGAGAGGCGCTTTTGGGACGAGCGGATATTCTAGCCTTGATGCAAGAGTATCAGGCCAGTCATGAGGCGTTAAAGCTGGCGATCAGTCAACGCTATCCAGATGTCCGTATCGGCCCCGGCTTCCTGTGGAACCAGGGACAAAAGTTCTGGGCGCTCCCGTTGGATCTGGCTTTCCCGACGCACCTTAGTACCAAGGGAGCCGTTAAAGAGGCATTGGCACGGCGTAGTGAAGTGGCTGCAAGGTTTACTGCCCTACAAGCCCAAGTCATCGCGGAGGTAGACCGGGGCTACACGACCTACGAAGGGGCTCTTAAAAAAGTTTCTGCGGCGGATAGCTTGCTCAGTCAACAAGAACGCCGAAGGCAGATTCTTCAAAGACAGCTAGAAGTAGGAGAAGTAGATCGCCTAGCTTTGCGGCTGGCAGAAATAGAATTACAGACGGCCAAACTTAACCAGCTTGACGCTTTGACTCAAGCACAACAAGCGCTAGGATTGCTGGAAGATTCGATTCAACGACCACTGACTTCGGTTCGCTCCTCACTGGAAGATTTACAAGCTATTCCCCGTTTAGGACAAACAGCACCATGAAAAAAACCGTATCAGTTCTGCTCATGTTTATCATCGCCACAAGCCTAACTGGCTGCCACAGTGGTTCTTCAGACTCCCATAAAACACCTTCTCCCGCTGAAGTCAAAAACCCTGTACCAGAGAACCAGCTTACGACCATCACGCTAACCGCCCAAGCTGAAAAAAGGCTGGGGATTAAAACCACAACGATACAGAGCCAAAACATTTCCAAGTCGCTCACCCAACACGGAGAAGTGCTGGCGATTCCTGGCTTTACAGTAGCCGTTACGGCTCCTTTTGCGGGAAAACTGACCGGAAACACGCTGGTTGCAGGTCGTACCGTCCATAAAGGACAAACAATTTTTAGTTTGGTTGCATTGCCTAATGACACGAGCGGCTTAGGGGCGCAACAGGAAGTCACTGTTCGCCAAAAACAATTGGATGCAGCCCAAGCCCAGGTGAACCGCTATCAGCAACTCGTTCAAGATCAGAGCGCCAGTCAAAGATTATTGCAGGAATCCCAAGTGGCGCTTCAAAACGCGCAGGCCGCTTTAAATGCGGCTCAATCACGGCAGCGTTTTTTAAATGGACATATTACCCATTCAGACGCTCCCCAGCTTTCGGTCATGGGTATTAAAGCGCCATTAACCGGGATGGTTCAAAAGATTTATGTCACGCCCAATCAGATTGTCGCGGGGGGCACACCCTTGTTTGAGGTCAGCAGCCTGAACCCGGTTTGGATCAGGGTGCCCGTTTATGCAGGTGATTTGTCAAGCGTCAGCAGTTCTCAAACCGCATTGGTACAGCCGTTGGGCGAAAATGCGGGCAGTGGTTCCAGAGTGGCCCGTTTCGTTCCGGGACCACCTACAGCGAATCCCCAAGCCATTTCAACCGATTTGTTCTATGAGTTATCCAATAGCGATAATGCCTTTCAAGTCGGTCAAAAAGTCAGTGTCACTTTAACCCAAAAGGGAAGCCAGTCCGGCCTGACGATTCCGTTTTCCGCTGTTGTCTATGATATTGACGGCGGAACTTGGATATACCGGCAGGCGGCACCACACACGTATGCCCGAAAACGTGTTTTGGTCAGCCGTGTTATGGGAGACAAAGCCATTCTGGCACACGGTATTGAGCCGGAATCAAAAATTGTCTACAGCGGTGCGGCTGAACTCTTCGGCACCGAGTTTGGAGTTGGAAAATGATCCGCTGGCTGATTCAAACCTCTCTGCAATTGCGGATTGCCGTCGTTGCAATCACGGTGATTCTCATGTTTTTGGGCAGCCGTACTTTGATGGAATCCACCGCTTTTGACGTGTTCCCGGAGTTTGCGCCGCTACTGGTTGAAGTGCAGACGGAAGCACAAGGACTTTCCACCACGGACGTAGAATCACTGATTACAGTACCGATTGAAAATGCGCTCAGCGGAGTTGCCAAGCTGGATAAGATCCGCTCCAAATCGGTTTTGGGGCTATCGTCCGTAGTTCTTTATTTCCAGAAAGATGCGAACCTAACCCAAGTCCGTCAATTGGTTCAGGAGCGTTTGACCCATCTTTCTGCCACGTTGCCCGTTGCCGCCAAGCCGCCGGTCATCCTATCGCCGTTATCCTCCACCAGCCGAGTCTTGAAAATCGGTATCTCTTCCAAAACCATGTCTCAGGTAGACATGACCACGCTGGCAAAGTGGACAATCCGGCCCCGGTTGATGGCCGTTCCGGGCGTGGCGAACGTAGCGATTTGGGGACAACGGGACCGGCAGTTTCAAATTCAGATTGATCCGGAGCGATTGAGAACGCACGGTGTCAGCGTCGATCAAATCGTGAAAGCGAGCCAGGACGCCTTGAGAATTGAGGGAGGCGGGTTTATTGATACACCGAACCAACGGCTTTCCGTTTCCCACATGATGAACCTGAAATCAGCCCAGGATTTGGCAAAAATCCCAGTCGGTCTCAACAACGGTGTTCCTCTGAACCTGGATCGAGTGGCAACACTGACAGAGGGGTTTCCCCCGCCGATTGGGGATGCGGTGGTGAATCACGGGCCGGGACTTTTGCTCATTGTGGAAAAGCAGCCGTGGGGCAATACCCTGGAAGTGACTCATAAGGTGGAAGAGGCCCTGGATTCGCTCCGCCCTGGTTTGAAAGGACTGGAAATTGATTCCTCCATTTTCAGACCCGCCACGTTTATTGAAATGTCCTTGCACAACCTGAACCATGCCATGTTGCTGGGATGCCTGCTTGTCATTCTAGTGCTGGCCTTTTTCCTGAACAACTGGCGAACCGCGCTAATTAGCGTTTTGGCGATTCCAACATCTTTGCTGGTTGCGGCGCTTGTTCTTCAGTATCAAGGCGGGACATTGAACACAATGGTATTGGCCGGGCTGATTATCGCGCTCGGCGAAGTGGTGGATGACGCCATTATTGACGTGGAAAACATCATGCGGCGTCTGAAGCTGAACAAGGTGAGCGAGAACCCACAATCTGCCTTCATGGTTGTTATGAATGCTTCTCTTGAAGTCCGGAGCGCCGTTGTTTATGGCAGCGTGATCGTGGCCCTGGTATTGCTTCCCGTCTTGATGCTGGAAGGGGTGTCAGGGTCCTTCTTCAGGCCATTGGCTTTGTCTTATATGACCGCCATCATTGCTTCCCTGTTTGTGGCGTTGACACTGACACCCGCCTTGGCATTGCTGTTGCTCCCGAAGTCGGCGGGCGAGCAAAAGGAACCGCCTTTAGTGAATTGGCTCAAGCCTCGTTATGAAAAACACTTAACCCGATTGCTGGATCGCAAAAAGCAGGTCACAGGCATCATGACGGCTACCATCATGACGGGGCTTTTGGCCTTGCCTTTTCTGGGAGAGGAGTTTTTGCCCCACTTCAAGGAATACGATTTCCTGATGCACTGGGTTGAAAAGCCGGGAACATCCATTGATGCCATGCGACGGATTACGATCCAAGTCAGCGATGAGTTGTTGGCAATACCGGGTGTCCGCAATTTCGGGGCACATATCGGACGGGCGGAAGTGGCTGATGAAGTAGTCGGCCCCAACTTTACTGAATTGTGGGTGAGCCTGGACCCAAAGGTGCCGTATGAAGCCACCGTAGCCAAAATCCAGAATGTGATTGACGGCTATCCGGGGCTATATCGGGATGTATTGACCTACCTGCGGGAACGTATCAAAGAGGTTTTGACGGGTTCCAGTGCAACGCTTGTTGTCAGAATTTACGGGGATAACCTGGATGTTCTTCGGGACAAAGCCCAAGAAGTCTATGCCGCGATGAAACCCGTTAAAGGCGTGGTGGATCTGAAGGTTCAGCCGCAAGTCATGGTACCGCAAGTCGAGGTGCATGTCCGAAACGAAGCGGCTTCCCAATTCGGCATCACCCCCGGCGATATCCGCCGAACCGCCGGTATTTTCCTCAAGGGGATCAAAGTCGGCGAGTTTCATGAAGACCAGAATTCATTCGATATTGTGGTGACGGGTACACCGTCCATGCGTCAAGATTTATCGGCCTTGCGGCAAGTTCTAATCACGACGCCCACCGGGGAAACCGTTCCCCTGAGAGACGTGGCGGATGTCATCATTGCCCCAACGCCCAACTTGATTTCAAGGGAAATGGCTTCCCGTTATACCGAAGTAACGTGCAACGTCGCCGGGCGGGATCTGGGAGGCGTGGCCCGTGACATTGAACAAAAGCTCAAGTCCGTCCCATTCGATAAAGGATACCATCCGGAATTGTTGGGCGAATATGCCGCACAGCAGGCTTCCAAAGACCGGCTCATGCTCTTTTCCTTCATCTCCCTGATTGGCATCATGATCATTCTGCATGCCGACTTCCGTTCAATTCGCTTAACGCTTTTGATTCTGCTCAGTCTCCCCTTTGCATTGTTTGGCGGGTTAGTCGGCGTGATTCTGACCGGAGGGGTTTTGTCCTTGGGATCATTGATCGGGTTTGTCACGGTTTTGGGCATTGCCGCCCGGAACAGCATCATGCTCATCAGCCACTACCGGCATCTTCAGCTAGAAGAGGGAAAACCGTTTGATGCCGCCATGATTATTCAGGGGGCCAAGGAACGGCTTTCACCTATTTTGATGACCGCATTAGCCGCCATGCTGGCCCTGTTACCACTGGTTTTCGGTGGTGAGAAGCCGGGACAAGAAATCGAACACCCAATGGCAATCGTGATTGTTGGCGGCTTGATCAGTTCAACGATCTTGAACTTGTTTATCCTTCCGGTCATGTATAGCCTTTTCGGTCAGCCGGAAGCGTGTGAAGCTGCATGATATTGAAAGCCATTATTCTGCGGGTTTTGTATTTACTGATTGCCTGGGTAAAATCGCGTTACTTTTTCAATACAACCGTATTGATAGTTGCACTCTACAAGTTCCTGGATATTGCCTGGAATGTACTGACTAAAGACAAAATCACAATTTACGATGAAATTATCGTGCAGTTTATCAATAAGCTTGCCAGCCCGTCATTTACAGAAGGCGTAGTGTTCATTACCAATTTTGGGGGTATGAATATCCTATCGGTTCTTTTGCTGGTTGCAGTAAGCCTTTTGTTGGTTCGGAGGCTTTGGACAGAGGCAATCTTGGTTACAAGCTCAACACTCGGAGGGACTATCCTCATGTTTGCCTTAAAAAACTTTTTCCATCGGGCAAGACCTGTTGTGGGAACACCCATCATCCGCGAAACAGGTTATAGCTTTCCATCTGGTCATACCACAATCTCGATGTGCTTCTATGGAATCCTTCTTTATCTGGTTTTTAGATACTGTAAGCCACTTTGGTTAAAGTACCTATTGAGCCTTGCATTGGCCTGTCTGATCGGGATGGTCGGCCTGAGCAGGGTTTACCTTGGGGTACACTATCCTTCCGATGTCTTGGGTGGGTTTCTTTTGGGTCTCTTTTGGCTCAGTCTCTGCATTTTTGTTTATCAATTATCGTTGGTCAGAGCAGATCATTCATAGCCTGGAGGCTTCCAAAATAAAAGAATTTTGTTTGCAAGAGTTCGTCTTCAGTCTGCAATACTATCTGTATTTGTTACTATCGTGGTGGAAATGGAACAATTGCTCCAAGCTTGAAAGCTCAAAATTAATCAGTGTTTTCAAGATGTTATGGACCTACTGTTCAATGGTTAGAGTGGTGGACTCATAATCATGCGCTCTACCAACTCCAAAACTGGTTTGTATATTTCTGTATCTACGGCGATTTTTGCCGCAAAAATGGGCAGTCTTAAACTTCCGAAAATGGCCTTTTAGTAATTCTGACGGAACGTTGAAAATCGATCAAGCGAGTCGAAAAACGTTAAATACAGAAAAAAATCAATAAAATTTAAACATGGTATACCCAAAGCTTGGAATTATTTGAAGGGGTGAATGGGTGGGCAATATTTCCTGTGTCTGGTGATTGGGGGTATGTTCAGACTGCAACACCTCTTAATCCTGCCGAAGTAATATCGCTTCCAACCGCTCCAGTTGTTGGGCATGTTTTGCAGGAGCCTGAGTTATCAAGCGCTGAATGTTTTTAAGTTTCCATTGAACAGCGGGTAAATCCTTCAGAGCAGGGACTGGAACCAGTTCCCAATCGGGATTACCTTGCTTGAAACTGATCAGGAATTGTCGTTCCACTTCGCTGAGCCAGGCGGAAACTTCTTGGAACAGCCTTTCTCGGGTTGATAGATAATCTTCATAACTGAAAGGAACCATGGTCATACCAGCAAACTGAGCATGATAAGCGGCTTCCTGGTCTTGATGTCTGGGACTGAGTATTTCATTAATGGGTCTCGGTGAACTGATGAGGCATGTAATAAACCCAAGCCGTAGCTCGTCAGACAGCCCTTCATTCTCCAACAGGTAATAGATGTCAAAAAGGTCACGGGGATGTTGTCGATCTAGGGCGGCACAGATCTTGCCACCAAACAGCTCGGCATGAGAAACCACGCTAATTGCAGCAAACTTGCCAAACTCCTCTTGAACCTTTTCGCTCACCTGCATAAGCCGAGATGGCACGATCGCTCCACGAAGAGTGGTATTAACTTCGATTTTAATTTGAGCAGATGGACTCTGGCAGGATAACTTCGCGTGTTGACCATCACTCTGTTGAACTGGTGTAACACGGACAGCAGGCAGGGTGCTTTCAATTCGGTTCTTGATCCGGCCCAGCGATTCAGTAATTTCCTCAAGTGCCTGCTGCCGGTTGTGAAAAGGAAGATAGGTTAAATCGATATCGACCGATAACCGTGGTAAATCTCGCACAAATAGATTAATGGCAGTGCCCCCTTTCAGGGCAAAGCACGCTTCGGTTGCCACATGCGGAAGAACCTGAAGTAGCAGCTCGACTTGTGCTCGGTATACCGCTGAAATCATAGCTCGGCCAGCTCCTTCGGGATGGTGATTTGGAATTCAGCGTCAAAAACCCCACCTTTCACCAAACTGCGTTTCCCCTTGCCCAGATCAAGCTGCCCGAGGTTGATAAATTGCAACCACTGATGTCCAGCTTTTTGGGCCATGTAAAGAAAGAGTCGTTTAACCTTGATGGACGTGCAGTACTCCAGCATGTCTTGCAGCAGTTTGGGGCGTAGATTAACCATCCCTTCCATTAAGTGATAACACTCGACCAGATCCAGGTCATCCGGGGTCAAAAACAGACACTCCAGGATGGCGCGTTCAGGGGCCGATATCCATATATGAAAGGTCTTGCTTTCATACCTAATCAGGCCGATGTCCGGCGGGAGAAACGACGTTCTGACTGATCGAATGGAAGCCTTCAGGTCTGCCTTTTTGAACCACTGGGGAATATTGACGTTTGTGGGGAGGAATAGAAATATCTCCTCTGTACCAGTTCGCAGATAATGGGATAGCCCTTGCATGGATAGGGCTGTAAGAGCACCCGCATGGATGGACAAGCACGCCTGTGCCTGGAGGGCATAGAGCGCTCCCTGCCAGTGAAGTTCATCTGCAGGACGCTTGAAGGCTCCGGGGCCGACCGTCTCCAGCCAGCCGCTCTTTCGATAACGTTTTTGCAAATCTCTGGAGATGCCTAATTCCTCTAGCCAAGAGGCTAGGCAGACTGTGCCTGGTTTATGCTCGTTCAGGAATTGGTTTAATTTCTGTGATTTTTGGGTACTCATAGTACCAATATACTGGTTTTTATGAACCAACACAAGGCACTTCATGTGAACAGTTTATTATTGTTGAAATACAGGTACTAATAGTACCAATATTAAAGAATATTCAAACCCAACTAAGAAAAGGCAGCCATTTTTATATCTATTCAGAAGAAAAATAGCTGCATAATCCCCTCACTTAGCCTTCTGCTCATGTGTTAAGCGGATTGTAAATGTCTGAAACATGGTGCTTGCATGATTTTCAGCTAAGCGGCTAGCATGAGCCCACGTTTTTAAAATAACTTTCGCAAGTGGTTTTACAGTCAAGCGCATTGGGTTTCGCGCTTATTTTGAGGCATGTCATTTTGGCACAAGTCATATCTTCTGTGAGGGAAGAGCAGCATCAACGCTATCAGGCGCGGTTGCGGCAAGATATTCCCAGCTTTATTCAAGACTATATGAGCGATCCGGCCATTATCGAAATCATGGCCAATCCGGATGGCAGCGTTTGGGTGGATGACTTGCGCTCAGGCCAAAGGTCGGTAGGAACCATTGAAGCCTTTCAGACAGAATCCATTCTGAATGTCATTGCTTCTTTAAGCGGCACCGCGATTACCCAAGAAAATCCCATTCTGGAATGCGAATTGCCTTACGATGGCTCACGCTTTGCCGGGATGATCCCGCCCGTGGTGGAAAGGCCTATTTTTAGCATCCGGCGCAAGGCTGTCCAGATTTTTACGTTGGATGACTATGTGGCGGCTGGAATTTTGAGTTCCTCTCAAAAAGCTGTCATTGATGCATGGATCAAAGCCAGGAAAAATATTTTGATTGTGGGCGGAACCTCCAGCGGCAAAACCACACTCATCAATGCCGTCATTCAGGCGATAACCGAGCACAGCCCCAAACATCGCCTCATTTTGCTGGAAGATACGGTTGAACTTCAATCGACGGCTTCTAATATCGTGGCGATGCGAAGCAGCCGGGATGTTTCTTTGCAAGCATTGGTTAAAGCAACCTTACGCCATCGACCGGATCGCATCATTGTGGGTGAAGTTCGGGGTAAAGAGGCTTTTGATCTGTTAACGGCCTGGTCAACCGGCCATCCCGGTGGTGTCGCGTCTTTGCATGCCAATAGCGCGGAAGGTGCGTTTTTAAGGCTGGAACAGCTTCTGGAACTTGCCACTCAATCCCCCATGAAAACGCTCATTGGGGAAGCGGTGGATGCCATTGTCTATATTGAAAAGACTGGGAGTGGGCGCAAAGTGAAAGAGTTATTGACTGTTCAAGGCTACCGGAATGGCCAGTATCAGACTCAAACGGTTGTTTAAGAAGTAATGAGAGAGAAGGGGAAACTATGAAACATCATCAAACCCATAACCTGAACCGATGGACACCCGTCATCCTGGTTGGCAGCTTACTAGCTATTGCCGTCCTCTGCCCAGGTGTTGCTCATGCGGCCACTGCCGGTGGAACTGGCTTACCGTGGGAAACACCTATTCAGCGCATTGTGGATAGTTTCTTGGGACCCATTGCCGTGGGTATGTGCCTGATTGGTTTTGTGGCAGGCGTATGGCGTTTTATGACCGGTGGTGAAATGGATGGTTTTGTTCGCTCCATGGTGGTAATGGCCTTGTCCGGCTCCATCTTGATAGCCGCACGGCCTTTTATTAATAGCCTCTTTGGGGTGGGAGCCGTGTTAGGCCAATGAGCAACCTTCGACGGATTCCATTTTCTCGAACCCTGCACAGACCCAATTTGCTATTGGGTGGAGAACGCCCATGGGTGATTTTACTGGGTGTGATTGCCGCAGGCCTGATTCTTTCTGATATAAGCGTGTTGAAAATTCTAGTGGGCTTGGGCATTTGGACTGTGGGCCTTGGCTTGTTACGGCAAATGGCCAAGGTCGATCCGTATCTCAGTCAAGTGTATTTTCGGCGTTTGAAATACCGCCGCTATTATCCGGCCCAGTCCAGGGCTAGATTGACTCGATAGGACGCCATAGAGGGCCAGAGGAAGAAGAGGGACGCATGTTATCCACCAAAGCATTTCAAACGGACTCGCAGGGATTACCAACCCTGCTCAACTATGCCGCCATGGTTAAAAGTGGTGTGATGCTGGGAAAAGATGGCTCCCTAACGGCAGCCTTTGAGTGTGAAGGATTGGATATCGCTAGTACCACGCCCGCTCAACGGAATTACCAGGCTGAAACCTTAAATAACATTTTAACCCAGCACTTTGGCGGCGGTTGGGTCAGTCATCATGAACTCATCCGAAAACCGTCAGCGGCTTACCCGGATGCGGCCTTATCTGCTTTCCCGGATCCCATCAGCCGAGGGATTGAGGCGGAAAACCGTGCCAATTTTCTCAAAGAGGGCAATCATTTTGAAAGCGCCAATATTCTGGTGGTGCGCTATAAATCCCCGTCACTTCAAAGCCATCGTTTGAGAAACCTGTTCTATGAGTCACGAAAGCAGGAGCCGGTCAATTCTCTGGAAGCAGATCTGACCTATTTTGAGCGGCAACTGGAAAATCTGGAAGATGCGTTGTCCAGCACCTTGAAAGTACGGCGGATGCGAGGCTATTCGGTCACGGATTCATACGGACAGGTTCATCTGCGCGATGATTTGGTGAATTACCTGAATTTCACCATTACCGGTGAATATCACCCCGTCAACTTGCCAGCCTGTGGCATGTATCTGGATGGGTATCTGGGCATGCAAGACCTGATTCCTGGTGATACCCCAAAAATCGGCGATTATTTCATCGGCTGTATCAGCCTGACTGGTATGCCAAATGAATCCTATCCCAATATTCTGGAAGCATTGAATCACTTACCGCTCGCGTACCGCTGGGTTACCCGCATGATTTATGTGGATGCCCATGAAGCCATTACACTGCTCAAAAAGGAGCACCGGGAATGGATTCAAAAGTCGCAAAGCCCCTTTCATCAGATTTTCAAAATGAAGGGCGGCTTGGTGAACCAAGATGCTCTCAATATGACACTGGACACCCAAGCGGTTATGACTGAGGTGCATAGCGGGCAAATGGCGTTTGGGTACTGCTCACAAGTCGTGGTCTTAATGAATCCAGATCGACAAGCATTACTGGATAATGCGCGGCTGGTCATCCGGGAGATCAAACGGTTGGGCTTTAATTGCAGGCTCGAAACCTTGAATGCCATGGAAGCTTGGCTCAGCACTTTGCCGGGGCATACCCTGCCCAATATCCGGCGTCCCTTGGTTCATTCCAATCACTTGGCGCATATGATTCCAATTACCAGCATTTGGTCAGGCCGGGCTTCTTGTCAAAATCCGCTGTTCCCTCCCAATCTGCCCCCTTTAATGCATACCGCTACCACGGGCTCAACGCCTTTTCGGTTAAATCTGCATGTGGGTGACGTGGGTCATACATTGATTATGGGGCCAACGGGAGCTGGAAAATCGGTATTGCTTTCTACTCTGGCGGCACAGTTTCGACGTTATTCCAATGCCACTATAACCGCCTTCGATAAGGGCCGCTCCATGTGGGCCTTGGTGGAAGCCTGTGGCGGCCAGCATTATGACATTGGCGGTGACGACAATGCCAGCTTGTCATTTGCGCCTCTTGCCCTGATTGATACGGATGCCGATATGGCCTGGGCGGAGGATTGGATCGCCACGGTTTATGAAGCTCGAACGGGAAAAGCCACTACCCCGCGCCAGAGTCAGGAAATCCACCGGGCCATGGGCATACTGCGGGAAACCAAAAGTCAGCAAGAGCGCTCTTTGTCCGATTTTCTGCTGACGCTGCAACAATGTGGGGCGGAGGATGACCTCAAGGCTGCCTTGTCGTTTTACGCACTCAGCGGTCCTTACGGGAGCTTATTGGATGCCAGAACCGATGGACTGAAAGCCAGTTCGTTTACGGTCTTTGAAATCGAAGAGTTAATGGCCATGAAAGAGCGCATTGCCATCCCGGTACTGTTGTATCTGTTCCGGCAATTTGAACGCAACTTGCAAGGTCAACCCGCCTTGTTACTGCTGGATGAGGCCTGGGTGATGCTGGGACATCCGGTCTTTCGAGGAAAAATTCGCCAATGGCTGAAGGAACTCAGAAAGAAGAATTGCGCGGTGGTCTTGGCGACTCAAAGCCTGTCGGATGCCGTGCACTCCCAGATTTATGATGTGTTACTGGAAAGCTGTCCGACAAAAATCCTGCTGCCCAATGAAGAGGCCGATAAGGAAGGTACCAGTGAACATCCGGGTCCACGTGATCTTTACGCCATGATGGGATTGAATGCCGCTGAGAGTCAGATCATTAAAACAGCGACCAAGAAGCGGCAATATTATTACATGTCCCCGGAAGGGCGCAGGCTATTTGATTTGGGGTTGGGGCCACTGGCCTTATCCTTCGTGGCGGTTTCCGATAAGGAAACTCTGTCACATTTGAGCCAGCTCAAGGCAGAGTACGGGGCAACATGGCCATTTGTTTGGTTGAAAGAGAGAGGAGTGGAGTATGACAAATTGGTGGGTTAAAGCAGGGCTCGGCATTGCCTTAAGCGTGGTATTGACCACACCTTACCTATTGCCAGCCAAGGCGCAAAATGCGGTCATCTGTAGCAATTGTGGGACCGAGTGGACGCAACTTATGAATAAAGCCATGATGGCCAAACAACTGGCGACACAAGCCCAGCAACTCAGCACCCAAATCAATCAATATAAAGATATGCTGACCAATTCCAACGGGGTATCTACCCATGTTTGGGGACAGGCCATGCAGGATTTTGCAAAGCTCCAGAACTTAATGAGCCAAAGCCGATCAATGGCTTATTCCGCAAGCAATTTGGATGGGCAATTCTCTAGCCGGTACGAAACTTATGACTCATACCTAAACCGCACTATGGGTGCCAAAGATTGGCAGAACAAATATACGCAGTGGTCACAAGAAGGCTCGGACAATGCACGCTATGCATTAAAAGGCTTGGGACTACAAGCGTCTCAAATGCAAAATGAACAAGCCTTGATGCAACAACTGCAATCCATGGCAGGAACCGCACAAGGGCGAATGCAGGCACTGCAAGTGGCTAACATGATGGCTGCTCAAAATGTCGAGCAAGTTATGAAACTGCGCCAAATGATGATGCTGCAATTGCAAATGCAAGCCAATTACCTGGCCCAACAACAAGATCGAATGGCCGCTCAAGAAGCCGCTCATCAACGGTTTATGAATGCGCCGAGAGTCCGTAATGATAATGGCAAGACCTATTGAAAGGAACACTTATGAATATCTTTAACCAAGTTTTCACTATGAAGCTATGGATGCTTATGAGCTTAATAATAGGCACCGCCATAATATCTACTTGCCTTACAACTGTTTTGTCTAAACCTTCCCAATCTCAAGCACTGGTATGCCCTCCATGCAAACCAGTCTCGGCTTCAGACCCAGTAAAACCAAGCCCAAATCGTAAATCGTACAGGGTACCCAATGATAACGGCAAGACTTATTAACGGAGAAATTACTTTAATGCCCAAATCTTGGCTCTTTAGGCATCTTTTGTTTGCAATATTAGGTTTGGTGGTTTTGTTCTTAAACACGACTCATCCATCTTTTGCGCAAACCATTAGTGATAACTTTTTGGAGCCAATTGTTGATCAGTATGCTAACCATACGTCTGCATGGGAAGGGCCACTGCAACGCTTTGCCATGAGCATATTTTGGCTGCTCGTGCTGATCGATGTGGTCTGGACTGGGGCAGAGCTGATTATCCACAAAAGTGATTTGGGGGAGTGGGCCATTACGGTTGCGAAGCAACTCCTAACCATTGGCTTTTTCTATGCCTTGCTGACTCATTCCTCAGAATGGGCCAATGCGTTGATTCAAAGCTTTCGACTAGCGGGGGATGCGGCCAGTTCGGCTGCCAGCGGCAGGACTGGCCTGCAACCCTCCGATATTTTTGATTCTGGGGTCAATATTGCGGTGACTTGCATTAAGTCCTTCAAAATAGAAAAGCCCATTGACAGTTTGGCAATGGCTTTTGGGGCTATCATCATGCTGATTAGTTTTGCTCTAATCGCGGCATTACAGGTTGTGGCCTTGGTGGAGAGCTACATTTTCACCTATGCAGGCATTCTATTCCTGGGTTTTGGGGGAAGTCGTTTTACGCGCGATTTTGCCCAACGCTATCTGGTGGGCATTATAGCCGTTGGGGCAAAACTTTTTGTAATCCAGCTCATTATTGGATTGGCTGTGGTGCTGGTTAAACAGTGGGATGCCGATATTGATGCTAATCAGGCTATTCTCGATATTGGCCTGGTACTCCGCATTGCGGGTGGATCTATCGTTTTCCTGGCATTGGCCAAGATGATTCCATCGATGGTGCAGGGCATGATCAATGGCGCGTCCTATAGTTCTGCTACCACCATGATCAACACCACCATGGCCGGAGCCAATGTTGGGGCAGCAGCCGCCAACGGGGTAGGGGCTATTGCCACTGCCGGGCTGGGTGGGCTGTCCAGCCTGGTTGGACAGCAAGGTTGGGCGGATGGACTTTATAGCGCCTCCGGTGAAATGGCCAACCGGGCCAATCATCATGCGGGAGATGCTTTTAGCCATTCTTTTGATGCCAGTGCTGGGAGTATGGGCCAATACATGCCAGGCGCTTTTACTCCCGGTAAGTTCGATGAGATGAAGCCTGCGTTTCGAGGGGATGAGTTCGGTGAGGATGTGGGAAGTGGTGCTCAGGAAGAGCGCAATACCATTGGGGTTTAAACACAAGAAACAGAAACGATGAAAGAAGAGATTGCATGAACAAACAAAGAGACTACTCGGCCTCATCAAATTTCGTTGTGCCTTTTTTCAGAGAGGAGCGACGAACCACCGACTCTGAAGCTGTAATGGCGATGCACCATTTAGCCCAGAAACGCTGGAATGAAGAGTTTGGCGGCTTTATTCATGAAAAGAAAGTTTGGCAACGGGTCGCGCTTATTAGTTTGACTGTAAACCTTCTAGCCATCGCTGGCATTGCCTATATTGGTGCTCAAAACAAGATGGTGCCCTATGTGGTGGAAGTCGACAAATTGGGAGCGGCGGTTGCCGTGCAACGGGCTGATACACCCATGGTCCCAAACACATCCGCCATTAAAGCCCATCTGGCTCGGTGGATTCAAAATACCCGCAGTATTTACCTGGATGTAGCGGCTGAAAAGCAGGCATTAAAAGAAGCCTATGCGTCGATCAACAACCATGGCCCAGCTTTGGCCACGTTGAACGACTATTTTCAAACTCATGAGCCATTTAAACAGGCAGAAAATGAATCCGTCAGTGTGCAAGTGGAATCCGTTCAGCCAATTAGTGAAAAAACCTGGCGCATTGAATGGCATGAAGATCATCGAGCTAGAGACGGTCGCGTCATTAACAGCATGCAACAGCAAGCCACTGTTTCGATTGTGATCAGCCCGCCATCGGATGAAGCCACCATTTTAATGAACCCGCTGGGAATCTATATCGATTCCTTCAGTTGGTCGCAACGATTGTAGAGGGAGAGTCATTGATGAAGCGTTATACATTCGGGATCCTTTTGGGTGTCACCCTATTGAGTGCCAGTCTGACAGTGGCTTTGGCTCAAGATCTTTCCGGCATTGAGAATATCAGCGTGCATTACATGCCGGGTAGCTATCAACCCATCCCGGTCAACAAAACCTATTTCAACTATCAGCCAAAAACACAGGCTCAGCCAGTAAAGGTTGTACCCTTAGAGTCCAAGATGAAACCAGCCAGTGAAACGCCTTTAGTCGAGAAGAGACAACAGCAAACAGATTCACCAATTCTCAGTCCAAATGGAAGTCTCATTTTTCCCTTCGGAGCCAATCTACCCAATGTCATTTGTGCCCCTTTGCACGTTTGTGAAGTCAGCCTGCAACCGGGGGAAACCATTCAGCAAATCGATGTGGGCGATACACTCCGTTGGCAAGTGAAACTGGCCCGAAGTGTTCGAGATGGGGTGGAAACTTCTCACTTGATCATTAAACCGACTGAAGTGGGCATTGTGAGTAATTTGGTAGCCATTACAGACAGGCGCACCTATACCATTCAGTTGGTTAGCCGAAAAGAGCGGATGTGGATGCCCAAAGTGGCTTTTTCGTACCCGGATGATATGCAGGCCAACTGGAATGCTTATTTTGCCCAATCGAAGCACAACTCAGCGGTTACTTTGGCAAGCAACGGCCTATCCACTTCGCCGCTTGATTTTAAATACCAACTTAAAGGCGATAAACCGGTTTGGCGGCCTATGCGGGTTTATACCGATCACGTCAAAACTTACATTGACTTGCCACCGGCTGCAAAAAACGAGGAGATTCCCGCCTTGGTGTTGCTTGGCCCAGGCTCGACTGAACAACTGGTCAACTACCGCTTGGATGGCAATCGGTTCATCGTGGATAAAGTGATCCACCGGGCCTCTTTGATTAGCGGGGTCGGACGCAATCAGGAACGGGTCGATATCGTGAGAGAGGGGAGCTAACGGATCATGCGGCATTGGATATCCCTGTTTCTACTAAGCAGCCTACTAACCGGCTTCTCTAGCCCAGCGAATGCAACGACGCCTTACCATAGCAAGGCACACACCACTTATCGGAAGCCTGCACAACGGAAAACGCCACCCAGGGTACAGCAGCACTATTCCTTTATTCCACCCAGACAACCCTCTGAAATCATTCAGCGGCTTCAAGCTCCGCTTCAAGGCCGCGTTGTTCAAGAGCAGGTAAATCCGACATCCACCACAAGCACACCGCCTGCCGCTCCAATCAGTGAACCATTACCGGTTACCACGCGGCTTAAAAAGCCTATACCCAAAAGACTTGGGCTTTGGGAGAGTATGAAAAACCGGATTCGATCCAGTCACTCTTTGCCAGAACGGATTACCCCACAAAACTCCTGGATTGAACACCTCTCGGATTCGGAAACTGCCTCTCTGAGTGAGATTGTTGCTCAAGTGATTCAAGCCCAAATTGCCAGCCCACAAGCTACGCTAGTATTGGCTGATCCGCCTCAAGCCCAGCTCAAGAGCCACTTTATTCCCAGCTTGATCTATGCGCTTCAAAAACGGGGCTATGCCTTTGCCGGAAAGAATGACAGTGTGCAGAATACCTATTGGATTCGCTGCCGTATCCGGGCCTTTGAGCAAGGCCTGCTCGTTCAAATTAAAATCAACGGGCAAGAAACAAGCCGGTTGTATGCACGCTCTCAAACAGGGGCACTGGTGGCGGCTTCACCCATGACTCGTCTGGGAATAGGAGGTCAGCCCTAATGGATTCAGAAATGCAGAGTTCTAGCCCATCCAAGCAGAACGAGACAACGCCTCATGCACCAGTCTCATCGGAACATTCGAATGAAACTCCAGCGGATAAGGCCGCCAGAACCATTCCCAATGAAACATATCGCCTATCCGCATCCAAACCAATACCACAGGCAGATCCAGCAAGCCCTTCAGATACTAGAAGTTATAGTCATACGCCTTATCAAGCCAAGCTCAAAGGGTTGGAACCCAACGGACTTTCAACCCATATGGCCCAATCACATCCTTTCAATGACCAGCTCAGTAAATGGCCAATCGTTGTCGGAAGCACCTTGGTTGCCCTGGCACTTTGCACGATTTTATATAACTGGATTGTACCGAAGCCTGCAATGAGTGCACAAAGTGGCGGTCCTGCACAGCAGAAGCCTGGTCCCGGTGCACCAACGCATCTGTTAGAAAAAGCACCAAACAGTGTATTGGTAGACCACTCGGCGCAGTCTACGCTCAAGGAAGAGCCTTTGATACCGGAATCCTCGCCGCGCAGTAATAATCCTGATGCGATTAACACGAATGCGTATTCAGCGGCAGAACCCGTCGATTACCAAGCCCAGGCACAATTACAACGTCAGCTTCAACAGGAACAAGAGGCCGCCCAACGAGAGGCGGCTCGATTAGCCCGCTTGCAAAGTGCCAAAGAATCCAACTCTACGGTTTATTCTGCGGCTTCATCCAATCAATCTTATTCATCCCAGGGCCAGCAAACTACAGCTGGACTGAACTCAACAGATACTTCCACTATCCTAGAGGCTAGCAATAATCGGCCTTCTGGCCCGGTTTTAAAAGGGCATTTAAATACTCTGGAAGGCTCGAACTATCTGCCGAATACCCGAGTTCCAGCTATTTCGCCTTATGAGGTTAAAGCAGGAACCGTCATTCCCTCGATTATGATTAGCGGTATTAACAGCGAGCTACCGGGGCAACTGATCGCGCAAGTAGTCCAGAATGTGTATGATTCGGCGACCGGTCGCTACCTACTCATACCGCAAGGGGCAAAACTGGTTGGAGCATATGATCATCAGGTTTCAACGGGTCAAAAACGGGTTTTAATTGTCTGGAACCGGATTATCTACCCAGATTCATCTTCTTTGGATTTGGGCGCAATGGCGGGACTGGACCAGAGCGGCTATGCCGGATTTAACGACAAAACTAATAATCATGTCTGGCCCACCTTTAGAAACGCGTTGCTTTTATCCGCTATTACCGCAGGCGTACAACTCTCTCAACCGAGAGCCCAACAGGGAAATTATGCCTATTCCAGCCAGCAAATGATCGCAGGCTCGTTGGGTATGCAGCTCAATCAACTGGGCCTCTCCAGTTACCAGAACCAGGTCAATATGGCTCCCACGCTGACCATCCGGCCTGGCTACCGTTTCAATGTAATGGTGTCCAAGGATATGGTATTACCGCCATGGTCTACCAATGGGAATACCATTTCAACCGGCACGCTACAAACCGCCCAACAGTGGTGAATCGAGTGTGATCTGATACGCGTAATCAATTTCAAATTTGAAAAGAGGAGGAAAAAATAATGAACATTCATCAACCGAATCAACCTGTAATCAGTCGTGATATGACAGATTTTGGGGTTCCCGGCGTGGTAATTGAGGTGGATCCGATTGAAGCTGAAGCCTGGGGATCCTTTGAGGAAACCGCCATTACCGAACAAGACGCCATTGACTCAGAAATAGATGTTGAATTGGATGTGGAGGCTGCCCAATGAGCGATTACGCCAAAACCGTGTCTGAATCTATCATTAGGCAACTACAAGAGGGAACCGCCCCATGGCTACGACCCTGGCAAACTGGAGAACGTTATCTTCCGTTTAACCCAACCACGGGCAATGCATATAAGGGCATTAACGCCATTTGGTTGCTCTCTATTACGGAAGCCAGAGGCTATGGGGATACCCGCTGGATGACCTATAAGCAAGCGAGCAGTCTGGACGCTCAAGTGAACAAAGGCGAAAAAGGAACCATGATCCAGTTCTGGAAGTGGCACGATGAAATTCTGAAGCGGGATGATGAAGGCAAGCCAGTTTTGGATGAAAATGGTAATCCAGCCAAAGTTTTGATACGCCTACAATGCCCTAAAGTTCGTACTGCAATCGTCTTTAATGCCCAGCAAATCAACGGTTTACCGGCTATTGAAAACAAAGCCCTCCTCACTGAGTGGGAGCGCCACCTGGAAGCCGAAGCCATCTTGAAGGATTCCCAAGCCAGGATTGAGCACGTACCAGGAAACCGGGCCTTTTACCGGCCATCCAGCGATAGCATTACACTGCCACTCAGAGAGCAATTTCCTACGGCAGATAATTATTATGCAACCGCTCTGCATGAATTGGGCCATTGGACCGGGCATGAGTCCAGGCTGAATCGTGACATCAAGCATCCGTTTGGTTCGGAGGCTTATGCCAAAGAAGAATTGCGGGCGGAAATCGCGTCCCTGATGCTGGGTGAAAAACTCAGTATCGGGCACGATCCAGGGCAGCATGTTGCCTATATTGGATCCTGGATCAAGGCGTTAGAGGAAGACCCGCGAGAAATTTTCAGGGCGTCAGCCGATGCTGAAAAAATCACCCAGTATCTTCTGGGCCGTGAAATGCAAAAGGTCCAGAGCCAAGACATTGAAGAACAGGCAAAAATTCAAGTGCCTGTATTAAAAATTCAGGAGGAGAGTGCATTGAGAACTACGCCTGAGCGGGTCTATTTGGATGTCCCCTATGCCGAAAAAGAGGCAGTCAAGAAACTAGGAGCCAAGTGGGACCGACAGGAGAAATCCTGGTATGTTCCGGCAGGCATTGCGTTAGAACCCTTGAAACAATGGTTAAAGAGTCAAAATACGGTTTCCAAGGATCCACAGGCCGAGTTTGCCTCAGCACTGCAAGAGGCAGGCTTACAGTTGAAAGGCTTACCCATTATGGATGGAAAGCTGCATCGAGTCCCTGTAGAAGGTGATAAGCACGGTCAAAAGAATGGCGGGTATGTTGGCTTTATGGACGGGCATCCTGCAGGCTACATCAACAACTACAAAACAGGTCTGGAAACCACTTGGAAATCAGAACAGCCGGTGAATCGTTTAAGTGACAGTGAGCGCTTGCGTCTGGAGCAAGAAGCTACGCAACGGCAATTGAAACGGGCACAGGAAAGAGAGGAGCTTCAAACTCAAACTGCGGATTTGGTGGCCGATTGCTGGCTGAACGCTGCCCCCGCGCAAAATCACCCGTATTTGGACCGAAAAAGTGTTCAAGCCCATGGCTTAAGAGTCAATACCTGTGGCTCGGTGGAAATTGGTCATGCTCAGCCTGATGAGCCCGCCCAGCAATGGAGTGGTCATGGAGAATTGCTCATCCCCATTGTCGACATCAATGGCCGCTTCTGGGGTGCCCAATCCATTGATGATCAAGGGCGTAAGAGTTTCCCTCGGGGTGGCCGGATTCAGGGCGGGCACCACGTGTTAGGGCATATCCAAGAGGGGCAGCCCATTTTAATTGCAGAAGGGTACGCCACTGCCGCGACGGTGCATGAATCTTCGGGACTGCCGGTTGTGGTGGCGTTTAATTCTGGAAACGTGCCGGTTGTCGCGCAAGCGTTTCGAGACAAGCACCCAGCCAGCACATTGGTAATTGCCGGGGATAACGATCACAGCAAACCAATTGAGAAGAATGTCGGACTCCAGAAAGCCCAAGAGGCCGCTCAAAAGGTGGATGGTCATCTGCTACTGCCTGAATTTGAAAAAGGCTCAACAGGAACAGACTGGAATGATTTGGCTCAGGAAAAGGGAAAAGATGCAGTTCGGCTTCAGTTGCAAGTAGGTATATCGCTCATCAAGGCGCAAGCCAAGCCGTTCATACAACAAGTCTCATCCGCTCTTGAGGCGAAAGTCAATCTCACTCCCACGAAGCCTCAGGCCTTGACGCGATGATGTTGACTGACGCTCACCTAATTTTTTCGTCTCTCAATTCCATCTCTCTTAATCTTCTTGGTTCACAATCAGGACATGATGAATGGATATATCCGGTGTATAAGCATTCGGGTTTACTTTTTGATTTCAGTTGAATTAATTGGTAGAAGGCTTTCTAATCTGCTTTGCGCAGATCTGGAAAAAGTCCTATGCATCAAATAAACTCTGCTGTAAAATGCCTTAATCGTTGATTAGACCAGAGAGGCTTCGAGTGGCTGGGGAAATTAGAAATAGCCAAGATGCTTTTACGTTCCAGGATATACCCGAGCCAAACAGTGTTATTGCTACCGCTGCAAAGATTCAATTTGGGAAGCCCATCCCTCCTCAGCAGCAGGTCTTCCTATATAGCGCTGATGAATGGGAGTATTTCATCGAAGAGTGGGTGCATAGCCAGAAACAAAATTATACAAAGGTTCGTCGATATGCTGGCGCTAATGACATGGGCATTGACGTTGCTGGATTTGTTGATGATACTGGTCTCCAAAGTGATTGGGACAATTTTCAATGTAAGCACTATGATGGTGCACTAGCCCCCAGTACAGCAGCGGCTGAGGTGGCAAAAATTCTTTGGCATTCATTTCAAGGTAAATATATACCCCCACGCGCTTACTATTTTATAGCTCCTAAAGGTTGCGGGACTAGTCTCTCCAGGCTTTTAGACAACCCATCAAACTTGAAGAAGCATATTATAGAGAAGTGGGATAAGCAGTGTGCAAAGGCAATCACTGCAACACGAGTGATCCTTCTTGAAGAATCCTTTCTTGCCTATATAAACAATTTTGATTTCTCAATATTTAAGGCTCGCACTTTATTGGAGATTATCGATGACCATCGCAAGACTCCCTATTATGCTAATAGATTTGGAGGTGGATTGCCCGATAGGCCCATAGTGAAACGGCCTCCTGAGAATCTGGCAGATGGAGAAAGTCGTTATATTGAGCAACTTTTTGAAGCCTATAGCGATCATACAAAAAGTGAAGTCACACACCTGGAAAGTTTGAGGAGCGATCTGATTGATCATTATCATCGGCAACGAGAAACGTTTTATCACGCCGAAGCCCTGCGGAATTTCTCACGAGATACTGTTCCACCTGGCACGTTTGAGCAACTACAAGATGAGGTTCATGCCGGAGTGATTGACATTGAGGGACTTTTACACGCCGATGGGTATGCTCGTTTAAATGAAATCCTCAAGTCAGCCACGCAGCTTCAAATGACCTCAAATGCCCTGATGAGTGTTGTGAAAATCCAGGATAGAAAAGGAATCTGTCATCAGCTCTCTAACGAAGACCGTTTGCGCTGGAGGAAGCCATGAAAGCTGCAAATCATTTGAGCCCTTTCAATGGACCACTAGAGGCTGGGATTCGAGCACTGGGCATTCTCCTTCCCGCATTTCCTCGTTCTTTTGACTTGCAACGTCTGGTAGCACTTGACCACTTGGTTGTGCATACCGGAGATGTAGGAGGACCAGAGAGCCTTCACCCTCCACTTCCTCTTCGCTCTGCGGAGCTGACTATCCGTCGCTCTGTAGTCGAGCGAGGCATTCTGCTTATGGTGAATCGAGGATTAATTGAACGAGTTATGGATGATACGGGGCTAAGCTATCGTGCTGGAGATTTAGCACAAACATTCATGTCAACTCTATCTGCCGATTATCTCATTGCCCTTCAAGAGCGTGGTGAATGGGTAGTTTCCACTTTTGCAGATCTGGATGATGATCAACTTCGCCAAACCATAGGTGATCTGTTTGGACGCTGGATTGAGGAGTTTCAGGCAACACAGCGCAGCATGGCATTAGGAGTATAACAATATGCCAACTCGTTTAATACTTCGTCATCTCTGCTTTACAGGACCGGATCAACCACCAGCGATTCTTACATTTGAGCGTGGTCTAAACGTACTTTATGGGGCATCAGATACTGGAAAGTCTTTTGTTCTAGAAGCTATTGACTTTATGTTGGGTGGTAAAAAACCCCTTAGAGACATAAAAGAACGGATTGGATACGATAAGGTATTTCTTGGCATAGAGACGACGGATGGTTCTATATTTACACTGTATAGAAGTACAAGTGGTGGAAGCTTTTATCTGTTTGAAGGATTGCATCAATCATTTCCCCAAGATGTAGAAGCTCTCTCGCTTGCACCGCAGCATAAGAAAGGTAAAGATGATAGTCTGTCTAGCTTCCTGCTAGAAATAGTGGGACTTAACGGCAAAAAAATCAGGAAGAATAATAAAGGCATAAACCAACAATTTACCTTCCGTAACCTTGCAAGGTTTTGTGTTGTTGCAGAAGGAGCTATTCAAGACCAACGCTCTCCTATTGAAAGTGGACAAGCCATTTCAGAAACCGCAGAATATTCAGCATTTAAGCTTCTGCTGACTGGCCTTGATGATAGTGCGATCATTCCTGCACAGAAAAATTCTACCCTTTCACAATCTCAAGCAGGCAAACTTGAGATCCTTGATGAAATTCTTTCCAATCTCAAAGAGAAATTTTCTGGTGCCCTACCTGCCGCTGAGGAACTAGATGAAGCCTTGGCAAAACATGAGTCTATGATTGCTATTGAGTTCCAAAATCTTCAATCATCGGAGAGTGAATACCAGATACTTGTTTCCCGTAGGGATTCGTTACGCTTTAAGCTTCAAAATGGAGTCGAGCGTCGCGGCGAAATTCAAGACTTGCATACCAGATTTGCTCTGCTTGATCAACACTACCAATCCGACCTTTCAAGATTGGCTAGTATCCGAGAAGCCGGTTCTCTTATGGCTGTATTGCCAGAGCATACATGCTCGCTTTGTGGTGCTGAACCTAAGGATCAGCACAAAAAATCTGACTGCGATGGCAATATAGAAGCTGTAGTTTCTGCCTCTGATGCAGAGAGTGCTAAGATACTATTGCTTCGTAGGGAGCTTAACGATACCATTGCCCAACTAAAACAAGAAGCTGACGGTTTTGACCATTTAATACCAAATCTTCGAGGCGAACTAGCGACGATTGAAGAGCAGATTAAGCCTTTAAGACCTGCTTTAATAGAGCGTCGGATATACTATGCCAATCTAGTTGATGGAAGGGCAGCTATCCGTAATGAGCTTGCACTGTATGACCAGTTAGTAGAACTTCAGACTCGTCGCAGTAAAATCCAAGTTCTACTTGAAGCAGAGGGGAATACGTCTCAACCAACTACTGATTTTCCAATATCAGTTCTAGATGAATTTGCTCAACAGATAGAGCGAGTGCTCAAAGCATGGCATTTACCCGGAGCCGAACGAGTACAATTCAACGAGACAGACCGTGACCTTATTATTGATGGCAGTAGACGAGGAAGCCATGGCAAAGGCATGCGTTCCATTACCCATGCTGCGTTTACAATTGGACTTTTAGAATATTGTAAAAGCAAGAATCTACCCCACCCTGGCTTCATAGTGCTGGATTCCCCTCTGCTTGCATATCGCCAGCCTGAGGGGGATGAGGATGATCTTCGGGGTACTGATGTGCAAGATCGATTCTATGAATATTTAGCACAATGGGAAGATGCTCAAGTGCTAATTATTGAAAACGTTACCCCTCCTGATGCAGTTCAGAAATCACCAACAACCCAAATTTTCACTGGAAACCATAATTTAGGTCGTTATGGATTTTTTCCAGATCTCTAATTGAACCTCTGTCACATTGTGCCAAAATTAAATTTATATCATTTTAAATTTAATTTACATGCCCTACCTGAGGGCATCTTTGCATCTTTTACCAACGACTTCTAGCAGAAGTAATCACAGGAAACATAGATCCCTATTTAAAATTCTAGCAAACTAGATACACAAGAAATGACTTCGTTTCTTTCTTCCCATGACTGGTAGGGCTAAAATCTATGAGGGTAATTTCCAGGCTAAATAGCCAATACACTTTATTTGTTGAAGTGAGATAGGCCCAAAATAACGGCTGTCCAGGCTATTTCTATGGTAAGGCGAAATCAGCCAAACTTCCCCTTGTTTCACCCGATAGTCACCGGGATTGAGTTGGGGCAAAGGTAAGCTAGTCCGGCCAAAGCTCTGTGATTGGCTTTTAGGGAGCCACTTCCCATTGATGGCTATACCTTGAGGTGTTATTGAAACGATATCGTTTGAAACGGCTGCCACGGGCTTCATAAGATGGCTATAACCACCAGGACAATCGCCATCGGGAATGTAACCTCGTTGCTTGGCGATTCGAAAGAAAGGTTTATCTGGCGGGCAAAGCCAGACAAACTGTCCCCTCCGAATAGGGCCATGAATAGGTTCCACCTTCCAAATGCCTGGCGGAACGGAGGGCGTGGTAATAATTCGGTAGCCTTGAGCATAAAATAGCCCTAGAAAGCTCCCAATGAGGGCAACCGCAATAAAATATCGAATTAACAGCAACTTCATCGGGCTTGTATTGGCGGTTGTTGGATCCGCTCCAATACCACAGGCTGGACCCGATGTTTGGTAGCAGGGCATGTGGAACTTTCACTTGAAGACGCCAAACCGCCCGCATGTTTAAGCCGGATTTGCTTGGCATCCAAGATTTTATCTGACTGTTTGGGTGGACCAATTTTGGCGGCTTCCTTAAACCAGGGATCCCGGAAATATAGGATTTGGGTTCCTTTGATGGGGGCATGGCCCGCTGCAAAAATCAGCATTTCTCCTGGGTTTTGGATGTTTCCCAGTCGGTCTTTTCGTGGGGCTTTTAACCGCATTACCTCATCCGGGGTCATTAGGGGACGCCCTAGGGAGTGAAACGAACGGCTGACTTGCCCTAACATCCCGCTAGAGCGTTTCCCAGAGCTAGTGTAATCCTCCTTGACCACGGTGGCCTGTCCCAGTAATTTAGATAACCATTCTGCCGTCAGCACGTTATTGGGCGCGTATGCCACTCGGATGTGACAGTTAGCCAGAATGCTTTCGTTTTGGCCGTATGCGGCCTGAAGTTGGGCGATATCCTGCATGATGAGATAGGCTTTCATTCCATAACCAGCAATGAACGCCAGAGCCTCTTGAAAGATTTCCAGACGGCCAAAAGTCGGGAACTCATCCAACATTAATAGTAGGCGCTGTTCATAGGATTTGGCAGGCTGGCCGCCTTCAAACTTTTGCTCATCACGAGTTAAAACTCGGACAATCTGGTTCAGAATTAGGCGCATTAAAGGTTTCAGCCGGTCTTTATCTGCCGGGCGCACAACCAGATAAAGTGAAACCGCGTGTTTTTGATGCATCAGGTCATGAATGGAAAAGTCACTGCGGCTAATGTTTCGGGCCACCAACGGATCCCGGTAAATGGTTAAAAAGGCCTGGGCAGAGGAAAGCACCGAGCCCCGTTCCTGCTCTGGCCGGTTTAGCATATCCTGGCCCGCTGCCGCTACCACTTGCCGAGCCGTTTGGCTGCTGTGCTGGTTTTCAACCATTTCTTGATACAGCGCATCAATGGGCCGTGTCGGATCCGAGATGGCATAGGCCACCTCTGATAAACTGGCTTTTTTATCAGTCTTGTAAATCAGATGCAAAATGAGACCGGTTAAAAACGCATGCGCGGTCTTGGCCCAGTGATCCACCAGGCCTTTTCCATCAGGGTCGACAATAATATTGGCCAGGTTTTGCACATCCCCCACTTCCGTCACGCCTAGGCGTACCTCATCCAGAGGGTTAAAAGCGCAACTGCCTCTTTCAGACGCCGGATCAAACTTCAGAACGGTACCATTCAGCTCATGTTTTCGGTAACCCGCCGTTAAATTCCAGAGTTCTGCCTTCATATCATTGACCACCACCGAATGCGGCCATGTCAGTAAGGTGGGAACGACCAGGCCCACACCCTTTCCAGACCGTGTGGGCGCAATGGCTGCAATATGCTCAGGTCCATTGTGCCGTAGGTAATGAAGTCGTTTCTTCTGATCCATCCAGCCGCCTACATACACCCCGGCGCTGGAGTCATGGGAATTGGGCAATAGGCCGGTGTCTTCAATTTCTTCTTGGGCGGCAAAATGGGCGGTGCCATGTACGTCCTGGTGTCCTTGGGGATTTCGTGCCCGTACATTCAACAGGGTCGAGTATGAAAAAATGGTTATTCCCAGCGTTAAAAGCAGGAAAACGTTGACCACTGAAAACGTTTGAGGACCATTGTCGGCAAACTGAGCCTGCCAAACTAGCCAATTCCAGGGCGCGTAAAAATGATCAAACCAAGGATTTCCCAGCGCTAGCTCATAGTGAAAACGCTCGGCCACAAACTGAGTGGCCATTATGCTGGCCAGAAGTAGGACAAAAGCAATGACAGTAAAATCCAGTGACGTCTGAGTTCTTGTGGCTGCTTTGGTCATCGCCCTCGTCCTTTCGCTTGCCCTTGGCGCTGCCATTGCCCTTTTTCATCCAGTTGAATCGTTTGCCCCACTGAAAGGCTTCTGAAGTCTTGTAATCGTTGAACAGGTTTCACCAGCATGGCTGCCTGGGTTTCTAGAAGGACTGCTTCAGAGCCATCCGTTAGAGTGCGCCGTCCTTGATAAATCACGGTACCTTTATCTTGAGCGGTCCACGCCCGATGGGGTTTTAGGTTCTGGACGCGTTCCCGCACCAGGTTACGCTCGGTGATGTACGCTTGCAGTGCTGGCGATATTGAGCCATCTGCAAACAAAGAGGACTGCTTCGCTTGTTCTATTAGCTGCTGCCGCTCTTGTTCCAGTGCTTCATCCTTGAAAGTCACTGCCATCTGATGTTGAGCGGCCAACTGAACAAGGTGCCGTTTGAAATCCGAGCTGCCTTGTACATCCAGTGGCTGATTCTGGAAGCGTTCAGCGGCCATTGTCAAAGCCAAAAGTATTGATCCGACGGTTACGGTGCCTACCGATACCAACTGCTTTTCATCGGTCACAGAACCACCATCCTGAACTTGGTAGACCAAATCCCCGTTTTTTCGAATATAGGGCTTCAAGTCCTGGTAGATGAGATGCTTGGCTTGAGTCAGGTCATCCGCCGTTAATAGGGCTTTTTCAAAGTTTGCTTGCCTGGTTTTGCGCTGGCGCAGTAGCTCAAGTGCCTTACTATTCCCCTGCTCCGCCTGCTGAATCAGGAACTGCTCCCAAGTTAGTACGGGATGCTTGGCTTTTGATGCCTGCTTTTGGTGTTTTATCGATTGACTATGTGTTTGCAAGGCTGATTGTCGAGCTTGGGCCAATTGCTGGTAAGCTAGTCGTTTAGCTTGCCTACTTTGGCTGGATTGCTTAATTTTTAGGCGCTCTTGAGCATGCCAAGTTTTTAATTGCTGGGCAAATAGTGCTTTTTCCTCTGTTATTCTTTCTTTGAGCTGGCTTTTGACCAACCAGGCCGCTTGTTTTTGGGATTGAAAGTCAGAATGAAGTGCTTGGGTCGCCTCATCTGTTTGTTTAAGACTTTTTTGGTAAGCCCTCTTTGGATTTTCCAGCGCTGGATCGGGAGATTGAGAGTTTACAGGTGGTTCATATGGGCCGAAACGCTCCGTCAATGCCTTGAACGACAGGCTTTTATCCACGGAACTGGCTTTGACACCCATGGAACCATCGCCAAGGGCAATCACCAGTCCGGCCCCACGGGGTTTTATCATTAAGCCATACTCAGCCATTGCCTGGTGTAGCCCGTCCCAACTTTTGCCCTCTTTGACAGCCTGAAGCAGGTCTGGTTTGGCCTCCGCCTGTATCCAGCCTAGCAAGGTTTGTTCACCAATATGAGCCTCAAGGGCATGGGCTTTTCCATACCGTTGCCCCTGCCCCATCCCGTTATCAACCGTCAAGCCGTGTTTATGCTCCAGGGCTCGGCAGGCCTTATCCCGAATATAGTAATCCCGATAAGGTTCATGGAGTTTAAAAGTCGCTGGATGCACCTTATTGATGGCCAAATGCAGATGAATATTATCTGTATCCTGGTGTACCGCACTAATTCGCTGGTGTTCTCCAAAGCCTAATGCGTCGCACATTTGGTCTTCAATGTCTTCCAGTTGCGCTCGGGAAGGCTGCTCGCCTTCCGGGAATGAAATCACACAATGATAGGTCTTATCCGCTTGAGAGCGCGTATTCTGGGACTGGGTGACCAGCACTTCTGCGATGGCCATTGCCGGAATTTCAGCCTCGCAATTGGAAAGTCGGTACCAAAGCACCTTCTCCCCTTCGGTTTCCGCTTTTAGATCCACCACGTATTCTGCGGTTCGGGTCCAAAGTATGGTCGAGGCATCATTCTTGGCCTCCAGCACATACCGGCCCAGTCGGTCAAAATCCGAGGTTTTCAGTTTCCGATCAATGCGCTTGGAAATCATAAGCGCTTTTTCTCAGTCATCACAATATGAGCCAATTCCAGTTGAAGCGACTCTATTTGCTGGAGTACCGAACGCACATTGCTTGTGTTCAGACCTTCTCCTTTCCTTTCTGTCAGCCAAAGTTTGAGCAGCCCTCCCAATCGGCCTTGATCCGCATGGAGTTTAATAAGCATCGCAATGGCCTCTTTATCAAAGGCGCTTTTGGGTTCAAACCCCAAAGCCAGAGAGCGCATTAAGGTACTGGGAGCCAGCTTGACAGCCTTTGCCCGGTGTTCAATCTCCGCACGTTCGCGAGCGGAAACATAGACTTTGATTGGATGTAGGCGGTCTCGGCACTCCCGAACGGCCATTGTATTTCCCCTTAAAATTTAAACCACTTGAATCACTTGGCGGTAGCCAATCAGGACTCGCGTTGAGGGGTTCCCCCGAATAAGCGCTTTGTATTGGAGGGGTGCAAGCTGTGCTTGTAGGCCTACAATACCTGTCCTGCCATTTTTATTTATGAAAATCTGTGCAAAAGTATGCAATATTCATGTCACACCGGTCTTTTTCATGCAACATTTGCATTGTATTGCACTGTTTTGCATAGTTTTTCGGAGTTTTGCGTTGTTTTGCATTCTTGAAAAGGCCAAACTATGCAAATCTATGCAAACCTTGTCAAAAAATGTATCCCGTGCTATCGTTCGCATGCTTTCGCCAGCACAGACTCTATTTTTCATTTCTAGAGGGTTTCATGAATCAAACAACCAAGGGCCAATATGGCCTGGGACGCATCACGTTTAAAGCACATTTTGCAGAGATTCAGCAAGAAATTGAAGCGGGTTATCCGCTAACCCAGGTCTACGAAAAGCGAAAAGACAAGCTTGGGATCGCATATACCCAATTTACCCGCTACGTGGGCAAATATATCACGGGAGAAGCTGTTAATAAGCTAAACACAGATACATCTGCCAAGACAGACCAAGGCACCAATACTGTGGCACCTCCCAAAAAATACATTCCCCAAAGTGTTACACCAAAAAAGGGATTGAATGACCCGACGCCATTGGCTGATAGCGAATTGTTTTAAAAGAAACACAAGTGAGAGGAGCTTATTTAGATGAAACGAGTGCATTTTGTATTGCAGGGTAAAGGCGGCGTTGGGAAAACCTTCGTGGCCTCTTTGCTAGTCCAGTATCACCAAGAACAAGATCGAGATGTCATTTGCATCGATACAGATCCCGTAAATGCTACATTTTCGGGCTATAAAGCCTTCAATGTTCAGCGTCTCGAATTGATGGATGGTAATGACTTAAATCCGCGCAAATTTGACCAAATGATGACCTTGCTGATTGAGCAAGATAGTCATTTTGTAATTGATAATGGTGCGGCATCTTTTTTGCCGCTTTCCAACTATTTATTGGAAAATGATGTCATTAACTTACTCTCAGATAGTGGTAAAGAAGTCTATATTCACACCCTGATAAGTGGCTCTCAAGGCTTGCGAGACACTTTGACCGGATTTAGTAAATTGGCGGAACATTTACCTGAAAAGGCCAACCTAATGGTCTGGCTCAATGAATATTTTGGCCCAATCATCAGTGATGAGGGCAAAACGTTTGAAGAAATGAAAGTTTACACCAAGCATAAAAGCCGAATTACTGGGTTAATTCGTATTCCTCGACAAACCTCATCCACTTTTGGTCAAGACGTGGAAATGATGCTGGCTCACCGGGCCACCTTTGCTGAAGTAAAAGAAAATCCTATCTTTGAGCTGATGGCCAAGCAACGGCTAACCATGGTCAAGCGCAACCTGTTTGAACAAATGGATGCGGTGACGGTATAAGGCCCATGATGGAAACGCAAGTTCTGATTCAAGAAATTCAGAAAAAACACCAGATTACTTTAAAGCCGGATGATCCGGTTTTTGTGGCAGTCACATTGAATGACTTGCTGCTTTCTCATTACTTGGAAAAGTTTCAAGCCATGCTTGAAGCACAAAACAAGCTGGTGGTCTCTGACGGTATAGAAAGACTAAACCAAGCTTCTGCCATGGGTAGCGAGATGATCAATCGGTCTTTAGAAGCTCTGAGCCAAACTTTAGATGAGAATGCCTTTAAATTGGCCAATGAACACCAACTTAAAATTAATGGCAAGAATCCACAATATAAAGTCTGGCAAGAGATAATAAGCAGCATTGATTGGGGTGTATACATCATTACAGCTTGTATTTTTTTCGTGCTGGGTATAATTTTCAAAACATTTTTTCCCAACTAAATATGCCCTGCCAATGTCACAAACAAATAGGATTATGTATGTTTAAAAACTTAAAGAAGTATATTGTCGAGTTTATTAAGAGCTTCCGGACGATGAGGTGATGCAAAGAGCGAAGGTTTTCACCGACTCTTGATGTAGTAGAGCTTATATTGTATTTTTAGTGTACTTAGTGCTTTAACCACTTTCGAAGATGATTTTTATAATGCATCCCTTAGATAATCGAATCTGAGAGCTAATTGGCAAGCACAATGTTTGTATTTTTATCTTGGCTGCATTTTAAACAAGGCTCTAACTACGTAAGACTTTCGTTTAAAATTAATAATTTCTTTCGGACATCTTATTTACGAACGTTAACAGAAATAAAATACCTAGGCAAGCTCAGCATCAAATAGGGGATATGAATGCTAATCAACTTTATCTCGATTTTTTCAGGCCTTATATCGATAGCAAGTGCAGTGGGTTTTTTTAATCCAGAGGTTGCTAATATTTTCAGTCTGACAGGCCTTCCTTTGGTAGTGATTTTTGGAATCTCTCTTTTAATAACACTAACAAGTGGAAGTGCTGTCGTCTATCGCAACTCCAGAACTTCCATCAAAAACCAAAGTCAGATAGGTGGTAAGAATAATACGCAAAACATGGGTTGATAATCAGTGTTTCAGATTCAAATAGGCGGTTGTAATAATACACAAGTTATCCAACAGCCTACAGCAAGTATAGGTAAATTACTAAATGAAGCAGAAGCTCGACTGAAAGAACGTACTTTTGCCTCTGATGAGGTCAGAGAGGAATACTTGAAAAAGCTTCCTGAGTATAGCGCTTGGATATTCCAAAACTTACAGCATACATTCGATGCCACTAGATACATAATATATCCCTTTAAAACACTTCCGGAAGAAGAAATCCTATCTGACTCATATTTCCTTGACGGCATCCTGGATACCCTAACAATTATGGCATTTTCAGAATTTCAGTGCGAAATCATCCATGAGCATTTGAATATTAGCCTGAACGGGAAGCGGATATATGGTATCTACTATAAACAAGGATTAGCGGAGTTGGTCAGCGCTTTCCAGCGCCTTATAAAATGTTTTAAAGAAAAAAATATAAATCTTCCCGTTGGATTTATCTTCATAATTTTGAACTGTGCAGCAACAGAAATGATAGATCCAGAGAAAGTAAGAAACCTGGTACCTGACATTTTGGGGGATGATACCTACATTAAACCGCTTCAAACAGGCTCTCCTAAATGCATTAGTCTTTCCAGCTTTGTAATTCAAAACTGCCAATCAGTGCAAGAAGCGCGTGAATACATTACAGAGCTTCTATCCAATGTCTGAAGAGAACATACAAGATGTAACTAAGAGTGGGCTGAAATACCTCGACAAGGTTTTTGAGTATCGAAGCCGTACCGTTGGTGTGACTTTTATTTCTAATACTGAAGATCTGAACGCGAAATGGGAAGAAGCACAATTTGAGCTAGGTACACAATATCAGTATCAGGGTGTGAATGAGCGTATTTGGGATTATTATTTGGCTCTATGCTGCAATTTTGATGAGAATTCATTATCAGGCAAGCTTCGGTTTCGCATAGAGAATGATCGTTTTTGCTGTAGAAAAGTTTTTATTTTCAGACAATCAGTAAGTAAGTTTGAACCCGAAGCCCTTATGGAAGGGCTATTCCCTAAAATTCATGCATTAAAAAAGATTTCTTTTTTAACACCGGATGAGATTATGGATAGTATGGATGTTAGTCCAAAGATTACCAAAGACTTCTATACCCGGCCATTACAAGGAAATGAACTTGAGGCCCTAGCAAAACTCTTAATTATGGAGTCCTCCCAGGATGACAAAAATAGAAAAAATTGAACTGATGGACTTTAGAGGTTTTGAGGGGCTAAGAACTTTTGAGTTTGAAAACGCTGACCTCATTATTTTTCTTGGCATGAATGGATTTGGTAAGACGAGTGTCTTCGATGCGGTAGAATGGTGTTTAACAGGGCACCTTTCCCGATATGAGCGCTACCTCGAGGTTGGCAGAAAGCAAGACTTCGCAAAAGAAAAGAAAGTTCTTCGAAATAAATATGCTTCCGATCCTAATGCTCTGGTTAAAATTGATCTTACCAATGGGACAAAATTTGGACGACGTGTTGCTGTTAGTGAAGGTGAACCAGACTATGGCACTGGCTCTATTGTCGATGGGTATGAATATGGTTTAAAGGCTATTTCTAATCAAGATATCGATCCAGCATTGGTACATGCCTACTTTTCAGCAACACATATTCTATCCCAAGAGACTATTCACCATTTCGTTACTAGTAAGAAACCAGAGGATCGTTACAGAGCACTTTCTGTAAACTTTGGAACCAGCTTGTATGAGCCATTTGATGATAATGCGCAGAAACTACTAGGAGTTCTCAAAGATGAGGAAAAGACTTTTAAAATTAAGCTTGAGGAAAATAATAAGCGGTTAAACGACTTGAAAAGTCAATTAAAAACAGAAGAGAGTGAAATACAAGAGCAAATCAAAGAAGCAAATAAAATTATTTCAGAGCTAAATAAGCATTCTTCCGGTCTTCAATTGCATGAATATGCCTACCAGGATGGAAATGTTGTAATAAAAACTGGTAGCAAGGACGATCTTCAAGAATTAATTTCATTAAAATATACTGCAATTGAAGAGCTTCAAAAGAAACATACAATTATCAGTTCCTTAAGCCAAGATTTTACCAACTGGGAAGCACAGAACAAAGAGCTTAAAGAGCTCGACAAGAAGGTTATTGAAAATAAAGAATTGGCATTAAAGATAAAGAATCTCTCTGTACAGTTATCAACCTTACAAAAAGAGAAAAGTTATGCTGAGTCAATATTGGAAAAAGAAAGTGCCGATATAAATATTGTCCAAGATATTGAGGATTCTTTATCAAAATTTCTTGAGAATAATGCCCAAATCGTTGCCCTCACTAATAAGCTCGAAGAACGCCAGGCTTCTGCAAAACAGTATCAAGAAAAGCTTGTATCCATAACGGAGATTAAAATTACTTCTGAACAAGAGCTTAAGCAAGTGGGAAGTAAGCTTAAGGAGACACGCTCTGTGCTTCAGGCACTAGAAAAGGAGCTTTCAGACGCCGACCTGCTAAAAATCAAACATGAACAAACAATACTAAGATCAAGAAATATTGCCGAAACAATTGATGCCGAGCGGAATAAAATATCTATACTTAAAGAAATCGAAAATATAATAAACCTTGACTTTGACTCTTTTAGTGAGGAATCTGCCAAGGTTCTAATGCACCTTGTGTCTGAATTCAAAAAAGAACTTTGGGAGCAGACGAATACAACAAGGAGTAGGCTGGTCATATTACCAAATGAACTTAAGGATATAGCATCAAAAAAGTCTCTAGCAGAGGCTGCGTATACAAATCAAGCAGATAGCTTATCCCGCTCCAAAGCATTCCTTACAGATGCTTTGGGATGGGTAAATCGAGAGTCAGAAAATTCTTCTTGCCCAGTCTGTGAAGTAATGCATGAGACTGATCACCTTATCACATTAATTAAATCGAGACTTGACTCTGAAGAAACTAACGCTCTGAAAGCGCTAAAGGATGAAATTTCTATATTTGAATCCGAACTGGCAAAACTTAGGAAAGAGAAAGAAAAGCTAGAAGAGTCATTAGAGGCTCTTAAAAACATTATTCTGAAGGAAATACGTTTAGCTATTAAATCATCAACAAAGATTATTGATAGCTCTGAAAATAGTCACAAGGAAATTAAAGATGAGATTCAGCAGTTTGAAGAGGAACGCCAAAATCTCATTACTCTGTTAAATAGCACCTTGAACGAGGATGTAAAAGACCTCGAACAAGCAAAAGCTATGCTCCATAGAGTAATTGAAGATCTCGTTCAGCATCAAGCAGAGCTGGATTCTAAAGTGGATGAAAGTAATGATATACAGAAGGAAATTGCAAAATCTATTGAGCTACAAATAAGTGAAAATAGTCTTGCACAAGAGAGAATTTCTTCTTTACGAACTGCCGATTTTGAAAAGATAAATATTTTTCTAATTGAGAATGGTGTTTCGATAGGCCCTAAAACACAGGCGCAAGTGAACGAGTTCCTAACCGCCAAGAGAGAGACCTATAAACAGCAAAAGGTCAAAATTGAAAATATTATAAAAGAAATAGTAGTGAGTGAAAAGCAACTGGCTGATGTAAGAAGTGAGCGAACAGAGGCTCAAATAGACAAGGATACTGTGACACTTTCAGCTCGGATTAATGAAATAACCAGATTTTTATCAGATTACAAAGAGAGATGTACACGCGTCAATATAAACTTGGGAGACGTTAATATGCTTCTTTTAGAAGTGAAAAAAAACGAGGCATTGCGTCAAATTGAAGATGAGTTAAAGACCAAAGAGTGGTTATCTGCTCTTTTAGCTAAAGTAAAAGATTTTTCTATTTTCTTAAGAGAAAATACCGTGCGAAAAAAGTTAACTTTAGTAGAAGCAGAGTCAGCAGATTTGAAAACCCAAATTCAACGTGTAGGAGTGGCAAGAAAGGAAATTGAAAACCTCAAACAAAAATTCCCTAAGGTTCTTGAACAATATATAAAAAAGAACCTTGATGTGGATTTATTTAATAAAATCTATCAGTCTTTAAATCCCCATAGGCGTTTTAAGAACATTGATTTTAAAGTTAATGTCTCCCACAATAAAGTGGGAATCAACTTTAATGCAAAGCACTCAACCATCAATGGCCGCCCAGAATTCCTTTTTAGCTCAGCTCAGCTAAATACCTTTGGTGTAAGTATGTTTCTTTCCATGGCCCTCCGTCAGAATTGGCTAAACTTGGACACAGTGCTTCTCGATGACCCAATACAAAACCTTGATGACATCAATGTTCTCTCTTTAATTGATCTCATTCGAGGACTCCTGGATCTAAAAACAGGTAAACAGGTGATGCTGTCTACTCATGATGAAAGATTTTATAATTTGGTAAAGAAAAAGTTTGCAGATTACAACTTGAAAGCCTATAAGTTTGAGTCCTACGGGATGGTGGCGTCGGACTGAATAGGAGTGGATTTAGAGCTTCATCCGCCACTTTGGCTGGTGACCGAACTACATATTAATACGAGGTGGCGTTGGAGATTTGAGATCATATAATATCCCGAGGAGGGATCCGATGGGATTCTACGATTCACAGCGAGTGGCGAATTCCATAAGTTTGTATAGGCCAGAGAACGGTGTGGTATTCTGCCTCACAAATGCACATTGAAACTGTTTCTAACTTTTAAAGCTTATCCTGTACAGGATAAGCTTTAAAAGTTCCATTTACATTTTTATGCAGTTGTGGTAATCGATTCATGATGTATGATGTAGAGTTTTGATTCTCTTTTTATTATTATTAGTAGGTGGAAGAATCATTAAATCAAAATCCAGAGCAGCTTGCCCGAGACAACATTGATAAGATGTTGTCCGAAGCAGGCTGGGCTGTGCAGCCCAAAGACAGAATAGACTTGAATGCTAGTTTAGGGGTCGCCATTCGGGAATATCAAACAGATATCGGCCCAGCAGACTATGCCTTATTTGTGAATAGAAAAGCTGTCGGTATTATTGAGGCCAAACCCGAAGATTGGGGCCATAAAATCACTACTGTGGAAGAACAGTCGGGCGGTTATGCACAAGCCACGCTCAAATGGGTTAATAATAAAGAACCATTGCCTTTTATATATGAAAGCACTGGCGTGATTACCCGGTTTACGGATGCAAGGGACCCAAAGCCTCGTTCAAGAGAGGTTTTTAACTTCCACCGGCCAGAAACATTACAAGAATGGCATTCTCAAGAAGGTTCATTATTGGGGCGTTTGCAGCAACTATCTTCTTTAGACCCAACTGGTTTGCGTGATTGCCAGATTAAAGCCATTGAAAACCTTGAAGATTCATTCAAAAAGAACAAGCCACGGGCATTAATCCAGATGGCAACAGGATCCGGAAAGACTTTTACAGCCATTACCTCTATGTATCGCCTATTAACGCCTCCTGTAAAAGCAAAGCGTATCTTGTTCTTGGTAGATACTAAAAACCTTGGGGAACAGGCCGAGCAAGAGCTGATGTCCTATGTCCCTAATGATGACAACCGAAAATTTACCGAACTCTACAACGTGCAGCGGCTCAAGTCCTCTTATGTCGCCAATGACGCGCAGGTGTGCATTAGCACTATTCAGCGTATGTATTCCCTGCTAAGGGACCAGGCACTTGACGAATCCGCCGAGGAGGTCAACCCGGCAGAACTAGTGCAACCAAAGCAGCCAATGCCCGTAGTCTATAACCCCAAAATCCCCCCGGAGTTTTTTGACTTCATCTTTATCGATGAGTGCCACCGCTCCATATACAACCTGTGGCAACAAGTATTGGATTACTTTGATGCCTATCTCATTGGATTGACAGCGACACCGGACAACCGGACTTATGGCTTTTTCAAGAAAAATGTTGTGAGCGAGTACGACCATGACATGGCCGTGGCCGATGGTGTCAACGTGGGTAATGAGATTTTCGTAATTGACACGGAAATTACCAAGCGTGGTGGAAAGTTAGAGGCCCAGCAGCACGTTGAAAAGCGAGAGCGCTTAACCCGCCGTAAACGCTGGGAAAAGCAAGACACCGATGAACACTATACGGCAAAAGAGTTGGACAGGAGCATCGTGAATCCCGACCAAATTGTTACGGTCATTCGCGCATTTCGAGATAGTTTGCCTGTCATCTTTCCAGGTCGGACGGAAGTACCCAAAACACTGATTTTTGCCAAAACAGACAGCCATGCGGATGACATCATCCAGAAGGTCCGGGAGGAGTTTGGCGAGGGAAATGAGTTTTGCAAGAAAGTTACTTACAAGGCTGAGGAAGACCATAAGTCGGTATTGGCCCAGTTTCGGAATGAATACAATCCCCGCATTGCTGTGACTGTAGATATGATAGCCACGGGTACGGACGTAAAACCCCTTGAATGCTTGCTTTTCATGCGAGATGTGAAGAGTAAAAACTATTTTGAGCAGATGAAGGGCCGGGGTACCCGGACACTAAACCATGACGCTCTCCGAAAAGTCACCCCTTCTGCGCCCAGTGCAAAGACACATTATGTTATTGTTGATGCTATCGGCGTAACAAAGTCCTGCAAGACGGCAAGTCAACCACTTATTACTAAACCGTCTGTACCGCTAAAAGACTTGGCTATGGGCCTAATGATGGGTGCACGGGATGAAGATACGGTCAGTTCCCTTGCCGGACGTTTATCCAGATTGAACAAGCAGCTTGCACCCAAAGACCAGCAACGTATCAAAGAAGTGGCCGGAGTTGATTTGTCCACAATTGTCCATAGACTCATTGATGCCATAAACGCCGACACAATTGAAGATAAGGCCACGGAACTAGCAGGCGGAGCAGAGCCAACTGAGGCACAACGGACCCAAGCCCAGGAAGAACTGGTCGGGGCAGCAGCCAGCGTTTTAACCGGGGAGTTGGTGAACTTGCTGGATACTATTCGGCGAGACAAAGAACAAAGCATCGACCATGAACATTTGGATACCTTGTTACGTGCTGAATGGGATGGGGATGCCATTGAAAATGCCCGGTCTTTGATTCAGGAATTTTCCGAATATTTGGAAGCCCACCGTGATGAAATTGAGGCATTGACCATTTTTTATGGACAACCCTACCGCCGCCGGGAACTGACCTTTGCCATGATGCAGGACTTACTGGAAAAGCTGAAAAGCGACAAGCCCAAGCTGGCACCCTATCGAGTGTGGAACGCCTACACTCAAGTAGATGAATACAAAAACGGACAGCCGGTCAGCGAACTGATGGCATTAGTATCATTGGTGCGGCGCGTATGCGGCCTTGATCCTAAAATAGCGCCCTATGCTGAAACCGTGCGTAAAAACTTTCAGGACTGGATTATGAAGCGCCACAGCGGAGGCGGAGAGAAGTTTACTGAGGAACAAATGGATTGGCTGCGCATGATTCGTGACCACATCATGGCCTCGTTCCATGTAGAGCGTGATGATTTAGATTTGGCCCCTTTCAATGCTAAAGGTGGGCTAGGTCGTATGTACCAGCTCTTTGGTAGCCAGATGGATGATTTGATTCATGAATTAAATGAGGTGCTGGCTGCATAATGGCTGGAAAAATAGAAGTAGAATTGCCTGAATCATGGGTGAAAACTGACATTGGTCATGTTTATGACGTGATTGGTGGTGGCACTCCATCAACTTCTAAGTCCGCATATTGGAATGGCAGTATACCTTGGATTACGAGTGCAGATATATTGGGCGTTCGTAAAATCGAGGTGTCTCGCTATGTCACAACTCAAGGTGTCGAAAATAGCACCACAAATGTTGTGCCTGAACGAACCTTACTTGTAGTAACAAGAGTAGGACTTGGAAAAATTGCAATTGCGCCCGAGCCAATATGTTTTAGTCAAGATTTGCAAGGGCTTGTGCAAAATGCAGACTTACTGCATCCCGAGTATACATTGTACTTTCTGAGCTTTGAATTACAGCGCCTCAAGTTTGAGGGACGTGGAACTACGATTTCTGGCTTAACAAAAAAGCAATTAAAAGATACGACTTTCCCACTTCCACCTTTCAACGAACAACGCCGTATAGTCGAAAAAATCGAAGAGTTGTTTTCAGAGCTGGATAAAGGTGTGGAGAGCTTAAAAACAGCAAAGCAACAGTTGAAAGTTTATCGCCAAGCCCTACTGAAACATGCCTTTGAAGGCAAGCTAACCGCCCAGTGGCGTGAGGAAAACAATATTCCTGAAAAGTGGCATACGCAATCTCTTGGCGAGTGTGGGCTCTGGCAGGGTGGTGGCACTCCATCAAAGTCAGTACCCTCCTATTGGGAGAACGGTAATATTCTTTGGGTTACCCCCAAAGACATGAAACATAGAATAATTCAAAACAGTTTACAAAAAATAACTGAATTAGGGGTGAATAACTCTTCAGCAAAAATAACTAACGATTTTGCACTTTTGTTTGTTGTGCGTAGTGGAATTCTTAGAAGGGTTTTACCAATAGGAATTTCTATTCCAAGTATAACCGTAAACCAAGATATGCAAGCAATGATTCCACATAAGGATAACATCTATTATTTGTTTTGGTTCTGTCTGGCTAATGAACGGACTATACGCGAAAAATGTGCAAAGGATGGTACAACTGTTGAGAGTGTAGAAGTTGCCAAATTAAAGCGCTTTCCTGTAGCACTCCCTTCATTGGAAGAGCAAAACGAGATTGTTCAACGAATTGAGACTCATATGTCTCTTCTGGAGCAAATTGGAATAACTATTGATAATGAACTACAAAAAGCATCTTTATTGTATCAAGCTATTTTGAAAAAGGCTTTTTCTGGTCAGCTTGTGCCACAAGAGCCGAATGACGAGCCAGCATCTGTTTTATTGGAACGCATCAATACAGAGAAAGCTAGTCAGTCTAAACCACAAAAGAGTAGAAAGCCTAAAAGCAAAAGTATCAAAGAGAAAGAACTTGAGTATGAGTACGTTTGATAGTACCAAAGTCGCCTTGCCGGAAATTATCAACGACATCACGAAGGGAAAGGTTCAACTACCAGACTTTCAGCGTGGTTGGGTGTGGGATGATGAACATGTGCGTTCTCTACTGGTAAGCATTGCCCGGTCCTTCCCAGTCGGTGCGGTTATGTTGTTGGATACTGGTGGAGATGTTCAATTTCAAGTTAGGCCCATTGAAAATGTTTCATTCGATGGAAAAATCCCTGACCCAGAAAAATTGATTCTGGATGGTCAGCAGCGTCTTACCTCACTCACCCAGGTGCTTGCTTTGGACAAGCCTGTCAAAACTTTCGATGAGAAGAGCAAACCCATTGACCGTTACTACTACATCGATATCAATCTGGCATTGGAAGAAGGAAAACTCGAAGAAGCCTTTATTGCCGTCGAATCTGACAGAAAATTTAAAACTAACTTTGGTCGTGACATTCAACTCGATCTCTCCAGCCCACAGCTTGAGTGTGAGCAACTTTATTTCCCTTGCAATCAGATATTGAATTCGGATGCGTGGGAAGAGAGCCTTCAGGAATACGCCCCCCAGCACTTTGCAACCTATATGGAATTTCGGAAAAAAGTCCTAAATGCCTTTCGTGGATACCTCCTGCCGGTCATTGCATTGGGTAAAACGACGACAAAAGAGGCCGTCTGTCTCGTGTTTGAGAAGGTCAACACGGGCGGTGTTCCTTTGTCTGTTTTTGAGTTAGTAACGGCTTCATTTGCCGCTGAAAACTATAATTTGCGCGATGACTGGTTTGGTAACATCCAGCGTGGTGTTCAAGGCCGGGAGCATCGAATTAAGAAAGAACCTATTCTTGAGTCTTTGGAGCCGACAGATTTTCTGCAAGCCATCTCTTTGCTCCATACTCACGAAAAACGTCAGGCAGATATTGCGACAGGTAAAACTGGCAAGGCTGTGACGGCAGTCAGTGCTAAAAGAGTGGCGGTCCTCTCCTTGGACCTTTCGGACTATCGCCGTTGGGCTGACACTGTGGAAAAAGGCTTTTTGCTGGCCGCCAAATTTATGAGAAAACAATGCTTTTTCACTGGCAAAGACCTTCCTTATCGAACCCAATTAATTCCACTTGCTGCGGTTCTGGCGACCCTAAATGAACGTTGGCTGGAACCTAAAATTTATGACAAACTTAGCCAGTGGTTCTGGTGTGGTGTTTTAGGTGAATTATACGGCGGAGCGGTTGAAACTCGTATAGCAAATGACCTTGAACAGCTTTTGCCATGGATTCACGATGACGGATATGAAGTATCCGAGCCAAAAACTGTTTATGAAGCATCCTTCCAACGTAGCCGCCTTTCCACTCTAAGAATTCGTTTGAGTGCAGCATACAAGGGGTTGAATGTTCTGATTATGCGGGAAGGGTCGGCAGACTTTTTCTGGAAGGCTAGCGTTCAAGAAATGGACCATGAAGAAATTGCCTTGGATATTCACCATATTTTCCCGAAGGAATGGTGCGAATCTCATGGAATTAAGCCGGAACTGTACAACTCCATTGTGAATAAAACGCCTATTTCCTACAAAGCCAATCGCATGATAGGCGGTAGGCCACCATCCGAATACCTGAAAAGACTCCAAAATCATAAGCAAGTAGGATTATCTGATGAGCAGATGGATGATATCTTGCGTAGTCATTATATTGACCCAGCTTTACTTCGTGCTAATGATTTTCACAAGTTTTTTGAAGACCGTAGCCAAAAGTTGCTACGCGTGATTGAAAAGGCTATAGCTAAAGGCATTCAGCCAGACCCTGAAATGGTGGATGAAATCGCCATAGCCGCTACAGGAGGAGTATCATGAACGCTGCGCCGATTATTTCCAAAGTTTGGAGCTTCTGTACCACCTTACGAGATGATGGAGTAGGGTATGGGGATTACTTGGAGCAGCTCACCTACCTCATTTTCTTAAAAATGGCAGATGAATATTCCAAACCTCCCTACAACAGGGATGTTGGCATTCCTTCTGAATTTAATTGGCAAAACCTAAAATCCAAGAGGGGTGCGGAACTGGAAGTCCATTATGTTACCCTACTACGAGAGCTTGGCAACAAGAAGGGGATGTTGGGCCAAATTTTTACCAAGGCTCAGAACAAGATTCAAGACCCCGCCAAATTATCCCGTCTGGTAGAAATGGTTGGCAGTACCGATTGGGTCATGATGGGTGCAGATGTTAAAGGTGACATTTACGAAGGCTTACTGGAAAAAAACGCAGAAGACACCAAATCTGGTGCAGGCCAATATTTTACGCCTCGTGCCCTGATTCGTGCCATGGTGGAATGTGTTCGCCCCGAACCCAACAAAACTATTGCAGACCCGTCATGCGGAACTGGTGGTTTTTTTCTGGCGGCCTACGATTTTTTAACCAATTCCAAGAACTACAATCTGGATAAAGAGCAAAAAGCCTTTCTTAAACACAAAGCCTTTCATGGCAATGAGATTGTAGCCAATACACGCCGTCTCTGCCTGATGAATATGTTTCTTCACAATATTGGTGAGATTGACGGAACTGCCCCTATTTCTCCGAATGACTCATTGGTGGCTTCCAGCGAGACTAGTTATGATTATGTCTTAGCCAATCCCCCTTTTGGAAAAAAGAGTAGTATGACCTTCACCAATGAAGAAGGAGACCAGGAGAAAGACGACCTAACCTATAATCGCCAGGATTTCTGGGCAACAACATCAAACAAGCAATTAAACTTTGTCCAGCATATTCGTACCATGTTGAATAGTAATGGACAGGCCGCAGTTGTTGTACCTGATAACGTGCTCTTTGAAGGTGGAGCAGGAGAGACTGTACGAAAAAAATTAATGGAAAATACTGAACTGCACACTATCCTTCGGTTGCCTACTGGCATCTTCTATGCCAATGGCGTTAAGGCGAATGTGCTGTTTTTCGACAACAGACCAGCCAGTCCAAATCCATGGACTAAAGAAGTCTGGTATTACGATTACAGAACAAACATCCATCACACCCTGAAAAAGAAGACCATGCGCTTTGAGGACTTGGAAGATTTTATCAGTTGTTATAATCCATTGAATCGGCATGAGCGTCGTGAAACCTACCATCCTGAGGTAAGCCCCGAAGGCCGCTGGCGCAAATATACTTACGATGAATTGATTGCACGTGATAAGACCAGCCTCGATATTTTCTGGCTGAAGGATAAAAGTCTAACAGACCTTGAAAACCTTCCAGAACCAGATGAATTGGCTGAGGAAATTATAGAAAACCTGGAAGCTGGCTTAGTAAGCTTTCGGGAAGTATTAATGGCGCTTAAGTAAATTTTTTAACTTGAAATGCTAAGGCCGCATTTATATGCACGCATGTCTGGAGCCTTAATTTGGATTTATTTTGAATTAGAGATTTCTGCATCTTATTACTACCTTTCCCGTTGGTAACAAAAAACTTAGTTGTATAAAAGTCAAAGGAAATGGCCTAAAAAGCCGCCAGTAATATTACTGGCGGCTTTTCGGAATTCAATATTCCTCTGCTAGCATTATGGTTAATGTCCGTCTGGTTTGTTTCGGATCCGCTGGATTCTCACTTCCCCACTGCATGGATGGATCATAATAATCGATTTTCCAATTGAACCGTTGGCCATAGAGTGAAAACGCGCCAAAGTCATGCTCGCCGTGAGGGTCATTGTCCTCATTAAAAATATTGAATGCTTGAACGGCCTGGAAAACCGCTTGTTGCTGCTCGGGTGAAAGTGCTTGAACTCCAGTGGTGATTACAACTTGCCCACCGCTAAAAGTCTGCCGAAAGGCATCATTGAGTTGGGCAATTTGCTGGGAATTAGTCTCTAGGCTCATCATGGGTATCTCCTTGCATTGATTATTTACCGTCAGCGCTTAAGGCCGCTCTCCCCTCCTGGCGTAAAACCGGGTGAGAGGAGGCAGGGGCGACGACGTCAGGAGTCGGGCGGAGCCTTTACCCTTGCCTCATCGAGGGCAGCGCCCTGAACCACTTATTTGATACCTCCTTGAATCAGCCTCTCTTGCAATTGGAGTGGACTATGATTTTCGTCAAGTGGTAAATCTTCGGTTTTATTTGGGCGGATAAAAACATTGGCAAAGATTCCTTTCTTCTTTTGGTCATTTCTCCTGTGAATGCTGCCCATTTCTTGCCAAGGAATAACCATCAAGCAGTCTTAACCCCTGATAAACAACAGTAAATATTGAATATTTAAGAAAAGGGCGCTGCCCTCAACGATTCAAGGGTAAAGGCTCCGCCCGGTTCCTGAGGTCACCGCCCTTGAATCGTTTCACCCGTTTGAACACCAGGGAGGGAGACCGGCACCCATCGGCGAGTCATCAAGCTAGCTGCTTGTGAACCTCGTTAGGGGAACGGCAAATGTATATATAAACAGGAGATACGCATCATGAATAACTACCTCGTCCTCCCGGATGGCCGTATGGATACCAAGTCGGCTGCGATGTACCTCGGTTTTTCCGAGCAGACTCTGCGGAACTGGAAAGTAAAGGGCCATGGTCCCAAGTACCTGAAAGCCGGTGGGAAGGTCTTCTACTTCCAAAGAGAGCTGGACCGTTGGTTGACCGGTCAGATTGATCACGTAAAGTAGAGTTGCTTATACAAATTAAGGAAAATCGAATATGCCAAAATACGAGCGGCTTACCCGCGCGAATATGGTTGCGCTGCAAGAAGGGGATTTTATCTTTGAACACGGCATCAAATATACGCGCCTGAGAGGCGATGGACGCTTTGCTGTGAACATCATGGTGGATGGGCAACGGATTCAGCGGGCGATTGGCAAAGAATCGGAAGGAGTCACCCGCACCCAGGCCGAGGAGTTCATTGCCCAAGCCCGCACCCATGCCAGAGAGCAACGGTTATCGCTTCCTAAGGGTCGTAAGCTGGCTATCGGCTTTTCGGAAGCGGCGGATGAGTACCTGGCACGCCTGCAAAGCTCGGATGGAAAAAATATCGACAAAAAGGACCAGCATCTTCGCCTCCATCTCAAGCCTTTCTTTGGCTCAATGCCCCTGGCCAACATCAACGAAATGGAAATTGGCCGTTTCAAAGCGACCCGCAAGGCCACTGGGGCTGCAATTGGCACCATTAACCGGGAGCTTGCGACATTAAGCCATATGATGAACTGTGGCTTGGACTGGGGCTGGATCAATACCAAGCCCCGGAAGATTGGTCTGATGAAAGGAGAGAGCAACCGTTTGGTAGCTTTGAACCCCACAGAATGCGCCAATCTTTTAAAAGCCGCCAGTTTACTGGACCCTCAGCTTTATCTATTTTGCCGTATGGGCTTATCAACCGGCATGCGTCATATGGAGATTCTCTCGACCCGTATAGAACATCTTCACTTGGCAGAGCGGCGCATCTTTATCTGGAAAGCCAAGACCGGCGCAGAATATCAACAAATTCCTAGCGGCCTGGCGGACTATTTGCGCTGGTACCTTAAACATCACTGTTACGATGGGCAAGAGTGGCTGTTTCAGTCCAAATTTGGTACGAAAGTGGGCTATCGCACGAGTATCGATGACGCATTCAGAACCGCCTGCAAGAACGCTGGGCTTTCAGAGGAGATTACGCCTCACGTGATGCGGCACACCGTTGGCACGATTCTCACCAACGAAGGCAAGCCCGCCAAGCAGGTCATGGAGTATATGCGGCACAAAACCCATGAAATGTACCTGCGCTATTCCCATGTGACGGATGAGACGCGTAAGGCAACGGCGGATCTCTTGGAAGCCACCATTCAGCAAGCCGTCTTAAGAGGCTCTGCTTAAAAGGTGTGCAAAACATATATTTCAGACATCAAGCCGCCTTCGGGCGGTTTTTTGTTGAGGGGGGCGAAAATTACTACTTTTTTACTGCGGTTTACTTTTTGTTTTACTCACCTACCGCAAAAATTACTGCAAAATTACTTTTCTCCCCCAAATGAAAAATCCCAGAAGGCTCAAAAGGCTCTCTGGGACTGCTTATAAAAATTAAGAAATGGTACCCCCAGGGGAATTCGAATCCCCGTCGCCTCCGTGAAAGGGAGGTGTCCTAGGCCTCTAGACGATGGGGGCGTGTAGAAGCGAGTTCATATAAGATACTGAAATGGTATCCCAGAGTCAAGCGATTTTGCTCTGTACTTTTCAGAATTTATAGCCCAACTCAAAGTGTTTTTAACTTCTTTTAACGATTCTCTGAGCGAACGTTCCCCGCTGCAAGCGTTTTCAAGCTCCCAATTCCTCAAAAGTCACCGAAACTAGGTCTTGTACCCTGTAAAAATACTGACCCCACCCGTTCTTGTGTCACGTTCCCCAAACCAACCAATCCAACAGGGCACCTCGAACAGGATACCCCTCATCAACCTGCCGCTTACGATTCGGCCTTCGATTTAATCAGCCAAAGTATCGCTGACCGACAAGCTGACCTTTCCAGCCTCCCGGCTCACCAACGCCAGTGTCAGGTCATACCGCCCCGCCACCAGTTGGGTGTCCTGAATGACACAGGTGATAACCTGATTCAGGAAAAACGTGGCCGGATTGTCCTCCTGAATGGTGGTGGCGGGCACCGACTCCCCGTTGATAATCAGCACCAGATGCTCGGCGGCATAAACCTGATCATTCAGCTTGATGGACTGCACCAGCGAGATTTGTCCCGGCCCCAGGTTATTGATGATGTCAAAGCCGACACCCTCCGGTAACCGACGCAAACTCCCGGTCTTGTACATGCGCTTTAAAATAAAGTTAGGAATTACAGTCATGTTTCTAGTTTAGTGGTCAATCGGCTTGGTGTAAAGCCTTCTGAAGGGTGGCGTAAGGATACAGGGCCACCTGATGGGCCTGCAGGGACAGGCGGGCTTTATCGATGGGTGGATCAAAATTGATCAAGACCAACGCTAGCAAATTTTGCTCGCCATTGCCTTGCTTTAAAACGCCCGTGGGCAGATAAAACACTTCTTGTCGGCGACAATCCCGCCAGTACCGGCCTATTAGCACATTGTTCAGGTAAATATTGATTCGCTCAAAGTCCACATCCTGCAACTTTAGCCCCCAGGCGGTCTCACAGCTTTGATTATCCGGCAGGACAAAGTGGGTTTGCATCAGAATAATCGGGCTGACCTCAAACCGTTCTAGTGTGGCCAACGCGTTTCCGGTCGTTGATGAGGCACTCCGACTAAAGGTCTCTTGCCGAATATGGCAGAACGGCTGCTGTGATTCCCCATCCACTGACAGGTTGAGCAAGCCCTGCGGCAGTTGAGCGTCATCATGAAAGCCCTTGGGATGCCCCAACCCGTTGACGAAGATCAAGAGTTCGTTGTCCTGATCGAGCCGCCAGAGAGACTCTGGCACAGCGATCTCTACCGGTTCGGCGTGCGCCATGCCGTGAATGACCACCAGCTGATGCCCATGCCCGATGCGTTGCCCATTGAGATAAACCGCCCAGATATGGCGGGCATCCAGGGTCAGGGTTTTAGGGCGCTGACTACCCAGGGCCACCCAGTACCAGGCGGAGCCTTCATAAATGCCGTTGCTGTCAAAGTCCAGCCCTTGGGGGCTGACCGGCACAAACCCGGGCTTGAGTTGCTCAAATTCGGTCAGTTCCGGGGCTTCGTTGAAAATTTGCCAGTCCCGCAAGGCAGGCACGGCCACCGGCGGTGCGACCTGAAGCACATGAGCCTGTAGAGCCCGGGCGGTTGGATCGGTACTCCAGAACCGGGTTTTTCCGAGTAGCAAACCATACTGGTGATCCGGCAACCTGGCCTCCGGGCCAAACACCAAATGCCCGTCCGGCTCCACCCAAAAGGTATCCACCAGATCCTTACTCAGGAAAATCAGACTTAAAGCGCCGATTTGGAGTTGACAAGCCTCCTTTTCCCGCATTTCCCGGCAGTACAGGGTCACGCTTCCCGGTTCCTGACTCAGAATTTCCACGCCGTTTGGCAAATGGTCGCCATCCACAGTCAAGGGCTGGGAGTGATCGTTCTGATTGAGTGTGACCGTGGCCGGACGATCGCCCTTGAGGATCAGGGTGGATTCGCTCTGGTAAAGTGCTTCCACCGTGCTGAAGGCCAGTCGGTACCC
>DAIDMR010000070.1 GCA_027448865.1 Vampirovibrio sp.
CAGTCGGCGGCGGGCGTAGGTCAAAAACAGGCGCTCCATGGCCCGGGTAACCCCCACGTACATCAAGCGACGCTCTTCTTCCATCTGGGTGGTGTCATTCAAGGAACGGAAATGGGGGAACAGTCCCTCTTCCAGACCGCAAACGGCAACCACTGGAAACTCCAGCCCCTTGCAGGCGTGCAGGGTCATCAGCACGATCTTGTTTTCCACAGGCTCAGAGGTGTCAATATCGCTCAGCAGGGACATCTGGGTTAAAAATTCGGCCAACCCCGGCTGACTTTCCTCGGTGGGCGGGTTTTCAATCATAAACTGGCGGGCCACGCTGATGAATTCCTGCACGTTGGCCTGTCGCCCTTCCGTATCGGTGGGGTCTTCCAGTTTCAGTTCATCAAAGTAGCCGGTCAAATCCAGAATCTGGGTGACCAGTTCATCCAGTCCCACCTCGGTGGCCAGCCGCTTGAGGCGCTCCATGACCGACACAAAGCCCTGAATGGCCTTGACCGCCTTGGGTTTGAGATCCGGCACCTGATCGGCCTGACGCAACACCTGATAGAGTGAGGCGTTGTGCTGAGCGGCGGTGGCCTCCAGATACTCGATGCTGGTTTTCCCAATGCCCCGCTTGGGCACATTCAGGATGCGTTTGACGCTGTAGCCGTCCTGATCGTTGAAAATGACCGTGAGGTAGGCCAGAACGTCCTTGATTTCCTTGCGCTCGTAGAACTTGAGGCCGCCTACCATGTTGTAAGGAATGCCCCGAGAGATTAGCACATCCTCCAGCACCCGGCTTTGCACGTTGGTGCGGTACAAAATACAGCAATCGCCGGGCTTGTAGTTGCCGGTGTTAATCATTTGCTGAATGCGATCCAGAATGTAGAAAGCCTCTTCCCGATCGTCCTTGGCCTCGTAGCAGTTTATTTTCTCTCCGGCCCCCCGCACCGAAATCAGCTCCTTGGGCAGACGCTCCTGGTTTTGCTCGATGATGGCGTTGGCCACTTCCAGAATATTGGCCGTGGAACGGTAGTTGTGCAGCAATTTGATGACCTTGGCCCCGGCAAAGCCGCTTTGGAAGTTCAGGATAATGCGGAAGTTGGCCCCTCGCCAGCTATAGATAGACTGATCCACATCGCCCACCACGGTCAGGCTGCGCTCCCGCCACAAGGCCTGCTGGGATTCCAGGGTGCTGTCCTCTTTCAGGCAGCCTTCCGCCAGCAAGCGCACCAGTTCGTACTGGGCGTCGTTGGTATCCTGAAACTCATCCACCAGCAGGTGCTTGAACTGATCATGATAGCGTTGCAGCACGTGCGGATTTTGTTGCAGCAACTTCACCGTGATCATCAGCATGTCATCGAAGTCCATGGCGTTGTTGCGGGCCAGTTCGGCCTCATAGCCATCATAAATCTGGGCCAGCTTCTCGGTACGAAAGTCCTTGGCCGTGGTAGCGTAGTCGTAAGCGTCCAGCATCTGGTTTTTAAAGCCTGAGATGGAATAACGGATGTTCTTGGGGGCGTACTGCTTGTCATCCAGATTCAGGGCCTTGATCACCGTTTTGACCGCGGCCATGGACTCGGTTTCATCGTAGATAACAAAGTTGTTGTTCCAGGTTCGCCCGGCTTTGGAAGTGTAGTGGCTGACATCCCGGCGCAGGATACGCCCGCAAATGCTGTGGAACGTACCAATCCACAGGCTGCGCCCATTGGCTTCCCCCACCAGGTGCTGCAACCGTTCCCGCATTTCCCGGGCCGCCTTGTTGGTAAAGGTCACCGCTAAAATTTCCGCCGGGTGAACGCCGGACTCGATGCGGTGGGCGATTTGGTGGGTTAATACTCGGGTTTTGCCGCTACCGGCACCGGCCAGAACCAGCAAAGGCCCCAATTGATGCGTCACTGCCTCTAACTGGGCTTCGTTTAAATTTTGAAGCAAACCGTTCATTGCTATCGCCTAACCTCTCTAACAAGTCACCATCGACTCAGGAATTCAAGATTGTTGGGAATTTTCCCGGGGAATTTCCGTGGGGATTTTTGTGGAACACAGGGCCCACTAGAATAGCACCCATAGGAAAACATGGTAAAAACAAAACTCATTCTGTAAAGACGGACGGGGCACTCAGGGGCCACTTCAGTCCCGTGGGCCACCGTTTACCCAAAGCCTGCCGCCTCCAGTGAGACCGCCCCATCAGCCGTTTTAAATCCGCCCCAAGGGGGGCATCTGGAACCGTGTTTAAAAAATCTCAAAAGAGGTAGCACAATCGGCGGGTTTTTATATAATATAATGTTCAAATCAGTCGCTTGTCGATGGCTTGTTGGGAACACGTGGGATTGCACAATCTTGCGGGCATCAAAACAAAGCCCGGTGGCCTCTCCCCTGGCAAGTTGACCCTACAGCATTTACAACCATTTTCCAATCGAAGCCCATTGAAAGCGTTAATCTCAACCCCGGCAAATTTCGTTTTTTGAAGATTCCAAAAGGATGGAAGGGACCCCATGACTGAGCATTCCTCGTTTGAGGCCAAAGCACCCACCGCCATGGCCACTGTCGGTATCCGCGGCATGTTTGACGACCCGAAGCAGGAACAAACCATCATGGTGCCCATCATGCCCAAGGACGAGCTGGATCAGGACACCCCCGATCCCAACGACGACCTGGCCGCCGAGCTGAGCATGTTGCAGCAAAAGTCCAAGGCCATTGCCATCATCGGTAGCCGGAACATACCCCTGCCCCACCAGCAGATCATCGAGATGCTGGCCTTCTCCCTGACCCACAACGGCAACCAGGTCATCACCAGCGGGGGCTCCTCCGGAACCAACGCCGCGGCCATCCGGGGGGCCATGAAGGGCAATCCGGAACTGCTGAAAGTCATCTTGCCCCAAACCATTGGCCAACAGCCCTCCGATGTGCAGGATCAACTGATTGGCATTCCCAACATCGTGGAACACCCGGAGTGGAGCATGATGAAGCTGGCCGATGCCAGCCGTCTTTGCAACCGGGAGATTGTGGACGAGTGTCAGCAGTTGATTATTCTGCTCTCTCACGACAGCCCCACCCTGCACACGGCCATTGACTACGCCAATGAAAACCACAAACTGGTTACCTGCCTATACCTGGATTAAGGTTTCCTCCAACCCGGACGATAGTTCGATCTAGAGTGAGCACAAGCGGCTCACTCTATTTTGTATGGTCATTCCGGAATCAAGGCCAAACCCGATATTCGCCGCGAGAACAATCCCCGTGTGGTTAAACGGCGATAGCAAAAATCCCGCCCGTTGGGCAGTTATCTTTAGTCGTTCGGGAAATTACAAAATCATCCGTATTCCAATATACTCAGTTATTCAAGGTAACCTGTTGTCACGACAGGCCCTTAACAATGGGCTGGCATCAGGCCAAGGCGCGAATGTCGGCTACCGCCCAGCGCCGCATGGCTTGCATCCATTTTTAAACGCCAGTGCCTGCACAAAAAATAAGACTACAATGACCCGATCCATCTATTGCGCATCACCTTGTTAAAATGCCCGAGCGCCAGACAACGACCGCAATCACCCAAGCAACTGAAGAACGGAAAAACCGAGGAGGGACATTCAATGCACAACTCTATGGTTTCAGGCCTGATTACGGCAGCAGTACTAAGCCTCAGCCTCTCACTCTGCGCCATGGCCGAAGAAACAATGCAAATGCAAACGCAAACCAAAACAACCACCACCAACCAGTACGGTGGCACCACCCAAACCCAAACCAGAACCACCACCACCAACCAGTACAATACCTACAGTACCCAAAACGCCTCAGAAACGCTCATACCCCAAACCGGGATGAGCAATCTGGTAATGAACAACCAATTTGGCTATACCGAGGATGAAATTATCATTGGCAGCAGTGATGCCAGCAGTCCCATGTTCTTACCCAAACTGACCATTGGCTCGGCCAACACCTCTATCCTGGTGTTGAATCCAACACCCAAGCCCGTCAGCTTGAGCATCCCCCAGTTGAATTCGACCAGCGTCATCCCACCCAACGGCGCACGGGTCATTCAGCTGGATAAGGCCCAAACCGCCAGCTTGACGCCCGGACAGGAGGTTGCCTATTATATTAACGATTCCGATGGCAATCAGATCGCTTCCAGCAACTTTATTAACACGCAGGAAATCGTTTCTATGATTGACATCAACACGCAGGTCGCCAGCACCGAGGAAACCCGCACCCCCATCCGTAAGCCCACGGAACGTAAATCCACCGTGCGGGGCTACTGGTAAATCGCCAGATCTTCGGTTAAAAACGAGGCTGGCCCCTGACCACCGACTCCGGGACATTCATTATGCCAGTTCGTTTGATTCCAAGTTCACGCATTTCAGCACTCATACTGACGCTGGGGTTGTTCCTGGGGTTCAGGGTGAGTGCTGAACCCGTTTCAGGGCAGCCAACCCCACCGGCGGACAGCGGAAAAGCTCCGGCGACTGCATCGACTGCCAGTCCGACCGAGCCCATTCACATCAAGATCAATATCCCCAGCCGCACCCTGTGGGTTTACGAAGGCGACCGCATCATTCGCTACTTCCCAGTGGGCGTCGGTCGGGTGGGCTTTCCCACACCACTGGGCCGCTTCAGCATTATTCGCAAGGTCGAGGATCCCGGTTGGGAAAATCCCTACCTGGCGTCCGGGAAAATGCGACTGTCCCCCGGCCAGAACAATCCTTTGGGCACCCGCTGGATGGGATTTTTGAGAGATCCCGGCGGCGAGTACGGGATGCACGGCACCGACAACCCGGCATCGGTGGGCAAGTTAAGCTCCCACGGATGTGTCCGCTTGCGGGTTCCTGACGCGGAGGCCCTGTTTGAGCTGGTGGATGTGGGCACCCCGGTTGAAGTGGTCTATCAACCCGTGGTCATCCGCCGGCACGCCGATGAAGTGAAGGTGGCCGTCTACGGGGACCCCTTCCGCAAGGGCATGCCCTCCGTGGAAAAAGTAAAGCAGGAGATTCAGCAGCAGTTCCCCAACGCCCGGGTCGACGAAGAGAAGCTGAGAGCAGCCTTGCGTACCCCGCAGGAAAAGTATGTGCTGGTGGGTTCCATTGCGCCGCAAAGCGCTGAGAATTAAAGCCCTCCCGCCATAGTGCCGGACGCCCCGCCTGTCCATATACCCCCAGTGGCTCCAGGGGGATTAGGTCTCCAGTTCTAGCGGACAGTTGGTTACCGGATGCTTTCCATGGGGTCCCGTTTCCAGCATCAGGCAATTTCCCCCAGTCAATTGTTTTTATTTTTATGTATACTTTCAATCCAAATCTTCCGCGCAAAATTATCATAAGGATAGCTGAGAGAGAGAAACTACCATGTCTCAAACATTTCCCGGTACCTACTCGAACTTATTCGGCCAGAGCCTGCTCAGAGCAATCATGCAGATGGCGATGACCAACCCTCAGGCTGCTTTGGTAAGATCTCCCATGGTGGCTCAGTTGGATGCCAGTCTGTCCCAGAGCGTACTCTCCCTGGATGGTATGTTATCAAGCGTCGGGGTCAGAATTGACTCTGGAATGCCCGTCCCCCAAACACCCGTTTTCGGCGGCATCGGGGTGATTGCCTGAGCGTTTTTGTTCCTTCATCCCGTTGCGTACATCATTTTCAAACCCTACCGGGTGAGTGGTTCCAGGCCTCGCACCTGGTTTGTGCTATGTACGCCTGATTGAAGCCTGGGCAATCACCCGCGTTCATTCCCACTTTGATTCCCGTTTTTTTATTCTCCGGATTCCACCCTGCTAGCCACAAGGGCGCTCTCCATCTAGCCAATAGGCTAATTGAACCATTGTCGAGGATTGCTTAATGTATAGCTGTATTCAATAGCTGGGTCAGGGAATTAACAGCTACGTCAGTCCAATTTAACTTTTCCACAATAGCGCCAAACCCATGTATGCCAGAACAGATTTGGCACTGGGCTTTGCTATTTTGAGTTGAGGAAAAGTTAAACAGGTCGTTTGGCAACGTGTGAGACTGGCAAAGTTTCCGGATAATTACCGCCTTTTTACGCCTGTCAGCAAAAGGCAAGCCTCTGGCTGGCCAAATCGGGCACGCCCGCCACATACACAGAGTTCACTGAAACAAAGGAGTACCCACATGAAAAAAAGTAATCTGATTACCCTGTCGCTCACATTGGGTCTGGCCTGCGGTATGGCCTCTGCAGCAATGCCTCCTGCCGATATCAGTGGCAACTGGGCTCAAAGCGATATTAACACCATGCTGGACATGCAGGTGATGAGTGGCTTTAACGACGGTAACTTCCACCCAGACGCCTGGTTGACCCGCACCGAGTTTTCCCAGATGGCTGCCAGAACCCTGGGTCTGGAAAGCAAGAAAGCCAACAGTGTCCCCAGCTTCAAGCAGGTCACTCAAAACAGTTGGGCCTTCGGCAATGTGGATAATCAGGACTGGATCAACAACTACCCGTCTGGCGTCTTTCGTCCCACCAACCCGGTGCGTCGGGTAGAGGCCCTGGCCGCTGTGGGTGGGGCCCTGAACAAACCCTTGCTGAGTGAGGCTGAAGCCAACGCCGTATTGAGTAAATACAGTGACGGCGATCAGGTGCCCAACGCGGCCCGCCGTCAGGTGGCCACCGCCATTCAGTACGATTTATTTGAAATTGATCCGGCCAGTGGCGCCAACAAGATTGAGCCGCTGCGTCCCATTAACCGGGCAGAAACAGCGGCGCTACTCAACGACCTGTACCAGAACCGGGATATCGCCATCGTCCAGAATGGCAAGGTGCTTGCCCAAACCGAACAAATGCCTTCCACCGGCACCAGCGCCGTTTCTGGGGGGTACAGCACCACGGAAAGCACCGAAGCCGAGAAAATTGGTTACAAATCGCCTCCCTTCAGGAACAGTGCCGACACAATTGTAGAATTCCGCAAAGTGAACACCACAACCACCCCCACCAACCTGGAGGCGCAGGGGCCCATCAGCCTACCGGCCAACACCACCTTTACAGGCACCGTGGCCAAGGCCCTTTACTCGGAATTCAACAAACCCGGCGATCCGGTGATGCTCATTCTGGATCACCCTTTGTTTGACACCAATGGAAAGATCATTGCCCCCGCCGGCAGCAAGGTGCTGGGTGTCGTCAACAGCGTCATTTCCAAAAATCAAACCAATGACAATGCGCAACTGGGAATTACCTTCAACGGCTTTATCACCCCGGAAGGGCAACGGATTCCCATGAGCGCCACCATTGCCAATACCGACGGGATTCTGAAAGCCACCGAACTGCAGGGGGTGGTCTTTCACCCCGATCGCTCCACAGCGGCCTTGTCCCGGGAAATCAGCACCTCCGCCGGCGCCCTGTATGGCACCAAAATCGGCAAGGCCGAAGTGCTGGATGAACCGCTGGTTCAACAGCTCAGCAGCAAGGAAGTGGACCCGCTGGACAAGCGCAACAGCAACATCGTGATCGGGGTGGGGGATCGGTTGCAAATACGCATTGAAAGCCTGGGCGTCAGCGCCACGGGCGCCGGTGCGGGCAGCACGCCATAATTTTTATATAGAGAGCGGTACGACGATGCACCCGGTCGGGAGACCGATCGGGTGCTTTTCTTTTGAGCAAAAATTGACTGGCACAAAACGGGCATTATTTGTTTTTATGCTTATGTACAAATAATAACTGGTTGTACACAGTGGGACAGGCTGGTAATGCAGCACACTGAGCGGGGGCTCGGCATGAATGGCCTGAACAGGCGTGGATGAATTCCACAGGCCCGGTTCTCATCAAGATTTCAGACTCTCAACAGTCAGATTCTCAACAGTTAGATTCTCAACAAGGGCTTTAGGCTCAAACCGTGGGGCATACAGGGGGACAGAATGACTTCACCGTATATATCAACTCAATCCGTAAGCTATGCGGCCACTGGCGCGGGAAGCCCGGTCAGCGGGCCAGCGCCCGGCAGCACGACTGATGCGCTGCTGGCCAAATACTTCGGGGGCGGTGCTGGTCCATCGCCGCAATCGGTCAGCGCCTATAACTATGCCTGGGGCGGCAGTTACGGTGGTTACGGTGCATACCCTTACGGCTCCTACGGCGGGGCTTTCCCCTCCTCCCCCTGGGGCAGCTACCCACCACCACCCGGGGCTGGATCGTGGCAACCACAGCCTCCCCTGAACGATAATACGGCATTGGCCCGGATTCAAAGCATTTCCGGAAAACTGGACGCACAGAACGCCGGGCAGGGTGATGGCCTGATTGATGTCAACGATCTGCGCAGCGCCCTGGACGACAAGAGCGGCAAATATTCCAAAGCGGACAAGGACGCCATTCAATACCTGCTGGATAACCAAAACGGCTTGCGAGGCCGGGTGGATCACTTTGATGGCCAGGATGATGGCCAGTTCAGCGTGGACAGCCTCAACAAGATGGTGGCCAATCCCGGCTCGCAGGGTGTTTTGCCACTGGATCAGAAGATGACCAATACCCAGGCACTCCTGTCACTCCAGAGCTTCATGAAGGATCACAACTGGGGCATCCTCAATCGGGAAGGCTTAAGCCACATTGCCCAGTACGGGGACACCGAAGAGCAAAAAGCCGCCGCCAAAAAATTGCTGAACAACGCAGAACTGTTCAAAGCGGCGGATACGGGTGAAAAGAATGATGGTCGTTATGATGGCAAAATCGACCACGCCGATTTGAGAGGCCTGATCAACCGGGCTGACGTGGATAAAATTGGGGCCAGCAGCGCCCCTCCACCTCCGGTGACGCCCCCCTACTCGCCCATCTATTCGGGCAACTATTATGCGGACGCCTATTACAACAACATGTACGCCAGCACCCTGGGCCCGGCCACCGCGTTGTACCAGAACGCGCCCGGCGCGCCCCCCCGATAATCTCCGGGTAATGACTGGCATCAAATCTTCTGAAGCGGCGCTGATTGCAGTGCCGCTTTTTTACGCCTGCCAGCCGTACAAATAATACAACAGGGTGCGGACGCCAAAGCCGGTGCCCCCCTTGGGCACCTCCGGCGTATCACTGGTGGCCCAGGCCGGGCCCGCAATATCCAGATGGGCCCAGGCCCGCTTTTTGTCCACAAACTCCTTCAGAAACATGCCACCCGCCGACGAACCGGCTTGCCCCTTGGCCCCGGAATTGATCAGGTCGGCCACGTCGCTCTTTAAGAAGGCCCTGTACTCGTCATACAAAGGCAGTTGCCACAGTTTTTCTCCCGCCTGCTCGCCAGCGGCCTGTATGCCCTGAATCAGGGTGTCACTGGTACCCATAACACCTGCGGCCACCTTCCCCAAGGCGGTCACGCAGGCCCCGGTCAATGTGGCAATGTCCACCAGCTCATCCGGATCCACCTGCTGCTGGGCGTAAGTAAGCGCGTCACAGAGGATCAGACGGCCTTCGGCGTCGGTATTGTTGACCTCAATGGTCTTTCCATTCATGGCGGTTACGATGTCTCCCGGCTTGCTGGACGCCCCACTGGGCATGTTCTCGCAGGTGGGGATAAAGCCATGGACTTCAATGTTTAAATCCTTCAACTCCGACACGGCCTTGAGAGTGGCCAGCACCGCTGCGGCCCCGGCCATATCCATTTTCATCAGCTCCATGGACGCCGCCGGTTTAAGGGAGAGTCCGCCGCTATCAAAGGTAATGCCCTTACCCACCAGAGCCACCTTTTTGGCCGGGACGCCGGAGGGCTTGTAGCACAGGTGAATGAGGAAGGGGGGGTGTTCGCTTCCCTGTGCCACTAACTGAAAAGCCCCCATACCCAGCGCCTTGATGCGCTCCAAATCCAGAACCTCACACTGCAAGCCCGGAATGCCTTCGGCCTGCTGCTTTAAAAAAGCGGGCGTTACGTAATTGGCGCTGTCATTCACCCAATGACGGGCCAAATTGGTATGCTCCGCCACCAGTTGGCCCACCCGTAAGCCCCGCTGAATGGCCTCCAGACGATCTGCCTGAGCGTCAACCACGGTCAGCACTTCCAGAGTGCTGCCACCATTGGGGGCCGATTCTCCGTTGTCTTCACTGGCCTTGCTCGGGGTTTTGCGAATATTAAAGTCGTATTGACCCAACACGGCCCCTTCCGCCAATAGCCGGGAGGCCGCCTCAATCCCCATGGCCCCAACGACGGCCTCTGAAAGACCCATCGCCACTGCTTTCACTTTCAGTTTCTTGCAAGCCCGCACGGCAGCGGCAACAGCCCGACGCCACTGGCTGCTTTTCAGCTCCTCCACCTTGCCCAGACCCACCAGCACCACATGCGCGGCAGGTAGTTTTCCGTACGTGGGCAAAATCAGGGTTTCTCCCGGTTTGGCTTTGAACACGGCGTTTTCCGCGTTCAGGCAGTTGGAAACATACTGCCCCAGAGCCTCATCAATCGCTTTGGCCGTGTCATCCAGAGACTGGCTTCCCGGCAGTATGCCCAATACCAACGCTTCCCCCGAGAACTGGGCCAATTGCCCCGTAGTGACCTCAAACCGCATACAGCCTCTCCTTGCTTTTGCCATTAAAAATGCTGATTCCATTATACGTGAGCGCCCAAATCCACACACCCGGTAACGCCACCTGCCTGCCATCGAGCCACATTCCCGGACAGCGGAATGTATCTCACAGGCCTCTGGTTTCATCTGACACAGGGGCCACAGGCATTTCTGTCTCTGGTTTGGTTTTCTCTGTTTTATGAATCTTGCTTCATACGGTTTGTCTTGATTAATTCGGTTGACCGGACACCATGGTGAAATGAAGTGAGATGAGGTCGGCTGCTTACCAGAATTCATTGGACAAGCCCCATCCACAGAATGGCCCGGGCTCCCGCCTGCACACCCGCCCTGTGTCAGAGCCTATCAGCCACAATACAAACCCTGGCTTCTGCAGACCGCATCCGCTTTCATCCCTTTTCAGCCTTGATTCCTTCTCAGCCTTCATCCCTTCCGTGTTCCCTTGCGAACCCAGTCAGCGAGAGCCTCCTCATGCAAATCACCCCGACATTGCCACGTCCCCAAAAGCGCCAGAACAGCGTTACTCACTGGCCGCAACCCGCCTTAAGGCAGCCCCCTCCACCCGTCCGGTTC
>DAIDMR010000071.1 GCA_027448865.1 Vampirovibrio sp.
AAATCCGCCGAGCGGGGCTTTCAGTTGCTCACCCAGGTGGCGGGCCGGGCCGGGCGGGGCCAGAAGCCGGGCCGGGTCATTATTCAGTCGGTGCATTGAATGGTGGTGTAAAAGCCTCGCCGGTTCAGCAGGATAATGGACTGTTCCCCCGCTTCCAGATTGATTTTCAATTCCTCAATGAGTGAGCGGGACAACTGCCCCTGATGGCCCTGCCCCCGCTCCTGCTTCATGTCCACCACCCGCACTTCGGCCAACTGGCTGTTGCCAAAGCGCTCCGGCAAATGCAGAATGCGCCCGTCCCGCTGGGCCTGATAAAAGGTGCTGATCTCCGGGGTGGCGCTGCCCAGCACCACTTTGGCCCCGGTACGGCGGGCCAGTTCCAGGGCCAGGGTTTTGGCGTTGTAGCGGGGGGCCGGGGAATCCTGCTTGAAGCTGCCCTCATGCTCCTCGTCGATCAGAATGAGTTCCAGATCCTTGATGGGCGCCCAAATGGCCGAGCGAGCCCCAATCAGGATCTTGAGTTCCCCGGTGCGCAGCTTATGCCAGGTATCGGCCTTTTCCCCATCCGAGAGGTTACTGTGCCACAGGGCGATGTTTTCCGAGCCAAAGTGGTTGATAAAGCGCCGGGCAATCTGGGAAGTCAGGGCGATTTCCGGCACCATCATCAGCACCGCCTTGCCCCGCTCTAGGGCGTGGCGGGTCAAGCTGATATAAACTTCCGTTTTGCCGGAACCGGTAATGCCATACAGCAGGTAGGGTTGCTCACTGTCCCCGTTGACCACCGTATCCATGGCCTGCTGCTGATACCGGGACAGGGTAAAGTGGGTGCGGGCGGCCAGCTTTTGAAACAGGGCCAGCGGGTCCCGGTGTTCGGCCACGTCGGTGATGGTAATGACCCCTGCCGCTTCCAGCTTTTTGACCGTGGGCGGGGTGGTGCCCAGCACATCCAGCAATTCCTTCAGGGGCAAGCCTTCCGGGCGATCCTTCAGTTGGGTCACAATTTCTTGCTGGCGGGTGGACAGGACGGCGTTTTCCAGCCTGTCCGGGTTCAGGGTAACCCGTTTGACGGTTTTGGCCCGGGTCTTGGCGCTGAGTTCGGTTTCCACCACCACAATGTCCAGCTTGCGCAGGCGGGCCAGCAGCTGATTCATGGCTTTGACCGGCATTCTCAGGTGCCCGGCCAGATACTTGGGAGAATAGCCCTTGGCGCTCTTGCCACTGCACAGCTCTTCGTAAGTGGCGGCGTTCTTGTAGAGAAAATCAATCAGTTGCAGGGCCTTGCGGGCCACCTCATTGGGAATGCGGGCTATCACAAGGGGTTCTTTAAAATTGGGCCCCTGATACACCAGCTTTTTGGGGCGTTGCACCAGATTGGCGGGCAAGGCGCAGGCCAGCACCTGAGGCAGCGGCGTGGCGTAGTAGTCCGCCACCCACTGGATAAAGTCGTAGTATTCGGCGTCAAACAGGGGTGTTTCATCCAGAATGTCCGACAGTTCCTTGAGCTTGTACTGCCCCGTGTAATCGGCGCTCAGGCCCACGATAAAGCCCGTTAAATCCTGCTGGGCCCCAAAGGAGACCAGCACCGGCTGACCGACCTGAGCCACCTCCCGGAATTCTTCGGGTACCTGATAGGTAAATACCTGACTTTGCAGGCTTTTGGCGGTCATATTGACCAACACTTCCGCATAGCGTGGCAATGCCCCTTGCTGGGGAGTCTGGGCGGTTGGTTGTAAAACGGTTTCCCAAAGCGGTAGATTCATGGTTTTATTATGCGCAAGCTCTGCCCCGTTTGTCACTCTCCTGATGGCGCCGCTTAAATTCCGCCGCACCGATGCCTTTGCCGGGGGCTGTCGGATACGCCAGTTCAGGTTCCCGCTCCTTTTTTGATGTAAGAATTGACTTGCAAATTGGATTAAAATGACTTATTTTTTTAAACCAGTTTATATTGCCATGTTTTCAAAAGTTTCCAAAATTTCAAACTTTTCAAAGATTTCAAATTTCAGTTTGCAAGTGGGTATCTTTTTGGGAAGGCGCTCAGGCCAAGGTCAGCACTGGGCTTGCAAGGACAGTCAGACTTGTATGGGCAGTCAGACGGTCAGGAAAGTCAGAGGGAGTGAATGGTTGTAATGACTCGAATTTCAGACCGCCCCGCCCGTGGCGCTTTGAGTAACCCGTTTGGCGCGGGTACAAAATCCAAATCACCGGCAGGTTTTTTCGGGGTCGGACGATCCGGGCAACACTCCGCTTGGCCAGCGGCTCAACCCAACGTGGATCGGGTTGAATTTCGGGGTCCCCGTTTTGGCATGCAGGCTCCCAAGCGAATGACCCGGGTGCTATCGACCATTCAGGAAGTGGATTCCGATGAGGAGCGGGGCCGGGAAACGGAAGGCCCTGTCACTCCGGCCAGTCCTGCCGAGGCTTTGGCCCGGCAAGTGGATGCGGCGCTTTCCCCGGAGGCTTTCCGGGCCTGGCAAATTATCGCGGACAATTCCAGTGCGTTGCATGAGGCCCTGAAGCGGGGCGGGCCAAACAAACCCGACCGTCACCTGTTCAATTTCCTCAGCGCCAGCATGTTAAAGGCGGGCGCTAGCCCCGCCAAACCGGATGAGTCCGGTCGGTCTCCCATTGCTCAGGCGGCCAATACCGGCAACCTGACCGGGCTGGAACTACTGGAACGGCAAGGCGTGGCCCTGAATGAAACCGAGGCCCGCCAGGCCCTGTTTGAAAGCGCCCGGCAGGGACATTCGGGGATGCTGGGACACTTGTTGTCCAGAATTCCCACAGGGCTGAT
>DAIDMR010000072.1 GCA_027448865.1 Vampirovibrio sp.
AAGAAACAGTGACCGAGTCCATTCGCACCCCGTTGCTGGTTTAGCGAAAGGCTTTCACACCTTACATTCAGGAAGGATGGACTCATCACCGGGGCCATCCTTTCAGCTTTCAGGGCATGCCTTGCCTCAGCCTTGGCTTCAGGAGACAATAAACCCAGTTTTGCCCAAACCCTTAGGAGCGTACCCGATGACCTCGCCTGCCACCGCTTGCATTCTGGATGGGAAGCTGACTTCCCGGAATTTGCTGGATTCCTTGTCTGAGGAATTGGCCCAACTCAAGGGCCAAGGGGCGCCATTGCCCAAACTGGTGGTGGTTCTGGTGGGCGATGACCCGGCCAGTCAGGTTTATGTGGGCAAAAAGGCCAAAACGGCTCAAAAAATCGGCATGCTGTCTGACCTGTTGACCTACCCTGCCGAGACTTCACAGGCGGAACTGCTATCCGTAATTGAGCGCTTGAATCAGGACGCCAGTGTGCACGGCATTCTGGTGCAATTGCCCTTGCCCAAACACATTGATACCCTGTCTGTGATTCGGGCCATTGACCCCCAAAAGGACGTGGATGGTCTGCATCCCCTGAATATGGGCCTGTTGATGAGCGGTGATCCCTCGGCTTGCAAGCCCTGCACCCCCGCTGGGGTGATGACCCTGCTCAAAGCCTATAACGTCCCCTTGGCAGGGAAAAACGCCGTGGTGCTGGGGCGGTCTAACATTGTAGGCAAGCCCATGGGCTTATTATTGTTGCAGGAAAACGCCACGGTGACCTATTGCCACAGCAAAACCGCCGATTTACCGACACGGTGCCAGGAAGCCGATATTCTGGTGGCAGCGGTGGGCGTGCCCAATCTGGTGACCGCAGACTTCATCAAGCCGGGGGCTGCCGTCATTGATGTGGGCATTAACCGCCTGGATGGCAATCTGGTGGGCGATGTGGACTTTGCCAGCGCCAGCCAGAAGGCCGGTTTCATCACCCCGGTGCCCGGTGGGGTGGGCCCCATGACCATTGCCACCCTCATGGCCAACACCCTGTTTCTCTATCGGCAAGGTCAACGCAACGCATAAGCACAGTCAGCGGATACTTCCAACGACGCTTCAGGGTTTAAAGCCTGATTGGGCGCAGGGACAAGCCCGCCTGTTTGTGGTATATTGAGCCTCAATAGTTCGGGTTTGATTTCCGTATAATCTCGACTGAAATGAAAGAGGAGGCCCATTATGCCCGCCACCCAAGTAAACCCTTATGAGGCGATTGCTTATAATTTGCAACTGGATGGTATTTCCGCTGAGCAGCTGGAAACCCACTACGCCCTGTACAAAGGCTATGTCACCAACACCAACACCCTGAACGACAAACTGTCCGAACTGCGGGAAGCAGGAAAGGTCGGCACCCCGGAGTATAACGAGATTCGTCGTCGTTTAGCCTTTGAATACGATGGCATTCGCTTGCACGAATACTACTTTGAAAACATGGTCGGCAACGGCGGCCCCGCCCCCACCAGCGGTAAGCTGGCTGAAGCCTTGAAAGAGTACTTTGGCAGCGTCGATGCCTGGGTTGCTGACTTCAAAGCCACTGGCGCCATGCGTGGCATCGGCTGGGCCGTGTTGTACCAGGATCCCATCACGGGCCGCCTGCAAAACTTCTGGATTACCGACCACGAGAACGGCCACCCCGCTGGCTTTACCCCCATTCTGGTGATGGATGTTTGGGAACACGCTTATGTGGGCGACTACAAAGCCACCGAACGCGGCAAATACATTGAGGCCTTCTTCCGCAACATCAACTGGAAAGTGGTAGAATCCCGCCTGAAATAGGCTAACAGCCCAATACACTTTGAAAATACCCTGATGCCGCTTGTTACAAGAGAGGTCAGGGTATTTTTTTAGTGGGTTGGTCCAATTTTTAAACGCTAATCGATTCTTAAATAGGAAAATTTTCTAATTAAGAATCAATTCAATTTAGGCATTTCTGATTCTGGATAGGGAGGCAGGCTGCCATCGCCCTTTTGTTCAAGCAGCCTGTTCAAAAGCACACGAGAGGACAGAATAACTTGCGCCACGGAGAACGGCGGTTGGTATTGCGCTTGCTGAGCCACGGTTTCCAGCTTTTCCAGCCCCGATTGCAATTTATTACGTGCCCCCACCGCATTGCCCCGCTGCCAATGATAAAACCCCACCCCAACCTGGAGCAAGCCTTGCAAGCAGGTCTTTTCCGGGCCGGGCGGCAGCGGGCGCCACAGATCTTCCAGCACCTCGTGGCATTCAAAAAAGGCCTGCCGGTTGAACAGGTCAATGGCTTCTGACAGCAAGGGCTTTGAATCGCTTTGTAAATCGTTCACGTTGCCCCATCAGCCTTCATAACAATCGCTGCTAATGGTAACACGCACAAAAACAGACTCAGGTGGCTGGGGTGTCCGTCTTGAGCAAAGTGGGCGTGAGGCCCTGCTTTTTCATGGATTCCAGAAAGCGGTTGGCCGCCTGACGTTGAATGGCCGGAGGAACGACCCGCAGCAATTCCACGGCCCTGGAGACCACTGGGTCCTGATCGTACCAGCGATTGCCCATTTTTTCGGGCTTGGCCAGTTGATAAAACTTCTCCAGAGCCTCTTTGCCGATTTGCTCTTCGACTTTACGGAGAAAGGTCTCGGCCTGTTCCCGCACATCCGCCGGATAGGCTCGCAACAATTCCAGCACCTCTCCGAGCAGAGGATCCTGATCGTACCAGCGCCGGGGGTTACCCGAGGGATTGGATGTTTCGCTCATGGAAGATTACCGATTACTCTCTCTATCCTGCCGAGATAGGTGTGTTCAATATTCAGGCAGATGTCTCTTCGCTCACCGGGCGCTCGGAGTTGTCCGGGACTCGCTCAATGGAGGCTCCCAGACTTTGCATTTTGCCCACCACGTCTTCATAACCCCGATCCAGATGATGGAGATCAAAGACCTGGGTAGCACCTTCGGCCATGACACCGGCAATGACCATGGCGGCACCGGCTCGCAGATCGTGCGCGTTGACTTCCGCCCCGCTGAGATGTGGAACACCCGTAATCACGGCCACATCACGCTCCACGGAAATATCGGCGCCCATGCGCTTGAGTTCGCCCACTTGTTTAAAGCGATTTTCGTAAATGGTTTCCTTAACGATGCTGACCCCATCCGCCGTACTTAACAGCGTCATAAACGGCGCTTGCAGGTCGGTGGGGAAGCCGGGGTAAGGCTGGGTCACAATATTTTGGGCTTGCAGACGGCGGTCGCTGCGAATGCGAATGCTGTTGGGGGTGGGCATCTCGATATCGGCACCCATTTCAATCAGTTTGTGGGTCAAGGAGCTTAAATGCACCGGCAGCACGTTGTTGACGGTCACATCCCCCAAGGTACCCACGCCCGCCATCAGGTAAGTGGCCGCTTCAATGCGATCCGGCATAACGCTGTAGGTGGTACCGTGCAATGTGCCCGGCTTCACCCCGTTGATCACAATTTCGTTGGTGCCCGCCCCGCTGATATCAGCGCCCATGGCGTTCAGCAAGTTGGCCAGATCGACAAT
>DAIDMR010000073.1 GCA_027448865.1 Vampirovibrio sp.
CAATGGGCGCATTTCCATTGGGGCCTTGGCCGTGGGAATTGCTCAGGGGGCTTTGGATAAAGCCTTGCGTTACGCCCGGGAGCGGAAGCAGTTTGGCAAGGCCATCGCCGAGTTTCAGGCTATTCAGTTTATGTTGGCCAATATGGCCGTGGAAATTGAGGCGGCCCGCTTGCTGGTTTACAACGCCGGGCGCCTGAAGCTGGCCGGATTACCCTTCACCAAGGAGGCCAGCATGGCCAAGCTGTACGCTTCCGAGGTGGCTTCCCGGGCGGCCAACGCGGCCATTCAGATTCACGGCGGGTATGGCTACACCAAGGATTTCCCGGTGGAGCGCTACTTGCGGGATGCCAAGCTGTGCGAAATCGGGGAGGGCACTTCCGAAATCCAGCGCATTGTGATTGCTCGCAATATCCTGAACGGCTAACCCAAAGGACAGTGTCTGTTCCCTGTGCGTTTTGCTAGCAGATAGCGTGCTTTTATTTTCTTTTCCGGGTTCCGGCTGTACCCGCAATGCCGGGACTCGGGTAAGGATTGGTGATTGGCCCGGTGGTTATGGCTCCCAAGCGCTCAGGTGGCGCTGCATCAGTTTTGCAAGCGTATCCACAAGGCATTCCGGCTGTTCCAGCAACTCTAATGGTCGGGCCTCCACCGGGGGCGACTTTGATGGTGTTGATTTTTTGGGCGATGGCGTCCATGTTCCCGCTGACCCTGGAGCCCAGACTTTGCAGGGCGGCAATGCACAGGCACACCACGCAGGCCAGTATCAGGCCGTATTCGGCCAGACTGACGCCAGATTGTGAGCGGGGATGACTCATGCGTCTTGTCTTTCGGGGCTTTACTCGTCGTTAGGGAAGGTTTTACCGCTTTGTGGTCGACGCTCCTGTGAATCATTCTGTTGGTCTTTATTTTCTTTTTCGAGTTCCGGGTGTACAAGCATCCAAGACCAAGATCAAGGTTTGGTTCGATTCCGCATTTTAGGGGGTCTGTTAGTCGCTGCTACAGGACTTTTATCGCCGACACCCGCCACGGAACCGGCAATGCCGTTATTGGGATAGGGACTGAGGGCTGCGCCATTGATGCCAAAATCAGAACCAGAACCGGTGGCAGGGGGGCTGGCGGGAGGTTTGGGAATGCTGGGCGATGAAGGTGCGCCCGGCGATGAGGGTGCGCTCGGCGATGAAGGAGATGAGGAACGATTCCCCAAATTGCCGCTGACTTTCCCAATTTTGTTAGCAATAGAACTGAATTGCCCACTGATTTGAGAGCCCAGACTTTGCAGGCTGGCAAGGCACACGCATACCACGCAGGCCAGTATCAGGCCGTATTCGGCCAGACTGACTCCGGATTTTGCGACAGAGCGTGGCATGCGGATTTCCTGCTTGCTGGGCTTAATTTGGGTAGGACTCAGTGGAAGATGAATTCATAGAGGTTCATTTGGGAGGGTCATTTAAGGGCTTCTTATCTCGCTGTGTAAAAGATTAAGGCGAGGATTGACCAGAAGCCCCGGTATTGGCGCCTGTTGGAGGCTTGCCATTTCTAATCTTTACGGAGCCGGTCACGCCTCCAGCAGGCTGATTGTTGTCAGTACCCGCTACGGAACCGGCAATGCCGTTATTGGGATAGGGATTCAGGGCTGTGCCATTGATGCCAAGACTAGAGCCAGAGCCTGTGGCAGGGGGACTGGCGGGAGGTTTGGGGATGCTGGGCGATGAAGGTGCGCCCAAGGAGGAACGATTCCCCAAATTGCCGCTGACTTTCCCAATTTTGTTAGCAATAGAACTGAATTGCCCACTGATTTGAGAGCCCAGACTTTGCAGGCCGGCAAGGCACACGCATACCACGCAGGCCAGTACTAGGCCATATTCGGCCAGACTGACGCCAGATGGTGAGGAGCGTTTTGGCATGGGCGAACCTTTTTCTGTAACGTTTGGGTGTTTACGATGGTAGAGAATCTGACAAGTTGCGGTGTTTTCGCGGATTGGTGTGGGTCTGCCGGAGGACTGGCGTTTGGTTGGCTAGCCCTGGGGCGGTTGTTCTCCGGGGGGTGGGTCGGCAAAGCTACCCCCTTGACCAGATTCTTGGCCAAACCCTTGCCCAAAATCTGAATCATCTGCGATCTTGGGCTCTCGGAAGTCTGCTGTCGCGACTGGTGGCGCTGTATTACCAGGTGAAGCATTCGTGTTGGAGGGAAGGCTTGAGTCAGGAGTGACTTGGGCCGGTGGGTTAACGCCACGACGGTTGCCCTGAGCCCCCGCAACCACCGTGGTCGGTTGTCCCTCGTTGATGCCTATGGCTATCGGCGAATCGGTTAACACGGACGGAGGGGCCACAGGCGTCGAGGTGTTGCTGCCTGGCTGCCCACCGCCTTCCGCTGCTGATGAAGCGCTCCCGGCTTTGCCCAGCGGGGCCAGTAAACCCATGGTCCCGACGTTATCAACTTTCTTGAGATTCCCACTCATGGCAGACCCCAGTGTCTGGAGCCCATAGATGGAGACGCCAGCCACCAGGGTCAGCAGGATAGCGTATTCGGCGATGGTGCTGCCTTGTTGGGCGCTGGCGTTTGGCATCATGCAATCCTTTTAGGTTGTGCGGGGCCACAGGGGCTGGTGGATGGTTTGGACGGGTGGATGCACAGGCTATTTGGGGCGTTTAGTCCGTGGAGATCTTGGGTAAGCCTGAATCGACAAACAACCCCATAATCGGGCCTTTCAGCTTTCGGTCAAGGAAAGTTTGTCTTCTCTTGTGAGAATCGACGATTTCCGGAATAACTGAAGGGATTGTTGCGAAATGTGATGCTTTTTAATGGGGCGGTGGGCCCTGTTTTTTGGCGTTATCCTGATCCTTTGGGGATGGCGGTGCGGTTGGTTCTTTCTCTGCTTCAGTTACCTGACTACCAAGGCCACCCGCTACGGTATTCGGAGTTGACTCTATACTGACTATTTCTTCGTAGTTACTTGTTTTTTCGCTCGCGGGGCTGGCTCCAACAAGAGGTCGGGGCTGATCCACGGTAATATCACCCGGATTGTTGAAGATGGGCGGCGGGGACACGGGCGTGGGGAATTTTGAGTTCTCTTCTGCTGATGATGGGCTTCTCCCTTTTTCGCCCAAGGGGGCTAACAGACTCAAGGTGCCTACGTTGCCTACGTTCTTGAAGTTCCCAATAAAGGCTGGCCCTAAGGTTTGGAGTCCATACAGGGAAACACCAGCTACTAAGGCCAAAAGGATTCCGTATTCAGCGATGGTACTGCCTTGTTGGGCGCTGGCGTTTGGCATCATGCATTCCTTTTAGATTGTGCGGGGCCAAGGGGGCTGGTGGATGGTTTGGACGGGTGGAGGCACAGGCTATTTGGGGCGTTTAGTCCGTGGAGAGTTTTTGGGTAAGCCTGAATCGACGAATAACCCCATAATCGGGCCTTTCAGTTTTCGGTCAAGGAAAGTTTGTCTTCTCTTGTGAGAATCGACGATTTCCGGAATAACTGAAGGGATTGTTGCGAAATGTGATGCTTTTTAATGGGGCGGTGGGCCCTGTTTTTTGGCGATAAACATTTTTTTAAGGGCCGGATCGACCTTGATGTTCTGAGTGGCCAGGTGGAATTTTCCCATGTGGCTTAAAATATCGTGCTGGCTTTGCAGCACGGCGGGATTTTCCGGGGGGGGGGCGGGGGAATGAAGTCGATTTTTTTACCCTCCGCCTCGCTGCGCCCTTCCAGATGATCCAGCACCTGATGCAGGGTAAAGGGTTCTTTCAGCTTGAACTTGCGGCCCACGGCCAGATAATCGAAAGCCGGGGGAAGCTTATACAGGGTCTTCAGGGTGTCGATATCCCGCTGGGAAATATTGACCACGCCGTATTGATGGGGCACGTACATAATGTCATCGCCCGCGTCGCTGTGACCAATGAGCCCCAGGGCGTGGGCAATTTCGTGCAAAATAGTGTGCTTGACCTCATCCATATCGTTGTATTGCCCGTGTACCAACCCATCGGAGATGCCGATTTTAATTTCCGCAGAATAAAGCAGGGATTGCTGGTTGACCAGATACTGACAATGCCCCAGGGACTTGCGATCCACCCGTCGCCAACTGACATCAATCTGGGAGCCGTCCAACTGAGCCACCTGCTGGAAGCGCACCCTGCCCTCCGAGACCTGACTCCAAAGATCAAAGGCGTCGAATACCATTTGATTGTAGGCGTAGGACTCGTTTTGCTTGGATTTTTCGTACCAGCGAAAGGGGGCCACATACACTTTGATGGGCATGGCCGAATCCGGCCAACGCACCGTCAGGCCGTCTTTCAAGCAGTGATCCAGATACGTTCTTTCCATATATCCATTATAGGGCTGTGTGGGGTGGCTTGGTAGCCTCTTGCCGCAGTTTTTGGAATTCTGGAAATAGTGGCTGATCAGCCAGTCGCTGGATGCAAGCCTCTGGCCCTTTCCCGGAAAATCCGGCAAAATAAAGCAATGAAAGTTTATTGCCTGATTCGTACCCAGACACTGCCCATTCCCGTGGATGTGGCCTGGGCCTTTTTCGCCAATCCGGCCAGTGTGGGGCAAATCACCCCGGACTGGGTTCGCTTGCGGGATGAAAGTTATGAGCTGTCCCGAGCAATTTATCCCGGCCTGCTCAAAGTCTATCAGCTCCAGCCCTTTGGGTTACTGAAGTTCCGGTGGGTGTCTGAAATCACGCATGTGGAACCCATGGCTTACTTTGTGGAATCGCAAAAGCTGGGGCCGTTTGCCTTTTGGCAGCACAAGCACTTTATAGAGCCGGTCTCCAATGGTGTGGAAATCCGGGAGGTGGTTCATTACGCCCTGCCTGGGGGGCTGGGTGGTGCATTGGCCGCCTTACTGGTGCGCTCTCAACTGGAGCGCCTGTGGGATTATCGGGAACAGATGCTGGAAGAATTTTTCGGGGAAAACTGAGCGAGACTTCCGGAATGGAGCAGGTGCGTAAGTCGTGGGTTTATTGTATTGGATTTATTGATAAAGTATACGGGCGTTTTCAAATCATTAAGCATGAGCTAAAATAAAACAATTATTGATACAAGATGCTTTTAGACGAGCGCAAATTTTCAATAACGACCGCGAATTGTATCAATTTTATTGAATTGAATTCTGCTATGCGTTTTGGCGAGGTGTTGAGCAAATGGTTGTTGACATCAATGATTTGGCGTTCAACAGTAACATCTTCGGTTCGGATGACCTTTTAGAGGCCAAGCGGCTTTTTGAGTGGGCGCTCTCCTACGAGCGCAAAGGACTGGCCCTTGCTGCCGACGCCTTGCGGGATGAAGGACGCAAGGCTTACCATCGGTATCTGGAGTTGCACCCGGAATAGGGAACCCCGGAACAGGGAACTAGGGCGCCCCGCCGATATAAGTGCCGATCTTTTCGCCTTGCAAAATCTGGCTGATGGCCCCTTGCTGATTGAAATCAAAGACCAGAATGGGGAGTCTGGTTTCCTTGCACAAAGTCACTGCGGTCTGATCCATGACCTTCAGGTCTTTCATCAGCACGTCATCATAGGTAAGGGTGTCGAATTTGACCGCATCCGGGTTGGTTTTGGGGTCTTTATCATAAACGCCGTCCACCCCGTTTTTGGCCATCATGATTACATCGGCGCCAATTTCCGCAGCGCGCAGTGCAGAGGTGGTATCGGTGGAGAAGAAAGGGTTGCCGGTGCCGCCCGCAAAAATGACTACTCGGCCTTTTTCCAGGTGACGAACCGCTTTGAGGCGAATATAAGGCTCCGCGATGCGGTCCATCCCGATGGCGCTCATCACCCGAACCTGCATGCCCTTGGATTTCACCGTTTCTTGCAGGATCAGCGAGTTCATAATGGTGGCCAGCATACCCACATAGTCCGCCGCGGCCCGATCCATCCCCAGCTTGGTGGAGTTCTGCACCCCACGGAAAATATTACCGCCGCCCACAACCACGGCCACATCACACCCGAGTGAGGCCGCTTCCACGATCTCGTCCGCCACCAGGCTGATGACTTCCGGCTTAATGCCAAAGCCCTGATCTCCCATCAGCGCTTCGCCACTGATTTTTAAGAGAATACGCTTGTATTTGATGCCGCGGGCGGGTGGGGTTGGTTGGGTCATGGTCAAGGTCTCAATGTCAGTCAGGGTCATGGGGTGTCACACTCGTTGGTCTTGAAAGTTACAAAAAAAATGAAGCGTATTTTCTGAAAAAAACCCCTCCCTGGAATGGGGAGGGGTTTTTTAAAAGGAGTTTTACACGCGGGCGGCGGCTG
>DAIDMR010000074.1 GCA_027448865.1 Vampirovibrio sp.
GTTTTTCCGGCCTGCTTTATAAAAAAGATGACTACATTGACGTGGCTTACATCAAACGTCTGATCGGCTTGCCGTGGGCCTCGGTGGCCAAGGTGGTCAGCAGCCCCTGGGTTGAATGCACCGGGGTTTGCCCGGTGTTCATCACCAAAAAGGCCCCGGTGCCGTAAGTGCTTTTGGCCGTGCCGGGCAGCCAGCATTTCTGGCCATGCAAGGCGGCCTGTTGATCGCCCACAATGCCCGCCAGAGGGACGGTCACGCCATTCGTGAACTTGGGATCAATGATGCCGATTGACTCGGAAGATCCTACTACCCTGGGCAAAATCGCCGCCGGGATTTCAAACAGATTCAGCAACTCAGTGTCCCAGTTCCGTTGGTGAATATTGAACACCATGGTGCGGGAGGCGTTGGTCACATCGGTCACATGGCACTGGCCGCCACTGAGTTTCCATAAAATGTAAGTGTCTACCGTGCCAAACAAAAGTCGATTGTTCGCCAATAAGTGCTGGGCTTGCGGCACGTTTTGCAGCAGCCAGCGGATTTTGGAGGCCGAGAAATAGGCGTCGATGACCAGCCCGGTCTTTTCCTGAATCAGGGGGCCGTGGCCCTGACGCTTGAGTTCCTCACAAAACGCGGCGGTACGACGGCATTGCCACACAATGGCGTTGTAGATTGGCTGACCCGTTTGAGAATCCCATAGAATGACCGTCTCCCGCTGGTTGGTCAATCCGGCAACCGCCAGATTTTCCCAGCTTAGCCCGGCGTCCTGAAGGGCGGCCCGGGCCACTGGCAGGGTTATGTCCCACAGCTCTGTGGGGTTGTGTTCCACCCAGCCGGGTTGGGGATAAATCTGCTCAAAACTCCGTTGGTTACGGGCGATAATGGTGCCGCTGGCATCCATGATGCAGGCCCGAATGCTGGTAGTCCCGTGATCAAAAACCAGAACGTGAGAGCGGCTCAACGCATTAGACCTCAAATGGGCGGGTTACGCTTTCCCCGTCTTCCTGCAGGGTTTTGACCAGCTCTTCCACCTTGCCCCGGGCTTCGTTCAGCTTGGTCTGACACACTTTAATGTGGCCCACCCCGTCCTCAAACAAGGTCAGGGCCTCTTCCAGAGGTAATGATTCCGAGCGAAAGCGCTCCACGATTTCTTCCAGTGCCTGGGAGGATTCCGAGAAAGTGGGAGTCTTGGCAGCCATGGGGATTTGTCCTTGTTCGTAGTCGTTCAAATTAAAATTCACTGAAAAATTTACGGAAGCTCCGGGGCGGAAAGCGAATCCAGTGCTTGTACCTGTTTGACCTGTGCGGAGACTTTGCCGTCCGCCAAGCGCAATTCAAACGTTTCTCCGGCTTTCAGTTGCTGCACGGAGCGAACCACCTGACCTTGGGCCGTGCTGGCCACCCCGTAGCCCCGGGCCAATGTGGTCAGCGGATTGTAGGCGTTCAGCACCGAGACCGACTCGGCCAAGCCCTGTTCTTTCTTTTGAAAGAGCAAATCAAAACGGGAGAGCAGACGCTCTTTCTTTTGCACCAGCTGGTGGTCGCGACTTTCCAGATAACTTTGATGTAATTCCACCATGCGGGTGGCGTTTAAATCCAGGGTTTGCTCGTGATAGAGAATGACCTCGGCCATGGACTCCATTAATTCACGAGCCAGGCTGGCCTGATTGTCCAGAATGGCCTGCAAGTCCGGCACGGCCCAATCGGCGGCTGCCGTGGGCGTGGAGGCCGAATAATCCGCTGCCGCATCGGCCAGGGCGTAGTCCGGTTCGTGCCCAATACCGGTGACCACCGGAATCTGGCTTTCAAATATGGCTCGCACCACGGGCTCTTCGCTAAAG
>DAIDMR010000075.1 GCA_027448865.1 Vampirovibrio sp.
GTCCCAATACGGCAATTTAAGTGAGCACGAGCGAAAGCGCCCTGGCCTTGGCATCGGCCAGCACCCGATCCGGGTTCATGGTGATGCCATCGTGGGGGCTGCTCCACAGCTTGCTTTGGGCGTCCTGCCCGGAGGTGGACACGGCCAGTTGGGGCATCAGGATAGCTTGAAAGGCTTTGCGTACCGGAGGAATCACCCCGCCTTTGCGGTTTGCTTCCTCCTGACATCGGGCCAGATAGCGGGCGCAGCCGCCCCAGCCCGGAATGAGCCCTACGCCACTTTCCACCAGCCCCATGTAGGTTTCGGCGTTTAGTTGCAGGGCGTCGCAGTGCAGCAAAATTTCGCAGCCGCCGCCGATGGCCATGCCGTTGGGCGCCCCCACCACCGGAAAGGGGGCATAACGCAGGGCGCTGAACACGCTTTGCCCCTGATACACCAGCAGCTCTACCGCTTTGTAAAGCCCCGCCCCGAACAGTTGGCCCAGGCCGGTTTGCCGCATCAACGGATGGCGGATGAGCTGAAAGCCAGCGTCAATGAGGCCTAAATTGGCCCCAAGGGAGAAGTTTTTTTCCGCGTTATAAATGACCATGGCTTTGTAATGGGCGGCGTTTTGAGTCATGAATCGCACGCTATCATTGACCACGTGCAACACGGAGGGATCTAGCGTGTTCATTTTGGAATGAAATTCCAGACAGGTGACTCCATCGCCCAAATCCCACAGGCTGGCCGAATGATGGTGTATCAACGCATTGCGGCTGTGCTTGATTTCCCCGAAGTTGAGGCAGCCCGGTCGATCCATCAAGGGGGCGTAATCGGCCTGTTGGCGCTTAAAATCAAACACCAGCCGATGCAATTTGCCATTTACCGTTTTGTAAAAGGGTCGATTCTGAGCCAGTTTCAGGACAGGCGGCAGTTCAATGCCATCGGCTTGCACCCGCTGACAGAACCAGTCCACCCCCACCTGATCAATCTGCTCAAAGGGGCCCCAGTGGGCGTTGTATCCGCCCCGCAAGGCGGCGTCCACGTCGGCGATGTCATCGGCGATTTCGGGAATTAACGTGGCCGCATACAACAGGGTATCCCGTACCACCACCCAGGCGAAGCGCCCGTAGCGATCGTCTGTTTCAAACATGGCTTTGGGCCCGTCTTTTCGGGCCGCTTTCACGCAGGCCAGCCTGGGTTTTTCCACCGGATAGTAATCGCCATTACTCAGGCGCACGGCCAGCTTTTGTTTGTTACCGTCCGGGTTTTTCTGCATGCGGTAAAAGCCCCCGTTGGGGGCATTGCGGCCGGTACAGCCCGCTTTGAGTAAATTGCCCACCAAGGTCAGCCCTTTTTCGTGATCAAACTGGCGGAATGCGTCATTGGCGGGCAGGGTTTTCAGCAAACTTTCCGTAACCAGCGGAATAATGCCGATACCCACCAGATCCAGCAGTCCGAAAATGCCTTCCTTGGGATATCCGATGGGTTTCCCCAGAATGGCGTCCACCATTTCAATGGGCATGTCCTGCTCAATGGCCTCGGTAATGGCCCGAAACATGAAGTAAATGCCGATGCGGTTGGCCAAAAAGGCCGGGGTGTCTTTACAGATAATGACGTTTTTCCCCAGATGCACATCCCCGAAGGTTTGCATTTGCGGGGCAATGTCCGCATCAGTATCCGGCCCGCTGACGATTTCCAGCAGGTGCATAAAGCGGGGCGGGTTAAAAAAGTGGGTGATGATAAAGCGTTTTTTGAAGGCCATCGATCGCCCTTCAATGAGCGTTTCCAGGGGAATCGTGGAGGTGTTGGAGGCGATCACCGCCGTGGGTTTGCACAGGGTTTCCAGTCGGGCGTAAAGGTTGCGCTTAATCTCCAGATTCTCAATGACCACTTCCACCACCCAGTCGGCATCGGCC
>DAIDMR010000076.1 GCA_027448865.1 Vampirovibrio sp.
GGATCACTCCCTGCCTCCTCACAAAATCAACTACCGGGCCAACGTGTGGGCCTTCAAAGCATTGGGGATCCAGCGAGTCATTTGCCCTTGCGCTGCCGGTAGCCTGCAAAAGCACATCAAACCGGGCGAGTTTGTATTCTGCGATCAATACGTAGACCGCACCAACGGTCGGGCCGACACCTTCTTCGATGGCCCCATCACCACCCATGTCAGCGCCGCCGATCCTTACTCTGAAGAGCTGCGCCAACTGGCCATTCAGGCAGCCAAGGACTGCGAAATCCCCTTCCACGACAAAGGCACCATCGTGGTCATCCAGGGGCCCCGCTTCAGCACCCGCTCCGAATCCAAGTGGTTCCGCGATCAAGGTTGGGAAGTGATCAACATGACCCAGTACCCGGAAGCCCATCTGGTGAAGGAACTGGAAATGGACCCCTTGAACATTTCGCTGATCACCGATTACGATACTGGGGTGGAAGGCGTTCCCCCGGTTAGCCACGTGGAAGTGATTGAAGTGTTCAACGAGAACAACGCCAAGCTGCGTCGTCTGTTGTTCAAACTGATTGAACTGATGCCACCGGCCAGCAAAGCTCCGGAGTTCGCCAACATTCTGGCTTCGTCCCGTCACGGTTAAGGAACAAGATTGATGAGTACCACTGTTTGGGAAGTCCTGTTTTACGCTTGCAACCTGTACAAAATTTTGTTGCTGGCCCGCATTTTGCTGACCTGGCTGCCCAACATCGATTGGTACAATCAACCCTTTCAAGGACTCAGGGCCATTACCGATCCGGTGATGGCCCCCTTTAGCCGTCTGATCCCGCCCTTAGGGGGCATTGATTTTTCCCCCATCCTGCTGTTTTTCGTGCTGAGTCTGGTGCAATCCTTCCTGCAACAGCAGTGCCCCTTCACCTGCCGACCTTTATTTTAGGCAAGGTTGCCTTCACCACACGTTTGTAACAGTTTGAGCACAGCGAGTTAAAGATAAATGCTGGGCAACTTTGCCAAAAGCAGTTCCACAGTTTGTTTGAGCTGAGCGCATTTTTACAAACATGTGGTGAAGGCAGCCTTGCCTTATTTTAAAAAGTGGCCTGCTCGACTGTTGAAAGCCGGGTTACCAGACCTTCCCGCGCGTGTAATACGTCTGTTCACTGCGCAGCACTTCGCCTTCCACAATATCTAGACCCTTCACCCGCTCAAACGGATTGCTGGTGGTTTTGGGTTTAAACAGGCGCTCCTCGGCGTAGTCGATCTCTTTGGTTAGTAAAGCGTAGCTCATCTCGTGGACGTTGATCTTGTCCTTCTTGATGATCTGATAATCGGCCTGACCACAGTGCTGGCAGTATTTATACTGCGCAGAAATCCGGCCATCCGCGCCCTGTTTGGGATAGCGCTTGGAGCCACAGGTACGACACCGGCACAGCGTCCACATCACCTGAATTTTATAACCACAATCAGGACAAAAGGCGGAGCCACAACCCTTGCCGCTGGTGGGTTGGATTTGCCGATGCTCGCAATCGCGCGCAAATAACGTTTGATAAAAGGCGGCCAGCGCCTTGATCAGTTGCATTGGTTCCCCGTTATCCCGCTTTTGTGTGATCTAACAAATGCTCTCGTATGTCCCCGGCGTAAATTCATCGGTACAACTGAACTTTACGCCCCTATCAAAGTTTTATTATACCGATCTTTCCACCCTGCACAACTGAGCGCTCCAAAGTTCCTCCAAGCGGTGGAGAAAAGGGGCAAAGCCCCGTCTTATCAAGCTCTGCATAAGAAAAAAGCTACCGAAAGCGGTAGCGTGACTTGGGGAGGAGGTTGGGGAAATAAGGGCTCTGTTTGGTCGAGCCACTTATTTATATTTTTGATATCGCCAACCCGGACAAAAACTTGAGTGTTTTCCCTGATTTGTAACAACTTGTAAAATCAGACCGTATGCCTCATTGCTCCATTTGATTGGGCCAAGTATGGTTTGAGGGGGTTTTATATTCATCGTCCCCATTGAACCGGCACTATTGACCGAAACGGTTGGAAAAAATCGAGAATCCAGAAACGTGACACGCCCTGATGCTGCTCACCACGTGAGAACCCACCGCCTGAAAAGTATTGTGCCTCTATTGCTGCTGGCGTGGCTGTCTGGTGGGGTATATCCGGCTGCCGCCGCCACCTTTTGGGACACCTATGTCCCCCCGGAGCTGGCTTTTCAGGACGATTTACGGCAAAGCATCACTTTGCCCCAGCGTATTAACGTTAATTTAGATAGCTTGAACCAGCTCAAAACGCTGCCCGGCCTGAACGAGGATATTGCCCTCAAAGTGATGCGAAATCGCCCCTATGCCGATGTGCAGGATTTTTACCGCAAACTGCCCGGACTGGACAAAAAGCGTATCGATCGCCTGATTCAGCAAATTCAGCCCAAAATCAGATTCCAGTAAGCCACAAAAAAGCCCGACTCATGCCAGCCGGGCTTTTTAAATAGATTAAGCCTGTCGGAAGGCAGCCTTACTGGCTGACGGTCACCGGGGTGTCCACCATCACGCTCAGGCGGGAACCAGCGGGAACCACCACTTCCTTGCCTTTGCGGGCCAAGGCATAGCCCATGCCGCCCAGTGCGCCCACACCCAAGCCGAACAAGGCCCCTGTGCCCACGCTACCCAGCAAGCCACCGGCAGCGGTGCCCATCAGGGTGCCCACGCCCGTGGCTCCAGCGGCAATACCCACCCCTTTGGCGATATCCATGGCGTAGGTGTCGCCTCTCAGCACACCGGACTGATCTTTGGTCACAATGTGGGCGTTGATGGCCACTACCCGACCATCGGGCAGCTTAATGCTGTCAAAACGAACATCAATATCCCCGTGTTTGCCCAGATGAGAGGCGCTGTTCACATTGGCCACCTGTCCCAACACCTGACTGCCCGCCGGAAT
>DAIDMR010000077.1 GCA_027448865.1 Vampirovibrio sp.
TTCAGTTTTTCCGGGCTGCTGATGGCCACTTTTTGAGGCTGCTTGCTGTGCTGTTGCTGAACAGAGACGGAATACTCATTGGCCGCCAGTGCCGATCCGCTGTGGTATTTGCACGCGCTGCCACCCGCCCAGCCAATGCCCGCAGACACCCTGAAAGGGCCCGCTGCTTCAACACCAGGCCAAATCAGCTCCCCAAGCACCCCGAGCGCCAGCCCGCCCAGCAAGGTGGGGCTCAGCGAAATCAAGGAACTCGGCAGCGAAGTGCGTAAAGGGTTCCAGTCCATTCCTCAGTGGCTATTCATCACGGTTGCTATTTTCTTTGGCGGCATCGGGGTATTTTGTGTCATTGGTGGCCTGGTGCTATTAAAGGTGCTGTTCACGCAGGCCCGCCAGTCCTTGGGACACGGAGCAGCCTCTCCCCAGCTTCCTTACATGGCCGGGCTGATGCCTCTTTATCCCCCCCCTGCCACACCCGAGCAGGCCGCGCCCCAGGAATCAGTGGCCGCCGAAAAATCCCCGCATAGCAGCCGACCCAGTTACGGCCAAACCTCGCTCAAGTTTGAAGACAAGAGCGCCATTAGAGCGCTGGACTACCTGAAGGAATCCCCGACCAACGTATCTCAAGCCATTCATAACGCCAGAGTCACCCGACTACAAAACCGGAAAAGACCCGGCTTAAAAGAATTCCCCAAGGTCTCCAGTCGCTAGCGTCGATCCAACCCGCAAAAGGCCACCACACAAAGCAAATCTCCCAGACAATCCGATTACCTCCAACCGGGGTCAGCGAAAGCGCCAACCAAGCGTTTGTAGTTTGCTTGTGATATATTGATCTGGCAGTTATTTTGGCTGTATCAGCCGTATGAACTTTAGCAAGAAGGAAAATGCTTATGGCAAGCAAAGTCGCCATTAATGGCTTTGGTCGCATCGGTCGCTTGACCCTTCGGGCCGCTCTGGAAAACCCTCGTGTGGACTTAAACGTCGTTGCTATCAATGACTTAACCACCCCCAAGCAACTGGCCCACCTGTTCAAGTATGACTCCACCATGGGCATCTACAAAGGCGAAGTGGACTTCACCGAAAACGCCCTGATCATCGACGGGCGCACCATCCGCATTTATGCGGAAAAAGATCCGGCCAACCTGCCTTGGAAAGACCTGGGCGTGGATGTGGTCATCGAATCCACCGGCTTTTTCACCGATGGCGAGAAGGCCAAAAAACACATTGAAGCCGGCGCCAAAAAAGTCATCATCAGCGCCCCGGCCAAGAACGAAGACATCACCGTGGCCATCGGCATCAACGCCCACGAATACGACCCGGCCAAGCACCACATCATCTCCAACGCCAGCTGCACCACCAACTGCCTGGCCCCCATCGGCAAGGTGTTGCACGAAACCTTCGGGGTGGTCTCCGGCATTATGACCACCATTCACAGCTACACCGGCGATCAGCGCCTACTGGACGCCCCGCACGAAGATCTGCGCCGGGCCCGCGCCGCCGCCCTGAGCATGGTTCCCACCTCCACCGGTGCGGCCAAGGCCATTGGCTCCGTGTTGCCCGCCCTGAAAGGCAAGCTGAATGGCTACGCCGTTCGGGTTCCAACGCCCGATGTCAGCCTGACCGACCTGACCGTGGTCACCGAAAAACCGGTGACCGTGGAAGCCATCAACGAGGCCTTCAAAAAAGCGGCTGCCAACGAGCTGAAGGATGTACTGGAATACGCCGAAGCGCCGCTGGTCAGCACCGACTACATCGGAAATCCGCACAGTTGCGTCTTTGACCCGGAATTCACCCAGGTCATCGGCAGCAACATGGCCAAAGTGATTGGCTGGTACGATAACGAATGGGGCTACAGCAACCGCCTGGCGGAACTGACCCACATGGTGGCCGAGCGACTGCCGGTCAGCGTTTAATCGCAACATTACAGAGGGGAGCGCTTGCTCCCCTCTCGCTATCCCCCTTTGCTAAAACATACAGACAGTCAGAACATCTGATTTGAAACCCATTTCGCAGGAGAGAGATTAATGGCTACCCCCCGCCGCCCCATTATTGCCGGCAACTGGAAAATGTTTAAAACCACGCAGGAAGCCAATACCTTTGTGGGTGCCCTTTGGCAAAAAGTACAATCGCTGAAAGGGATTGAGCTGCCGGAAATTGTGGTCTGCCCGCCCTTCACCGCCCTAAGCACCGTCAAGCAACAGGTGGAAAAACTGGGCGCCCCATTTATTGTGGCCGCTCAAACCATGGAAAGCCGGGATAACGGCGCATACACCGGCGAAATCTCTCCACTCATGCTGACCGATTTGGGTATTCACTGGGTGGTCTTGGGGCACAGCGAACGTCGTCAATACTTCAACGAAAGCGATGAAACCGTCACCGCCAAAACCCTGGCCGCCCTCAAACACGGCCTGACCCCCATCGTTTGCGTTGGAGAAGAACTACAAGAGCGGGAAAACGGCTTGACCGACGCGGTCATCGAACAACAGATCCGGGCCGTTTGCAGCCAGCTGCAAGCCAGTGATTTGCCCAAGATCGTCATTGCCTATGAGTCGGTTTGGGCTATCGGTACCGGCAAAGTCTGTGAAGCCGCTGAAGCCAACCGAGTTTGCGCCCTGATTCGGCATTTTGTAGGCGAATACGGCCCGGCGGATCAGACCCGCATTTTATACGGCGGCAGCGTGAAAGCGGATAACACCCAAGCCCTGATGAGCCAAAGCGACATTGATGGCGGATTAGTGGGCGGGGCCAGCCTGGAGGCGGAGAGCTTCTTCGCCATTATCCAGCACGCCAGCCCCGTCACGGCTTAGGAGCAGCGCCATGCAGACCATATCTCCGACCATTCAGGTGGCCATTCATCGGTTGGCACACGCCCCCAAACATTTACCCGCATACGCTACCCCCGGTTCTGCCGGGATGGACGTGCAGGCCGCCATTGGGGTGCCCTTGACCCTGCAACCCCTGGAACGGGCTTTGGTACCCACCGGCTTTATCATGATGCTGCCGGAAGGTTATGAGTGCCAGGTGCGGGCCCGCAGCGGGCTGGCCATCAAGCACGGCATTTGCCTGGCCAATGGCGTGGGCACCATTGACAGCGACTACCGCCACGAAGTCAAAGTGGCCCTCATCAACCTGTCCAATGAGGCATTCACCATCCAGCCCGGCGATCGCATCGCCCAGTTGGTCATTGCCCCGGTTACCCGGGTGCAGTGGACGGAGGCCCAGGAAGTGGTCATGGTAGAAGGTCGCCAGGGTGGCTG
>DAIDMR010000078.1 GCA_027448865.1 Vampirovibrio sp.
AGCAGCTCATCGACCTGGTGCAGGCGGGCCTGAGCGCAGCCGGGTTTTCTCCCCACATGGCGCAGGTGCTGATTGGGGATGGGGCCACCGGCGCCTCTCTGCTGGAGCAACCCATCGACGGGGTCATATTCACCGGCAGCGAACGAACCGGTCAGCGTATCGCTGAAACAGCCGCCCGGCAACGCTTATGGCTTAGCCTGGAACTGGGTGGCAGCGATCCCATGATCGTTCTGGACGGCTGCGACCTGGAGCAGGTGGCCAGCTATGCCCTTTGGGGCCGATTCATCAACGCCGGGCAAACCTGCGCCGCCGTCAAACGACTATTCGTTCCGGCCAAAGAAGAGGCGGCTTTACTGGACTTGCTGAAAGTCAAAATTCGGCAACTGAAAGTCGGCCCCCCCGAAGAGAAAGGCAGCCACATGGGGCCCCTGATCAGTGAGGCACAACGGCAACTGATTGCCGATCAGGTGCAAGACGCCCTGCAACAAGGAGCAGATTTGATCATCGGTGGACAGGCAATGGACAGGCCGGGCTTTTTCTATGAACCCACCTTACTCAGCAAAGTCCCGCCGCAGGCCCGTGTTTTAACCGAGGAAACCTTTGGGCCCGTCTTGCCGGTTATACCCTATGAAACGATCGAACAGGCCATTGCCCTGGCCAATGATACCCCCTTTGGGCTGACCGCCAGTGTATTTGGCCCCACCGATAAAGCTCATAGAGTTGCCCGGCGCTTACAATGCGGCACGGTGGTGATCAATGAAGTGGGCCCCACCAATTTTGCCCTGGCTTGTGCGCCCTGGGGCGGATGGAAACGCAGCGGCTCTGGCTTTAGTCATGGGGCGGCCAGTTTAACGGATCTGAGCCAGCGAAAAATAATCAGCGAGAACGGACTTTTCAGTGTTCCCTTTACCCGTAAACCCTTGTGGCATTTTAATCAGCCTGATCAACCGCCGGGTCAACGTTCGCAAACCGTATTGGCGCTGGCCTTCCGGCACCACGACTTATGGTGGAACCCCCGGCGCTGGTGGCCTTTTTGGCAAAACCGACCCAGCCGCAAACTGTAGCTCATCCCAAAATGACCTTGCGGCGCAACGGGCCGAATAAGCAACAAAAAGCCGAATAAAAAGCCTCTTAATTAAAAGAGAACGCTGCGAAGTCATCTCTTAAAAAAGATTTCCTTGCGGAGCCAAATGCTTAAAAAAAAGGTTTCCTTTCGGAAACCTATGTTCATCACCTTTTTTGTAGTTTGTTGATTGGAAATTTAAAAATTGATACCCGAAACAGCAGGCATTAAATGCCGAACTGCCTGAATCTTGTAAACGTATACCCCTTCAAGGCCACTTGTTGATATGTTGCCAACAAGCACTGAATTATTAATCAATAAACGGATCACAAACTCGCCAGAAGACTGACTTGTCTGAATCTAACCACTTACTTCTAATAAACCCGACTTGTTGATACTTGAAAGTATGAATATTCTCCTCGCTGAGAGCGGAATGTAAAGCCCTTTTGTAAAAAAATCCTGTTCCGCGTGTGGAAGGGTGTCCAATCGCTGGCCGGATACAGGGTGATGGATGGCACGGGCCTTACGGTTCCTGTCCCCCCACAAATTTAGCCCCCTCGCACAGGAACCACCATCCCAGTTAAACGCCACGCACCAGACCTTACCTGCCCCGGGTGAAGGGCCCAACACCCCTCATCCCCGTTTGAGGGGGAAATTCGATCTCAAGCAGGTTGCTGCAAGCGTTTTCAGGCGTTGCGTATCCAGAAGTCGATCAGAGTCCAGCCTTTGGCCACAGGCACCTTCAGGTAGTGGATCTTGAAAAAACTTTGTCCAAGGGGCTTCCCGAAATTGTAAAAGAATATTATGATGAGTAAAGAAACGTAAAGTCCTTGGAGAAATTATGAAGCCGTTTTTGAAGTGGGCAGGCAATAAATATGCCATCATCGACCGTATCAAGGCAGTGCTGCCCAGTGGCAACCGATTAATCGAACCCTTTGCCGGTTCCGCCGCCGTTTTCCTGAACACGGACTTTGAAAACGCAATCCTGAACGACATCAACACTGATTTGATGACGCTATACCGCTACCTGCAAAAAGATGGCCAGCGGTTTATTGGCTATTGCCAGACTTTTTTTGTGAAAGAAATGAATGACGCGGACACTTACTACCAGTTTCGTAAAATTTTCAACCAGACCGGGGATGAGCGCCTGCGGGCCGCTCTGTTTTTGTATTTAAACCGCCACGGTTACAACGGGCTGTGCCGCTACAATAACAAAGGCGAATTCAACGTCCCCTTTGGCCGTTACAGCAAGCCGTATTTCCCCGCTGTGGAAATGACCCAGTTCCACCAGAAAATACAAACAGCCACCCTGACCAACCGCAATTTTGTGGAGATTATGGAAATGGCCCGCTCCGGCGACGTGATTTACTGCGATCCTCCGTATGTGCCCTTGACGGAAACGGCCAAAGGGGACGTTGAATTCGCCTTTGTTATTGTAGCGGCACAGCCCGTTGTAACCGTGGCGGTTTAAATACAAAAACA
>DAIDMR010000079.1 GCA_027448865.1 Vampirovibrio sp.
CTTTTTTGGCGATCCGCCTGTAACACCGAAAAGACAGCGTTCAGCAAAGCGGCCTGCTGGGCCCCGCTCATACGGATATGCTTGCTGTCGGCCAACATAATGGCCGAGGCAATGGCCTGAGGATCCTGCTGCAGCACCCACAACTGGGTGGCCGTCAACCGCAGCGCTTCCAGATCTTCCGTGGAACGGGCCGGGGGTTTGACTGCCAGCATCTTGATGGCCGACATGGCTTGCGCCCGGGTTTGCAAGGAAACGCTTTCAGCCGCGGGCCCCTGGGTCATCATGCCCAGCACCAGCAAGGCGACCTGTCGCGTTTCCAGATCATAATCGCTGTGCAGGGCCCGGTTGCTGAGGGCCTCGATAAACTCATCCCCGTTTTCGGCCACCTGCTCCAGAAATTTGACGTAGTTTTTCAGCCCATTCGGATTGAGGCCGCCCATCAGTTCCATAAAGGCCTTGGGCTTGAGCAGTTCCATGGTTTTTTGCTGGGCCGCCGATTCCTTGGCGTGAACCAGACTTTTGAGCGCCGCTTTGCGGATTTCCGCGTCTCGAGCGTAGAGATTCGGGTAGATATCGCTGTTGTAATTCAGTCCATTGCGATGCCGCAGGAGCTTAAGGGCTTTGGCCTTGATGGCGGGGTGATTGTTAAGGAGCCCCAGTTTCAAGGCGGCCGTGGTGGCCTTATCATTCTGCTGGGCCAAGGCGTCCATCAGACCGGATAACAGCTCCGTGCCGAACTGGGCCTGTTTTTCTTTCAAAATGGCAATCTGGGCCAAGGCTTCCAACAGATCAACGGTTTTACCCTGCGGGGTTTTCACCAACACCTGCTTTTTCATGGCCTCCAGTTCGGTTCTGGGAATTTCCGCCAGCAATTCGGAAGCCGGGCGCTGGTACTTCTTCTCCAGATTTTTCTGGAATTCCTCCTCGGCCAGCTCGGTGGCCCGAATCATCTGCCGCACCTCCCCGTCATCCATCAGGCTCATGCCAATGGTGGTTTGATACTCCTTTTGCAAGGCTTTGCGGCCCAGTTTGGTGTTCAGTTTACCGATGCCCGACAACAAGGTTTTCAGCTCCGTCATACGGTCTTTCCTGGCTTTGGCCTCCGGTTGACGATCGGCAAAGGGAAGGCTGAAGGTGGGGCGGGCCAGCCGCTCTGTCATTTCGGCTTTACGTCGCTGATACTGATCCAGCAAAACACCGCTCAACTCGGTCGTGGTGTAGCTATTGGGATTGGTGCCGCTGCCAATGGCGCTAATGGCTTCCGCGGCGGCGGTGCGCACCTCGATATCCTCCGCGTCATCGCCCAGTATTTCCACCAGAACAGGCAGGGCCTCAATACTCCCGGCCCTACCCAGCATTTCAGCGATAGCGGCCTTCTCATCGGGATTATCACTGTCTTGCAGGGTTTGTATGAATTGCCGCTCCAACGCCTTGCCCGAACGTGGCGTCCGGTTGTGGCTAACCGTTGAGACTGAGCGGCTGGGCCCTGTGCTGGTGACAGGGGGGGAATCGGGCCGCAGGCTGGAACTTTCCGATGACTCCTCACTGAATCGGGAAAGCGGTATAAACTGATCCTCTGGCATGGATAACGGCTGCAGGTACTCCAACACTGGCGGAGGAGCAGTGTCCTTGTCTTTTACCTTGTTGTTCAAACGATTGAAAAAATTCCCGCCCCAAAATTGCACGGATTGCATACGGATAAACCCCCTTCAATGTGCCTGTCGCTTATTTTTTAAAAATGAAACCCAAAGATCCCCTGGTGACGGGGCATCCCTACCAAAAACTCATCCCATATCCTGATGAGCAAATAAACTACCATAATTCAAAAAACAATGCAAATAGGATTGTTAAAATATTTCTATATCATGATAATTTCAGGGAAAATGCCATGAGACCAGTCCGTGTGGGATGGCCAACCAGCGAAAAGGGGTGTCAGGCTCATGCTTGAGCGGCATATCAGGCCCGCTTCACAGGTCAGGATGGAGGCCTTGAGAGCCGCGTTTCATGGGAGCTCCTGTGAGGTTGTGACAGAAATTTTAATTCCCCTCTTGTAATCCGGGAGAAGTCACGTTATAACATTAACACCCAAGGGGCATTGGCGCAGTTGGTAGCGCGCTTCAATGGCATTGAAGAGGTCAGGAGTTCGAATCTCCTATGCTCCACCAAGTTTCACCAAAGCCGATTTCCCTCTAGGGGTGTCGGTTTTTTGGTTTATACAAATTTTTAAAATAGTTCTAACTGACACAAGTAAAACAGAGGGACTCCCATTCATGGCCAACCGCACTTCCCACAAAGCCGCTCAATTTAACGAATCCGTGATTCGTCAGATGAGCCAGATGGCCCGTAAATACGAGGCCATTAACCTGGCCCAAGGGTTTCCGGATTTCCCCTGTCCCGAAGAACTGAAAGTGGCCGCTTGCGAGGCCATCCACGATGACATCAACCAATACGCGGTCACCTGGGGCGATGCCCAGTTGCGCCAAGCCATCGCCGAAAAAGAAGGCCCGTATCTGGGCATTTCCATCAACTCCGAAACCGAAGTCACGGTGACTTGCGGGGCCACCGAGGCTATGGCCGCCGTCATGCTGGCCACCATCAACCCCGGCGATGAAGTGATTGTCTTTGAGCCGTATTACGAGAACTACGGGCCGGATGCCATTATTGCCGGTGCGGTTCCCCGCTACGTGACCTTACACCCGCCGGAATGGCGCATTGACGAGGCCGAACTGGCCGCCGCTTTCAACGACAAAACCCGAGCCATCATCATCAACACCCCACACAATCCCACCGGCAAGGTCTTTAGCCGGGCCGAACTGGAAATGATCGCCAAGTACTGCCAAAAGTGGAATGTGCTGGCCTTCACCGATGAAATTTATGAGCATATCCTCTACGATGGTCATCAGCATGTGGGCATGGCCAGCCTGCCGGGCATGAAAGACCTCACCGTGACCATTAACGGCCTATCCAAAACCTACAGCGTCACCGGCTGGCGGGTGGGCATTGTCATCGCCCCGGAGGACATTACCAACGCCGTGCGTAAAATGCACGATTTTTTAACCGTGGGCGCCGCCGCTCCCCTGCAACGGGCGGGCATTACCGCCATGCGATTGCCCCAGTCCTACTATCTGGACTTGGCCCAGAAGTACAACGAAAAGCGCCTGATCATGATGAACATTCTGGATGAAGCGGGCATCAGGTATTTCCGTTCCCAAGGCGCTTATTATGTGTTCAGCGATATTTCCGACTTTGGCTATAAAACCGACGTGGAGTTTACCCACTTTCTGATGAAAGACATCGGGGTGGCCGTGGTGCCCGGCTCCAGCTTCTTCAGCCGCCCGGAACTGGGACGCAAATTTGTGCGTTTCTGCTTCGCCAAACGCCCGGAGACCTTACAGGCCGCACAGTTGCGCTTGCAAAAACTGAAAGACACCGTGCGTCTGGGACGTTGAGAACAATAAATTGACCCGCCCAGGCCTCCGTTAAAACCAGTGAATAAAACCCGATAACGCCCAAGGGAGGGTTACACTTGCACTTTCCACGCTTGTGCGGCTTACATGCCTTTGGGTTTAAAGCCCCAAAGCCCCCGGTGAAGGCATCCGCTCCGAATGCTTCTGTCGGCAAGCCGCCCCGCCCCTTCCCGGAGGAACGTAAATTGACGCGCCAGCCGGTAAACCTGCGAACCCTGCAAACACTCATTCGACAGGTTGTTGAGGAAGTGGAAGGCGCGGAAAGCGTAAAACGCGCTCTCAAGGGCTAATCTGGGGCTAATCGGTTGAAGACCAAGATTTAGCTTAAAACCAAGATTTAGCGCGGCGGCTGGAATAGGGCTCGAACATGCGCCATACCGTGATTGGGGACTTGGAGGAGTTGTCTCTTGCGGGCGCTGAAGGGATTTTTTGGGGACGCCGTTTTATGCTTGGAGATGGACGGCGACGCTGCCAGCGGGTTTCTGTTTTGCTTCCTCGGGGATTGCCCGACGATAGTTCGAGAGTGAGGGGAGGCCGGTTTGGCAGGGGAGGCTGGCACCGCTCGCTGCTTGCCGGGAGAAAATGGCGCGCGGGCCGCCTTTTGCAGGAAACTATTCATTTCAAGGGTGGTGCTGGTATCGCTGAACTGGCCGTAGGCCTGAAAGGCCCGTCGGGTTAAATCCCGGGAGGTCTGAGAGCTTTGGGCGGTAACGACCCGATCCACCAGATGCGATTCCAGACGCCCCTGTACCGCGTTGTTCAGGCTGGTTTCCAATATTTTTCTGCCAATAACCGGCGCGGCCTCCGCTGCCGCAGAAGCGATAAATCCCACTGGTGCCATAACGATTCCCTTTGAGCGTGTCTGAATTTTGAAAAGCGTCTTTTAAAATAAAATGGTGATTAATATAGGCATGAAAACAAGTTCTGGAAAGATGTTGCCTGCTCCTGATGCGTTTTAAAAAGGCAAAAACCAAAAGGGTCGATGGGGAGAAACCCTATCTGCTTTTTACGCTATTGGGCTTTAAAGTGATAACTTGTGCAGGAATCTTGGCGCCATGACGTTTCAGAACCTCGTCAAGCTGGCTTTTCAGTCTCTCCTCTTGGATTTTTGCCTGTTGAAAAAGGCGAAAAAGACTTGCCTCAGGCTTATTGAGGCTTTCCTGAATTAAAGACTTTTGTGTGTGTTGTATTTCAGCCAGTTTTTTTTGAAGTTCTGTAATCATCTTGCTTAAATTAACGATCCCCCCTTTTTGTAAGGGTGATGGGCTTTTCTGGTGTTGGTTCTGATTTTTGTTTCGGTGGGCTTGGCTCTTTGCCATGGGGTCGCTGCATTAACACCTGTGAAGAGCTTGTCTGGGGTTGGCGAGATGCTTGCTTGATAAAAACATCCGGTTGAGAGGGAAATAGGGCAGAATAGCTGGCTTGAGGATTATTCTGCGGGCCTCGCTCAGCAACGGCTGAGCCTGTTTGTATTCTTGGCATCAGAAAGTTGATTGAACCAATTCTCATGATCAATGTCCCCAACCTGTATTGAATTATCAGTGCGCTAAATAAAACCCAAGGCGACCTGAAATTGCCTGTATTTTAATTGTGGTGAAGCTGCCCTCACCTTAATTTTTAGCAAAGAACGCCATTCACATTAATAAGCCAGCACCACGGCCCCGGTACCCCAAAATGGCCCATAAGCCATCACTTCCGCCGGACGCTTTGGCATGTTCAGCGCTCCCATCATCCAGTAGAAACCTTTCAAATTCATTTCAGGTCGGGCATTGGCGATGTAGTCAGGAGCCAGGGCCAGGGCGTCCTCCGTCTTGCCCTGCTGAAGCAAGCCCAAAAAGCGCTGATTCCAGGCATCGGCCTGAGAACTGGAAAACCGGTCGGACTCCGGGGAAACCGCCTCATTCAAAAACTGATGCGACAAGAGCGAGCAATTCATAAACACCGCCCGCTTGCCGCTCTCTGCAAGGGCTTGAGCGATGGCATTCCCCAATTTCATGCAATCTTCAGGGCTGGCGTATATATTGGCGGACACAAGAACCACTGGCCGCTGGTTATGGGCATTGAAGTAGCGTAAGGCCACGATGGTGCCCGTATCAATGGGAAAACCCTCGTAATCCACCAGGCGGGTGGCCAAGCCCGCCTGTCGGGCCAGCGCTTCCGCCCGGGCAGTCAGCGGACGATCAATCTCGAAGGCAAAGGGTAGCGCCCCCAGTTCATGCCAGTTTTCATCCACATGCAGTCCCTGAGGGGTGGCCGCATACTGAAACGAATGCCCCAGCACGGAAATCCATTGGGCGCTGTAGAGAACCAGCACGTCGGGCTGTGCTTCATCCACCCGTTGCCCTGCCTGATTCATGGCCGCCACGAATGACCGCCATGAACCGCCACAAACATCGGGGAAGGCCAAATGGGGAAAGCCCGGTACCATCAACGCTTGCAGTACGTCGCTCATAACCGCCCCCCGGGTTCAGTCTTTTGAGGACAACCAGCCTGTAAGTCCCACTCCATAATGGCGTTACCAGTACCAATGACAGGCCCATAGGCGTGCAGGTGGGCTTCAATGGTAGGAAAATCCAGGGCTGAGAGCATCCACATCAAGGAGCCCGCTTTGACTTCGGCAGCCGTTTTTTCAATGAATTCCGGCAACATCCGCTGAAATTCGTCCCAACGCCCTTGTTGTAACAACCGGATTATCATCATGTCCCATTGATACTGCTGTGGACTGTAAATATGCTCCTGACTCATGTCTTCGGGCGGGTCGGGCTCCCGCTCAAAATGAAGATGAGAGAGGGTATTGCTAGCAGCCAACACGGCCCGACGGCCTGTTTTTTCAATGGCCTTGCGGGTAGCCTGACCCAGTTTGATCATCTGATCCTGAGCGTCATCGTGCGAAAAGTAGTAGGGGGAATTGTGCGCCGAAATCCCCAGCACCGGAATATCCCAGTCCGGGTTTAGCATGTGCAGGGAGACGATGGTGCCATAATCCACCCGAAAATTGGGATTGGTCATTTTTTGAACCAGCAGGCCTTCGGCCATAGCCTCCTCGGCGCAAGCATCGGCCAGTGCCACATCCACGGTCATCTCGAATTGATACTGGAACAAATGGGGAAAAATGGGATCAACGGATAAACCGGATAGTTTGGGCACGCCAAGAAAATGGTGCCCCACCACGGTTTGCCAATGGGGGCTGTGTATCAGAATGACATCCGGCTTGAGGACTTTGATTTTTTCCCGACAGCGCTGATAGCCCTGACGCAGGGTGTCCCAGCCGCCTTGGGATTTTGGGCGATTTTGAGGCGGATTTTCCGCATAGACCAAATGGGGCGGATGGGGCGCTAAAAACCCGGCAAGAATTTCACCGCGCCCGGGCGGCTTTTCCCACTTGGTTGTTGTCAAGAGAGAGGAACGATCCACGCTGTTTTCTTCCGCAAGCCAGGCCCGGGCTTTTGACCCGTCCGGGACAACAACGATTTGTGCGAGACTTGAAAACCTCAACGGCCCGATTATCGACACAACATGCCCGGTTGTAAACACCGGCCCGGTTAAACCAAAGCGCAAACCGTGGCGATGGGACGGCAAAACACCGGCTCGCCGGTAAAAACAGGCTCAGGCTTGGTCAGTACACTGACTCCGGGGCGACGGCCTCCCCTTTAAGGCTTGCCTTCTAAATAAAAGACAGGACTTTCAAACTCAGTATTTCAATATTCATCGTTTTTCAATATTCATCGTCTTTCAATACTCATCGAGAGAAGCAGTCGGCACCGTCTCTTCCTCCGGGCGTCTTTCCTCTTTCTCAACGGCCACCCGACCGCTTTTTTGGGCCCGGGCCAGCCCACTGGCTTGCCCCCCCTTACGCCCAGCGGCTCTGGCCTCTTCCGATGTAAATTGGTGGGCGGTGCCTTTCTGGTGGGCTGCCTTTCCCCCTTTACTGGCAATTTCCCGTTGTTTTTCCGGGGACATGGAAGCAAATCCCCGTTGTTTATTCCCCATGACCATGATCCTCCGGTTTATTTCGCAGCCACAACAAGTCCATCAGGACGCCATTGATATCCAGCCTTCTTTTGATTGGCAAATTGGTTGCTTGATATCTTAAAGACAATTAATGTCGCCAGCCTCTATCATCGCCTCCCCTCAGGAATCCTCCAATTAGTGAGCTGGATAGCTTTTGGACGTCCGATGTGGGATTGACAAGCTGAGCAGGCGTAAGGCGCTGTTCTGGAGTGCTGTTGAAACGCGGGATAAAATAATGGGTCAGTCTCCCGTCTCAACACGTTTCTAATACTGCGTGCCGCTCAGACAAGGTGTGGAACGGCCTCGGGCAAAGCCCTAATGGCGTGAATTGTTGAACTTGCGGTGCTCAAACAGTTACAAACGTGTTGAAACGGGAAACTGACCCAATCATTTAACGCAAGGCTGCCTTTTATTTTTTAAAAAATCATCCAGGCAGACGGGAGGGTTGAAAAAAATTGTCCGATAGACCCCTAGCAGAAAAATTCCAAAGTCGATTATGATAAGTAAAAGCTTTCTATATTTCCCGCAAGATTATTTGGGTATTACATGTTGTCTTGTAAACGTTCAGTTGATGAATCTGTCAGCCTGATTGGACATGTTTGCAAACGCGTGAGTTCTCATCTTGTTGCCATTGGCTGAATGATATCCATCATTTGTGGCCATAGCCTTATTGGGTAGCTGTTATATTTAAAAGGAGCTTTTTCCGTGATGGAAAAATTTGATTGTGGTTTGGCAACCTTGAAATCCATTTTAAACAAGTCCACTGTAAGCAAGGCCCTGTCCCTGGGCCTTTTGGTGGGGCTGGCCGGTATACCGGCGGCCATGGCGGAAAAAACGCTGGGTTCCGCTGAAGAGTCCCTGGAGATTAAACTCAACCAAACCCTGGACACCGATCGTTCCCGCCACGGGGAACCCTTTGAAGGGCAGCTGACCGAGGATCATCGTCTGGGCCAGCGTGTATTACCCGCGGGCACCCTGCTAAAAGGCAAGGTGGAAGGGGGCCATCCCTCCATGATTCTGGGGATGCCCGGCTATGTATCTCTGGATATTCAGGAAGCAGTCTTGCCCAACGGAGACGTGTATCAGTTTGAAAAGAACGGACAGGGCCTGCAGACCAAAAAGTATCATCATCCCAAAGCGCATACCGCGAAGGGGATATTGTTGAGTGCCGTTCCCTTTACCGCTATAACCGCCGTCGATGCCATTCCCTTAAAACTTGCCGCAGGCATGGGTTACTGGCAAATCACCCCCATTTCCATGGCCGCCCGTATGGCCATGGGGGCAGCCTGGGAGATGAGCGGCAAGAACAAGAACTCACCGGCCAATGGCTATCCGGCTCAAACCCGGGTGGGCTATGGTATGTTGCGGGGCACCGGCCTGACCGGGGCTTACCACATGGTTACCACCTCCCCTGAGCCCAACCTGAAAGAGGGCGCCATCATTTCCCTACGATTGCCCCAAAAAGACATGGACAAACTGTTTGAAGCCGGTGGCGTCGTTAAAACCGTTCACAGCGCTCCATCAGGGCAGCCTGCAAGCGCCGTATCCCGTTCTGCGGATCTTGGGGGCCTGCAATCGGTGGAGATGGAGACCCAAGGGTTTGAAAGCGTGAGCGGCAGGATTCCAGCCTCGACAGAAACCCCTTCCATTCAACCCGTCTCCGTGGAGAGCGCTGCTCCCTAGGCCGGACGCCACCCACGCCGCCATTCCCTTACAATCCGGTTTAAAAAGCCCGTCAGTTTCTTTTTTAAGAACCTGCGGGCTTTTTGCATGCAGTATAGTCAGGGGGGTAGGCCCTCCCCCGCCCACTCGTCGGGGCACACGGCAAGGTAAGATAATACAGGTTGTTTGTTTTAAGGGAGGGTTCCACATGTTGGCAGAGATTCAGACTGAGGCCGGGCCGGGGTATCGGCAAATCATTCAGGCGGGCCAGCACCAGTTTTTTGCCGATTTGTCCGAGGAACAAGGGGGAAAGGGCGCAGCGCCCGATCCGCATCAGTTGTTCTACGCTGCCTGGGGGGCCTGCACCAACATGACCCTTCAGCTATATTGCCAGCGAAAAAATTGGCCGCTAAAGGGCATCAAGACCTCGTTTAAGGAAGAGCGTCGAGAAGGACAAACCCGGGTCACCAAGCGCATTGAACTCACCGGCCCACTGGATAGCGAACAACAGGCTCGCCTGCAGCAAATTGCCGAAAAGTGCCCAGTCAATCAACTCATTACCGGCCCCACCCAGGTCATCCGGGAGTGGGTTTTCCAGAGCTGAACGGGCAGCCGGTTCTCAACCAGCCGGGGCTAGCGAATGGCCAGCTCCGCCGCTTCGAGGGTGGCTTGAACATCGGCCCCCGTGTGGGCCAGCGAAATGAACCCGGCCTCAAACTGGGAAGGAGCCAGATAGACACCCCGATCCAGCATACCCCAGAAAAAGCGGTTAAAGCGTTCCCGGTCAAAGCGGCACACGTCCTGATAGTTGTGGATGGGGCCTTCGGCGAAAAATAGGGTCATCATGGCCCCCACGCCGTGCAGGTGATAGGGAATCCCCTTGCGCTGGCAAATGGCTTGTAAGCCGTCTCCCAATTGTTGACCCAGAGCTTCCAGCCGCTCGTAGGTGCCCGGCTGGCGCAGCAGTTTCAAGGTTTCCATTCCGGCGGCCATCGCCAAAGGGTTACCAGAGAGCGTTCCAGCCTGATACATGGGGCCTTCCGGGGCCACTTGGGCCATAATTTCCAGTTTACCGCCATAGGCTCCCACCGGCAGCCCCCCACCAATGATTTTACCCAGACAGGTGATATCCGGGGTGACCCCGAAGCGTTCCTGAGCGCCACCCGGCGCCAGCCTAAAGCCGGTCATGACCTCATCAAAAATCAGGCAGGCCGATTCCTGACGGGTGAGTTCCCGCAAGCCTTCCAGAAAGCCCGGTAAAGGAGGAATACAGCCCATGTTCCCGGCTACCGGCTCAATGAGGACACCGGCAATCTGGCCGGGATAGGCGCGGAACAGGGCCTCAACCGAGTCCAGATCGTTGAATCGGGCGTTCAGGGTCTCCGCCGCCGTGGAAGCGGGAACGCCGGCGCTGTCGGGCACCCCTTGGGTGGCCGCCCCGGAGCCGGCCTTCACCAGCAGGTAATCGGAATGGCCGTGGTAGCAGCCCTCAAACTTGATAATTTTGGTACGACCGGTATAAGCCCGAGCCAGACGAATGGCGCTCATAACCGCCTCGGTACCCGAGCTGACAAAGCGCACTTTCTCAATGGAAGGCACCATGTCAATGACCAGTTGGGCCATTTCCGTTTCCATCAGGGTGGGGGCGCCAAAGCTGGTGCCATTTTCGGCGGTCTGCTGAATCTTCCGGATCACCTGCGGATGGGCGTGCCCCAGAATGGCCGGGCCCCAGGTGCCCACGTAATCGATATACCGGTTGCCATCCAGATCCCACAGGTAAGCCCCTTTGGCTTTTTCAATAAAAACCGGGGTTCCACCCACCGAACGAAAGGCTCGCACCGGGCTGTTGACCCCACCGGGCAATACTTTCTGGGCCTCTAAAAAAGCGGCTTCGGAGCGGGTACGATTGGCGGTATTAACTGGGCTGGCGGGCTGACTCATGGTTCAAAAGCTCCTTGATTGGCAAACAGGCAAATGGCTGGAATCCATTTCAAGAACAGGGGTTTCACTAGCGGATTACCTGCTGTTAATATTACTGTGAACGGAACGGAATGGCATCTTTTCATCTTGACCCGCGTTTGTAAGGGAAACATCACCCCCCTTGCGTTCATGGAGTAAACCCGCATGGGCTTACAGCCAATTTTTCATCTGATGCGCTCTCCCGGCTCCTGGAGTCAGTGGATGGGCAAGCTCAGGCAAATTTCCGGCTCAGAGCGCGGGCGTTGCGGCTCGGAACAGTCCGCTGGGGCCACCACTGCCCAGACGTTGAGTAGAACCAGTTCCGGCAGGCTGAGTGTCAGTTCGCAAGCCTCCGGGGATACGTGGGGCAGCGCCATCAGTCCCTCGACGGACGTGTCTTCCATCAGGAGTCTTGGTGCGCCCTTGTTGCCGGAAGCCTTTAACGCCATCGAGCAAGGGCTGATTCGACAGGAAATGGCCCGATGCCGCTACGGCCTGGGCTGGCAGTGGCTCAATCCCAAAAGCCGCATTCGCATTCAATTGACCCCGGATGGTCGGCTGCAATTTGCCGGCTACCAGGCCAAAGCCAAGTCCGACCCCAGGCAGGCCCTGCAGGGCGATTGCCAGCAATTGGCCTTGCAGCTCGGACAACGTCTCCATCAGCGCTTTCAGGGCAGGTACAAGTTTTATGTGGTGGCCGGAAATTATCCCCAGTCTCCCTGGCGGGTACATTACTTTTTAATGGGCTGGCCCGCCCGGCAGGATGCCTACTTTCTGGGAAAAACCCGTGGAGGGCTCCATCCATTTACCAGGCAGCCCACCGCCAGAATCCCCAAAGAGGCATTTTTAATCGATCCCACCTTTCAGCAAATGGGATTTGCCGCCCAGCACGATCGGCTGGGCCAGTATATTGCGGTTCATCCCCAATTTCTGGATGTCAGCAAACCGGGAAGCGCTTACAGAAGCAAAACCTGCCTTTCCTTTGGAGAGACCGATCAGCTCTCTCCCGGTTTGCCGCTGGGCTTTGCCAGGGACTTAATGCCCGGTCACGCCGAGCCCGAAGCCATCGCCTTTGCCCATTTCAGGCGCACGCCCACTGTCCCGGACTTACCGCACCAGCCCGGTCGTTCAATCCAACACAGCCCCGCAAGGGTGCAAGTTCAGCTGGGCTGGGGCGATCAGCCCGCGCCACCTATCAACTGGCGCCAGACGATACCACCACACACGCCTTTATACCAAATGCTGTGCCGATTAGAGGTTGAGGCGGCCAACGCAACTACTGAAACCGTTGCAGGCACGATAGGCTGCTTACCGTGGAACCCCTTGAGTGTGTCTCAACGGTTCAGGCTGAAGCCGTCCCGTAAGTAATGCGCCTGGCTTGACGGGCTGGTATTAAAACTTCGTCCGCAATGTTTTTCAGGAATTGCAAGGCTTCCAAATCCCGGGCAATGGCCGCTTTCAGCGCCAGAATGTCCTCAACGTCCATTTTATAAACTTCCCGGCCAATTTTGCCCTGCTGCTCTTTCCAGAAGCGTTTATAGAGGCGCCGGGCCCGGGTGCAGTGGCCGTCCATCCCGGAGCGAAAGGCCAGCCAGTGATGCAGCTGATGGGACAAAAAGCCCATGGTGAACAAGCCTTGGGGGATGACAAAGACCCCGTGCTGAAACGCCTGAGAAGCGGACTTTTCAGAACAGCCCAACGGGGTATAGCGTTCCAGCAATTTTTGCAGCCCCCGGAACTGAGGGCTTTGATCGGGCAACAGAAAGCCCGGTTCCAGTCCCAGCGCTTTTAAAACGATATGGGGGATGGGCCCACCCGGCAGCACATAGACTGGCGTACCGTGGCTTTGGATAAATTCAGCCAGCCGATGCGGTTCTGTGTAAAAAGACTGGATGGCCTCCCGGGCCGATTCGGCCACCTGATCCACTTGCTGACGGGTTTCCGCCACCAGTTTGAAAGTATCGTCCAGCTCTGGCGATGCCGGAGGCTGGATGGGGTTATGAAATCCCCGGGAATAATTGGGTTTTGCCGCCACTGTCACCGACCTCGAATGATTGGCCCACGGGCCACGAATTCGCCTGTGTCCTGAAAGAAAGAAGCCCGACTTAGATATCCGCAATGTTTTTCAGGAATTGCAAGGCTTCCAAATCCCGGGCAATGGCCGCTTTCAGCGCCAGAATGTCCTCAAC
>DAIDMR010000080.1 GCA_027448865.1 Vampirovibrio sp.
AAAGTGACTGCCCGGCTTGAGTTGGTGCTGTCGGGCCAGCACTTCTCCCACATAAGCATGGTAGGGTTTTAAAATATCAAAACCATTGCCGGAAGTGGCGCTTAGCTTCATGCTGTCTGGATCGTCCGCTTGCAAGTTGGAGAGCATATCCACCCCCAACACACGAATCACCGGGGGCGGGTTGGCCGGATCGCTGACGGTTTGGGTATTGGCCCACAAGGCGGTTTGTTCAATGCCGGGGCTGAAGTGACTGGGCTCTTTCCCCGGGATCAACCAGATCCAGCGCAACTGATTCAGCAGGCTTTCATTCAGCACATCGCTTTGGGTGGGGTAAATGGTCAGGTTGTTGGAGCCACTGACCCGGTTGATGCTGGTTTTAAAGTTGCTCAGGGCCATTTCGTTGGCCAGATTGATGGCCAGCAAAATGGCCACGCCCAGAGAGATCCCCAGAATGGTCAGCACGGTTCTCAGCTTGTTTTGGGCCAGGGAGCGACCAATGAGCCCTGGAATCCAGCGCAAAAACTTATTCATGACGAATCTGACCGTCCCGCATGCGAATCACACGGTGGGCACAGGCGGCGGCCTCCTCGCTGTGGGTAGCCATCAGGATGATGGGGCCGTTCTCCTGATCGGAAATTTCTCGCAGCAGTTTTAAAATGGCGGTGCCGTTTTCCGTATCCAGATTGCCGGTGGATTCATCGGCCAAAATGACGGTGGGCTGGTGTACCAGGGCCCGGGCGATGGCCACCCGTTGCATTTCTCCGCCAGACAGGGTAGCCGGGAAAAAGTCGGCCCGATGGCTCATGCCCACCCGTTCCAGAATGGCGTTGACTCTCTTGCCGCGCTCGGCTTCCGGCAGGCGATCCTCTAAATCCAGCGGCAAAGAGACGTTTTCTCTCACCGTTAAGGTGGAAAGCAGGTTGAAAAACTGAAAAATAAAGCCCAGCTCCTTACGCCGAAACTCGGTGAGCGCTTTTTCGCTTTTGCCAAACAGGGGTTCCCCATGAAAAAGCACCTGTCCACTGGTGGGCTCATCCAGGGTGCCCAGAATATTCAGCAAGGTACTTTTGCCGCAGCCGCTGGGGCCCATCAGGGCCACAAACTCGCCGGGCCGAATGGACAGGCTGACCCCTTTCAGGGCGTTGACCTGATGTTCGCCGTATTCTTTTTTGAGCTGTTCAACTTGAATAATGGCTTGAGGGCTGGCAGGCGAGGGGGTGGCAGACATGAACGGAAGGGACCTCTTGGGATGAATGCGAACGGAGCGACTAGGCTTGTTTTTGAGTTTGTAAAACTTCCAGCGCTTTTTGCTGATGCGATTCCGGGTTTAATTGAGAGGCATAAGCCAGTCGCACGGTGCGATCGGGAGCGATCACGAAAGTGGCTCGTCCGGGGAGCAGGCCCAGTGTCTTTTTCACCCCGAAGGCTTTGGCCACATGGCCATCGCGGTCGCTAAGCAAGGGGTAAGGTAAGTTTTGTTGTTGGCTGAAGCCTTGATGCGATTCTTTGGAATCGGCACTAATACCAAAGATTTGGGCCCCTAGCGCCCGGAATTCCTGGTAGCTGTTGCGAAAGGAGCAGGCTTGGGCCGTGCAGCCGGGGGTGTTGTCCTTGGGGTAGAAAAACAGTACCACCCAGCCTTTAGAGAGCAAGTCGTACAGGCGAACTGGCTGGCCTTCAGCGTCCGGTAACTCAAAGTCGGGCGCAGTTTGGCCGATTTGTAAGGTCGGTTGGGGCTCCAAAAGATTCAACATAATCCCTCCACTTGTGTACCGTTCGGTAGCATGGCTTTCCTATCATGCGCTAATTCAGTTTCTCAGGCAAGCCATGCATCGGTTTGGTTTTTGTTAGGATAGCTTGTTTTCAGGTGGTCAATGCGCGCATCGGGATGCCGCTTTATGAATTGTCTGCTTTGGCTACAATGGTAGTCTCTAAATTGATTTACGAACAGCCCCTGTTGGATTGATCTGATATGTCCCCTGCACCGACGCAACCTCTTGGCAGTTCTCAGCTTGAACTGGAGTCTGCCGCCCAATGCCTGAAGGCGGGTGGCTTGGTGGCTTTTCCCACGGAGACGGTGTATGGGCTAGGGGCCGATGCCGAGAACCCGGAAGCTCTGGCCAAACTTTATGCCGTCAAAGGGCGGCCCACCCATCACCCGGTCATTGTACACTTGGCTAGCGTTGAGCAATTGTCCCAGTGGGCGGTGGACATTCCAGAAGCCGCCCTGGTGTTGACAAAGGCTTTTTGGCCCGGCCCGCTGACCCTGATTTTAAAGCGATCCAGCCGGGTACCCGACGCGGTGACCGGTGGGCAGGACACGGTGGGCATTCGGGTGCCGGATCATCCCTTGGCCTTGGCTTTGCTCCAATCCTTCGGAGGCGGGGTGGCTGCTCCTTCCGCCAATCGGTTTGGGCGATTAAGCCCCACCACGGCCCAGCATGTTCAACAGGATTTGGGCGAGGACGTGGATGCCATTCTGGATGGCGGCCCCTGTCAGGTGGGGGTGGAGTCCACCATTGTGGCCTTTCGGGAGGGTCAGCCGTTCATTTTGCGACCCGGTCTAATTACCGAAGAGCAGATTCAGCAGGCTTTACAGGCGGTTTTGGCGCCATTTGAGTCCCGGCAACCGAATTCAGGCAATGCTCCAATGTCTACAGTCAGTCGAGCCCCGGGCACTTTGGCCAGCCATTATGCCCCCCGCACCCCCTTGCGGTTGTTCAGTCGTCCGGAATTACAGGCGCAATTGGCGGGTTTACAGCCTCAAGATCGGGTTGGGGTTATGGCTTTGTCTGATGCGTCCGCTTTGGTGTCTCCTGCCTTTTCTTGTGGAAAGTGGGTGAAGATGCCCAATAAACCTGAGGAATATGCCCGTCGGTTATATGCTACCTTGCGGGAGCTGGATGCTTTGGGGCTCTCCTGTCTCTGGGTGGAGCGGGTACCAAGCGATGCCCAGTGGGCGGCGGTGGCCGATCGATTGGCCCGGGCGGCGTTTGTGGGCTAAACTCTCTGGAATGGGCGCTGTTTTGGTCTGTGTGGGAAAAGCGGTACAATACTGTAAAGCGTTTCAAGTCAAAGGCATTGAGAGCAAAGACGAGCACGCTGCCTGATGGACGGTTTTAAATCTTGCCCACGACAAATCGTGTAGACGGAGACCCCAATGGCTGGCCGACTCAAGCAAATTTTATTCAAGCCCTTTCACCAGTTTTTTCAGTTGCAAACCTCCAGCGGCATCTTGTTGCTGGTTGCAACCTTCATTGCCTTGTTTTGGGCCAATTCTCCCTGGCGAGAGAGTTACGACTGGCTTTGGCAATTGCCGGTGGGGCTAGAGGTGGGTTCCTGGCGTCTGGTTCATTCACTGCATTTCTGGATTAATGATGCCCTGATGGCCGTGTTTTTCTTTGTGGTGGGCCTGGAAATCAAGCGGGAACTGTGGGTGGGGGAACTGTCTTCTTCCAAAAAAGCCGTGTTGCCCTTCATGGCTGCCTTGGGGGGGATGCTGTTCCCGGCCTTGCTGTATTTGAGTATTCTGGGGGTACAGCCTGCCGCCGCTCAGTCGTCCTATCTGTCGGGCTGGGGCATTCCCACCGTGACCGATATTGCTTTTGCCTTGGGGGTTTTGGCCTTGCTGGGGGAACGGGTGCCTCTGGGCCTCAAGGTTTTTTTGACGGCCCTGGCCATTATCGATGACTTGGGCGCCATTGTGCTGATCGCCCTGTTTTATTCCCCAGGGTTGCAGTGGCAGGCTTTGGGCTCGGTTTTGTTGATACTGGGTATGCTTTACGCTCTGAATCGCCTGCAAATCCGCTCCGCGTTGCCCTATGCCCTGTTAGGGCTGGCTTTGTGGTGGGCCATTCTGCAATCGGGCTTACACACCACTCTGGCTGGCGTTGTTTTGGCTTTTGCCATTCCGGCCCGTTCTCATTTAAACCCGGTGGATTTCTATCAGCGAGGCATGGCCACCTTAAAGCGCTTTCAGGCGGCCGATCCTGATCCCCAGCCGGTGCTGATGTTGACCAATCAGGAGCATCAGGCCAGTGTACAGGAACTGGAGCTGATGTGTGAGGCGGTGCAATCGCCCCTGCAACAGCTGGAGCATAGTTTGCACCCTTGGGTCAGCTACGGTATTTTACCCCTGTTCGCCCTGGCCAACGCCGGTGTTCAAATGCCCTCAGGGGGGCTTGGAGAGGCTTTGCTGCATCCCATTGGTCTGGGGGTGCTGGCGGGCCTGTTTTTGGGCAAGCCTCTGGGTATCTTTGCCCTTTCCTGGCTGGCGGTTCGGTTAAAACTGGCGGAGTTGCCAGAAGGTGTGAACTGGCCCCTGATTGCCGGAGCGGGCATTTTGGGGGGCATTGGCTTTACCATGTCCCTTTTTATTGCGGATTTGGCTTTCTCTCTGCCCCTGTATGTCAACAATGCCAAAACCGGCGTGTTATTAGCCTCCGCATGCGCCGGTCTGGTGGGATCGCTGGTTCTGTGGAAGCTACTCCCCGCCACAACAGAAGCGGAGCACTAGTTGCATTTCCGGGCATCGCACCGGCTACTTTTGCTCGAGCTAAGAGGCGTCACTCGGTTCCCGCTGTAATCAAAGGGCTGGGTGTGCCGTGCAGTTGGATGCCCAGAGCTTCCGCTTCTTTACGAACCGTTTGCATATCCTGCCACATCAGCCACTTGGGGCTGCCTTCCGCTTTGGAAGGGTTCCTTAGCAAATAAGACGGGTGGAAAATGGGCATGACCCTAGCCCCGTTCGGGCCTTCAAACCATTGCCCCCGAATTTTGGTGATGCCCTGTTTGGTTTTTAAAATGTCCTGAACGGCAGTAGCTCCGGCCAGCAGAATGATTTTGGGTTGTACATTCTGGATTTGACCGGACAGGTAAGGAAAGCAGGCTTCCATTTCCGATGCTTCCGGCTTGCGGTTTTGGGGTGGACGGCATTTGACGGTATTGCAAATATAAATGTCCTGCTGGCGATCGATGCCCACCGATGCCAGAATTTGGGTCAGCAGCTGTCCGGCACGCCCCACAAAGGGAATGCCGCTTTCATCTTCTTGCTGACCGGGGCCTTCGCCAATCAGCATGATCCGGGCTTGCGGGTTGCCATCCGAAAACACTGAGCGAATGCGGGTCGCTCCCAGAGGGCAGCGCATGCATTCTGCGGCGGCTTTGGACAACTCTTCCAGACTTGGGCACCTGGCTGGCGCTTCCAGCAGAGGGATTTGCATTGATCGTTTCCCACACAGCCTAGACTCTACTTCCGCATCATACCGAAAAAGGACAACCCAAGCCAGGCCCGTAACTGAAGCCGGTTTGCCATTGCCCTGTAAAGACTTTGCCGTATCGAATGTCGGTTAAAGGCTGAAAAGCTACCAACACAAAAAATTGGATCGACCTGAACAATAATCAATTGTTATTATTAATAATAGTGACTTATCTTCAAGGCTGTCAAGAAAAAGCATTGTTTATGATGGCGTTTGTAAACAAATCTTATGTAAACAAACCATGCTGATTAAAAAAGCCGATCTGCGTATGAAAAACAGATCGGCTTTTTGAAATTATACCTGCGGATGAAACATCCGCATTCGTTTAGCCCAGCAAGCGACGGGACAGCTTGGGAGCTTTGTTGTCCTTGGCGTCGGTCTCTGGGGTGGCTGCCGCCGCAGTCGTCATTTTTTCCGGCTCCAGTTCGGTAAACGTCGGGCCCTGGTTGGAATCTTCAGTCAACTCCATCAGAGCGCGGGGCGTTGTTCTGGGAATCATTACATTCAATTGCAGTAGCTTCGCCGCTTGCACCAATTCCTCATAGCTCAGGTATTTTTGGTTTTGATCCAGGAGCTGGATGGTGTTCCAGTCGAAGTTGGGGTTTTTTACGGTTTTGCCGGTCAAGATCTTTAAGAAAGAGGCCAGCACCGGGTTGCCTGGGCTCGCTTGGGCATCTGCAGGTTTAGCAATATCATATCCCGCAGCTAGGCTACCCAGTGGTAATACATTGGGTTTGGCGGACTTGAGTATTCTTAACTCTCCATTGGCGCCACGGGTTAACATTGTGTACAAAGTGCCAGCGTTGGTTCTTCTGGCTAATTCTGTGCCCTGGGTGAAAAGCTTGGGATCTAACAGTCCAAGTTTGACATTAACCGGTACGGTGGTTGCAGCAGCGATTAATTCCTCGGCATTACCACTATTAATTTTAGCTCTTTGATGTAGGGCTTCATGGAGCAACGTTTCAATGAAAAGCCTCCAGTCTTCCCCTTTATATTCCGGAGCTAACCACACCCGCTGTTGGTTTTCTCCCTGAAGTCTGACGCTGTAGCCAATGGCTCCTTTGTAGGGAATAGTGTTGAATATTATTTCAGAGAAAACGTTGCTTTTGTAAGCATCAATGACTGCATCAAATCCCAGGGCCTTGATGCTGGCGAGTCCCGCTCTGATTTTGGCGTCTGGGGCCTTCCTTTTAAGAATGGGGTCATTAAACACGGCCAAGGCCTGGGCGTTTTTTAGTTTGTCCCCCTTGGTAATTTTGTTGAGGAAGGGCAACAATTCGGCCTTGATGCTGGCTTCGGTATAAGGCCTTAAGGGGGCGGGCCGCATGGGCTTGGTAAAGGGAAAGGTTATTTTACCGAATAATTCATAATTCCGTGGGGTGAGACTGGAGGCGTTCCAGGCGGCCTGAGCGGCTTTCTCTTTTAAAAGACTGGGTGAGGCAACTGCTGCCGCATAGGGCCGACGTCCCGAGGGCCTGCTGGCGTCTGTGTTCAATAGTTTTCGCTGGCTGGCTTTGCTTTCCGCATCATCGGTGAGTACTTTTTCATCCTCAGAGCCCGCTTCAAAGGCATCTCCCGGTTCATCCAGAATCAGCGCATCCCAATCGGTTTGTTTACCTTGGGTCAAAGCGAGCGCCCGGTGGTTGTGATCGACCCCAAGAGGGGAGACCTGCGTCAGGGCGTTCTTATCCTGGTTTGGCTTTGCGCCCGTGAGCGAAGCCCCGGCACCGGATGAAGCCAATAAAGAGCCGATCAGCGCGGTTTTAAACACAGAGGGTTTGTTTTGTGCTTTTTTGCCAGCAAATCGTGGCTGAGGAAACGGTGAAGTCGTATTAATCATAAGATGATAAACCTTCTTATAGCTTATAGATTGGCCACTTGAGACTGGATTCAAAGTTGATTTTGATTGTTTTTTAAACTTCGAACACAGTAAACACTTGAATCAACAGCATGCTAGTGCAAAATACGGCTGAGTCAAATGGTTCTTTTTACAAAACCGAACCGCTATCGAAGCCGGATAGGTTGTAACATTTTTTAAACTGGTGAGGGGAATATTATGGCCGGGCGGAAGGGAGCAGCTCCAGCGGTTCAAAAATTTCCACAGGTTCGCTTTTCCCTTTTAATTCACACCATCCCAGGCTGCGGGCCTTGATCCGATCTCGCACTTTTTGATAGGTGGCCGCAGAAATAACAATGGTGGTGCCGAAGGCTTTGTTCATGCCTTCCAGTCGGGAGGCCACATTGACCGCGTCGCCAATCACGGTAAAGTCCATAAAATCTTCGGAGCCGATGTTGCCAATCATTGCCTCTCCGGTGTTGATGCCGATACCCATTTGTATGGGTAACTGGCCCTCTTGGCTTTGCCAGGCCTCCATGGCGTCTCGCATGGCCATGGCGGCGCTGACGGCCAAAAAGGCGTGATCCTCATGATTTAAAGGAAATCCCCAGTAGGCCATAATGGCATCCCCCATCAGTTTGTTGATGGAGCCTTGGTACTGGTGCATGATAATGCCATTCATGGTGGAAAAGTATTGAGAGAGATAGGTTTGCACCACTTCGGGCTCATTTTGATCGGAAAATGCCGTAAAACCCCGAATATCACTGAATAGAAAGGTCATTTCCCGGCGCTCCCCTCCCAGCGTTATCTGGCCCGCTTGTTGTTCAATTATTTTAAGTACGGTGGGCGAGACGTATTTGCCAAAGGCATAACGCATTTGCAGGCGCTGTTTGTGTTCCTTGGCGTACCGGTATGCGTACAACCCGCTAAAGCACAGGGCCAGAGCCAGGATGGGGTAAATGGCGTATATCCAGATATTCCATTCATCATAGGCATGCAGGCAAATTAAAAAATGTCCGGCGGCCAGACAAAGGCCCATCAGCAGGTTGATGAGGGTGGACGGGAATCGGGAAATAGACAGGCCGAGCAGTGTCGGCAGGCCCAGCAGACAAACCACATTGATCCAACCGGGTGCGGGCCGAACGAAATCGTTGTGAAGGGCGTTATCCAGCACATTGGCCATGATATAAAATCCCGGATAACGACTGCTATAGATGGTGGGGTGAACGTCGAAGTTGGGATTGACAAAGCCGATGAGGGTGAACTGATTTCGAAACTGATCGGGCTGGATCAAGGGCTTCTTGGGTAAGTCCTGTCTTTGGCACAGTGCTGCTGCCGGGTTTTCCTGACACGCCAGACTCAGTTCCGAGAGAACCACATCGGCAAACGAGTATTCCGGGTACACGGGCTGTTGGGGGTTCACGCCCTGTCCATACCATTTAATCAAGGGCGAGCCGTCGGCTCCCAGATCCAGGTGACGCTCTGCCCAGCGCAGTTGCCCCTGCCGGTTGATGGTAAAGTCTTTCTGCCCCAGGGCAACGGCCGCCAAAGGCAGGGAGGCGTAGATGTGACCACCGTACTGAGAAAAAACGGCCCATCGCCTGATTTTGGCTTGAGTATCAATGAACTGCCCGCTTAAATCGGTGGTAAAGGTGCCCAGAGTGGCAGAGTGAAAGCGCATGGGACTTTTCAGCAGGGCGGTGTAGGGTGCTACCAGACTATCGTAGCGATTCTGGCGTTGATACACGGGGAAGTTGTCGAGGCCCTGAACCTTGACTGTACGGACCAATAGGGCTTGTTGAACTGCCTTTGGTTGTGCCTCCCAGCGCTGGGCCGAAGGGCCCAGATTCTCAAACATGAGCTGAGAAATGACGGGAGGGTGTCCTTTAATGCTGTTGACCAAAAACTGATCCCCGGCTCGATCGTCGAGGTGGTCTCCCCCATTAAAGCTGATATCCAGAATGACCGCTTTGGGTTGCGTTCGATTCAGGAAGCGGATGGCGTAACCAGCGGCCCGTCGGGAGAAGCTGGCACCGAACAGACGCCGGTAAGTGGGATTGGCCTCGGTTTTGGCGTCAATGCTGATTAACCGGATGGGACTTTGATGCGCACGAGGTTGGGGAGGGCGCCACTGCTGCACAATATTCAGCAGATCCAGCTCCCAGGCAAAGGCCATTTTGCCCAGTGGCATCAACGCTATGCCCAAAACCCATAAGCCCAGTACCCACAGTAATGAACGGTAGCCTGTTTGCGCAACCCTTTGCCATCGTGTTACCCGACTAGAAACCACGCCAAAACCCAATCCAAAGCAATTTAAAAACAAACGTAGTTAATAATTGTAACAAATTATTCAAGTTCAGGCGGTGCTGACCGAAACCGATGCAAATACTATTCTTGAAATTTGGGTTTCTGAAAAAGGTTTGTAATCAGTGGGTAGTATCTACAAAAAAGGGTGACCGTCTTGAAACGATTGCAGTGTTTTAGGGTAAAGTCCGTGAACGGGCAAAGTCTGGCCGAATATGGGCTGGTATTGGCCTTGGTGGTGGTGGTGGCCATTGGCGGTTTAAATGCCCTGGGTAAGTCCATGCAAGGGGTGCTGGCAGGCCTGGTTTCGCAAATGGGGGGACAATCCACCAACGCACCAGCTGTGGCCAGTGCTGGTGGTGGTACCAGTGCTACTTCTCCAGTTTCCTCGCCCGCTTCGGCCTCCCTGCCCAGTCCGGTCAATACGGCAGGTGGATATTGTAATGGTAAATCTTGTGGATCCGGCTCAGGCTATAAATAAAAAAAGCCCCTCTTCCGCGCGGTACTAAACCGGGGAAGAGGGGAACCTCATAAGCGTATGAAAGTAACTTGGGTTTACTGGCAGGCTTCGCAATCGGGGTTATCGATGCTACAGGCCTGAGGCTGGGTTTCGGCTTGCCGCAAGTGGGTTTTCCCGAATTGGGATTGATCCACCGTGGATTTTTCCACTTGGCTGGCCCCCAGGGTTCGTAGGTAATAGGTGGTTTTGAGGCCCATTTTCCAGGCGGTGGTGTACAGTTCGTGCAGTAACTTGCCGCTGGGCTTGGCCACAAACAGGTTCAGCGATTGAGACTGATCGATCCACTTGCCCCGCACGGCGCAAGCCCGAATCAACCAGGTTTGATCGATCTCAAACACTTCCGGGTACTTTTCCTTGAGATCGGCTGGAATGTTTTTCAGCTTGGAGAGCTGACCATCGGCGGCCTTCAGTGCGGCCACCATGTTGGGACCCCATAAGCCGCGTTTTTCTAAATCCTGCACCAGCCACTGGTTAATGACCGTGAACTCGCCGGACAGGTTGGAGGTCACAAACAGGTTTTTGAAGGTGGGTTCCACGCACGGGGTGGTGCCCACGATGTTGGAAATGGTGGCGGTGGGGGCAATGGCCATCAGGTTGGAATTGCGCAAGCCCGTTTTGGCCACCTTGGCCTTCAGGCTGGCCCAATCCAGGCGCTGGGTGCGATCACATTCAATGGGCAGGCCGCGCTCCGCTTCCAGCATATCAATGGTATCCAGCGGGAAAATACCCCGATCCCACTTGGAACCCTTGAAGCTGGCGTAATGGCCGCGTTCTTCGCTCAATTCCGCGGAAGCGTTAATGGCCTCGTAGCTAAAGCGTTCCATCAACTCATCCGCCACTGCCAGGTGCTTTTCCGAAGCAAACGGAATATCCAGTTGATAGAGCATCTCCTGGTAACCCATCATGCCCAAGCCGATGGCCCGGTGCTTCATGTTGGCCTCTTTAGCCTCCTGGGTGGGATAGTAGTTAATGTCAATCACGTTATCCAGCATGCGCACGGCCAGACGAACGCTTTCACTGAGTCGTTCGTAGTTGATGGCTCCGTTTTCCACGTGCCGGGCCAGATTGACTGAGCCCAGGTTGCAGACAGCCGTTTCCTGCAAGTTGGTGTTCAGGGTGATTTCCTGGATTTGCGGAAAAACGTCGGCGATGAGCGCCGCAGAACCCATG
>DAIDMR010000081.1 GCA_027448865.1 Vampirovibrio sp.
AAGATTTACATCGAAGCTGAAGATTTACAGAAATTTATAAGTATTGGACATGCTCGACATTAACCATCGAGAACAACCACCGGGTTCTGATCTGACGGTGGTCAACTCCGCACGGGTTTCTTTCGGCAAGCGCAAAACCACCCTCTCTGAAGGGGATAAAAAACTGATCCGCTATCTGGCGGAACACAAGCACTGGAGTCCGTTTCGCCATGTGCAGTTCCAGTTTCATTGCAAGGTGCCGGAATTTGTGGCCCGTCAGTGGTACAAGCACGTGGTGGGGATCGCTTACACCGATGCGGCCACCGTGGATCACGCCTGGAACGAGATTAGCCTGCGGTATGTGGATGCCAGCGACTTCCACTTCTTCACTCCCGAGGGCTTTCGCAAGCAATCCGAGGATAACAAGCAGGCCTCGACCGATGACTTGGTGAAGGATCCCGATGGCCTGCTAATGGCCGAGTATAAGCACCACTGCCAAAAGGCGCTGGATTTATACCATCGCTTGCTGGAGCATGGGGTGGCCCGAGAGCAGGCCCGTGGCGTATTGCCGTTGAACATTTATACCGAATTTTACTGGACGGTATCCTTGCAGGCGTTGGTCAATTTCATTCATCTGCGCACCCATGCGGGCGCCCAGTACGAAATTCGCCTGTTTGCCGATGCTTTGCAGCAGTTGGCCCAGGACGTGGTGCCGGTTTCTTTTGAAGCCCTCATGAAATAAGACTGAACAGCCACATCGTAAAAACAGCGTTTAAAAAGCGTTGAAATTAGCAGCGCCCGAGCGCTTGTGCTTCTACAGGCAAGTCGCTTCGTCGAGCTACTTCAGCAGGGCTGTGGGTAATGTAGCCGGAGGTGCAGGTACAGTTCCTGTCCCCGCCAGTCGGCTTGAATGACTTCCGTGCGTGGGGCTTGCGCCACTGGAAAGCCCAGCCCGGTAACCAGACCCGGATCGCTTTGTCCGCCCAAGAGCAAGGGGCAGACCGTCAGGTACAGTTCATCAATGGCCTGGGCTTGTAAAAACAGGCTCATAATATGGCCGCCGCCTTCCACCATGAGGGTTTGAATGCCTTTTTCAGAGAATGCTTGCAGGATGACGTGCACGGGATTGCCGTCGCCGGTGGTCAGCCACTCCACGTGGTTCGGGTATTGGCTTTGAATTTCCGGTGGGGCTGACTGGGGGGGAGACAATCAGGATGGGAGTGGGTGGATCGGTGGTAATGCTTTGTTGAAACAGTCTGGCTTCCGGGGGAAGGGCAAAACGCCGGGTCAGGATACACTGGAGGGGTGGGCGATCTTGTTGGTTACCTTTGCGAATGGTGGCATGTTGGCGGAAGGTTTCTCCGCCGCACAGAATGGCGTTGGCCTGATTGCGAACGGTCAGTAAATGCTCCAGATCGGCTGAGGTGCCGATGCGGTCTTTCAGGTTGGTGGCGGAGCCAATACGGCCATCCAGTGAGGCGGCTAGACAAGCGATAATTCTCATAGTGTGTTTATCATAGCAGGGAATAAGCGCAATTTTAAAATCACAGGGTAGAACAAGTGCATGGGAGGTTTTGCCCGAGTTCTTTTCGTTTTTAAAGTGCGCTTTTTGGGGTTTTGGGGTTTATTATTCTTGCTCATAAGGACGGGGGCAGTTAAAGCGCTTAGGCCAGCCATAAAAACGTTTTCCGGCCATTTTTTTCTGGATTCCCGCCTTCGCGGGAATGACAGAGCGCCTTAACCAGCGGGATGACATTGAATGCGTGGGAGGTTTGGAGAGGGACAGCGCGTGCGCTGGACTCTGTCCCCCTCCAACGGGGAGCGAGAGGGGCAGAGCCCCTCTGAAATCAGTCATAAAAAAGCGATTCAAAAAGCGCCAGTTTTTTACGCTGAATACCCGTAGTTATCGGCAAAATCACTGGTGCCAATGGTGCCCACGGCCTGCACCTGAATATCAGGAATCAACTCGCTGTAGGACATAACGGTGATGATGGGGATGTGCCGATCCAGCAATTGGAAGAGGGGCAGGCGAATGCGCGGCGAACAGAGGATGACCGGCACCCGATCGTAGGTTTGCTGGACCCGACGCAGGGTTTCCCCGGTGATTTCAATCAACTCTTGCACTTGCAGGGGGTTCAGCAGGAACATGGTGCCCAGCTCGGTGCGCTGGCAACTGTCATCCAGAATTTTTTCCCATTCGTTGGAGAGCGTGACGGCGTAGAGGTTTTTATTTTTATCGGCATGTAACAGGCAGATTTGTCGACCCAGGGCGGCCCGCAGACGCTCGGAGAGAATGTCGGGCTCTTTGCTGAAGCGGGCGTAGTCGCTCAGACGCTCAAAGACAAACATAATGTCCTTGATGGAGACTTTTTCCCGCACCAGGTTGACGAAGATTTTGCGCAGGTCGTTGGGGGTCAGGATGTTGGGCACCAGCTCCTGAATGATGGACTGATCCTGCTGGCGCACCAGCTCCATGAGTTTTAGCACGTCCATTTTGGCCATCACTTCATCCACGTGTTTAATGACCACTTCTTTCAGATGCTCAATGAGGGCGTCGGTGGCGTCAATGGCGTTTTTTTGCAGTTGCTCGGGGATTTCCTGGGGCAGTAGCCAGTAGGCTTCCTCAATCCCAAAGGTGGGCTCCATGTCCATAATGGCGTTTTTGGGCGGGGTCAGGTTGTACATCTGGAACTGGCTGGCTGGAATCATGTATCGACCCGGATAGACGTTGGCGGAGGCCACCGGGTTGTTGCGGATGGAAATCAGGTACTCGTTGGGGCCAATGCTGACGCTGTCCATAATGCGGATGTTGGGCAGAATAAAGCCCAGTTCATCGGTCATCCGGGAGCGCAGACCGGCGATTTTACCCAGCAGTTGCCCGTCCTGATCGGGGTCGGCAATGACCAGCAGATCGTTCCCCACTTGCAGGCTGAGCGGATCGACGCCCAGTTTTTCGTACATGCGGTTGGGGTTGATCAACTCGCTCATGTTTTCTTTGACCTGATCCAGCTGACCCAGTTGCTGTTGCACGTCGGTGGTTAAAAACACACTGAAGGCGATGGCGCCCAGCCCCAGGGCAATGGGTAGAAAGGCCCAAATGGGCATACCAGTGCCAAAGAGTCCGGATAGGCCAATGAGGGCCAGGAAAAAGGCCGAAAAAATAAGACCATAGGGTTTGCCTTGGACCTGAGCGAATAAATCTTTGGCCAAACTGCCCTCGTTGGCGGTGGAACGGCTCATCATCAGGCCGGAGGCCACTGACATCAGCAGGGCCGGAACCTGGGCGGCCAAGCCGTCCCCCACGGTGAGGATGGTGTAGTGCTGCAGGGCTTCATCAATGGCCATGCCGTTCATCAGCATGCCAATGGCCAAGCCGCCAATGGCGTTGATGACGGTAATGATGATACCGGCGATGGCGTCTCCTTTAACGAACTTCATGGCACCGTCCATGGAGCCGAACAGGGCGGATTCCCGTTGCAGGTCTTCCCGCTTTTTAATGGCTTCTTCCGGGGAAATCAGACCGGCGTTAAAGTCGGCGTCAATGGTCATTTGTTTTCCGGGCATGGCGTCCAGGGCAAAACGGGCGCCCACTTCCGCAATCCGTTCGGCGCCTTTGGTAATAACCATAAACTGCACCAGGGTAATGATGATAAAGATGACCGCCCCCACAATCAGGTTGCCGCCGGTCACCAATTCACCGAAGGCGTGGATAATCCCCCCGGCCTCCCCTTTGGAGAGGATGGAGCGGGTGGCGGCGATGCTGAGGGCCAGCCGGAACATGGTGCCCACCAGGATGATGGAGGGAAAAGCGGCCATATCCAGTGGTTTTTGTACGTACAGGGACATCATCAGCAAGATGACGCCCAGGGAGATGTTCATGGTCAGGATGACATCCAGCAACCAGACCGGCATGGGCAGCAAGATGACGATTACCAGAGCGCAAATCAGGATGCTCATGGTTAATTCCGAGGCGGAAGGCAGTGTAAAGGTCTGGCCGCCTTGTGGTTGGGCCATTAGGCACCCCCTTCAGCGCCGGTGCTGACCAGTCGCCGTAAAATGCCCAGCTGGGTGCTGAAGGACGCGTCGATCAGGCCGCTGTTGGTCTCTACCACGCAGCTGCCCAGGTCCACACTGGCGTCTTCCATAATAATCATTTCCGCGTTCAGGTTGGGGATGGGGTCGCTCTTTAAAAACTGGCGCACGCTGGCGGCGTCATCCGGATTGACTTTGACCAGCACGCTCTTGGGGTTGCGCCCCAGTTTCTGAATGGTGTCTTTCACCATGCCCATCACCAGCGTGTCATCGCAGCTCACTTCGGTTTTAATAATCCGGGCAGCCACCTCCACCGCCAGCGACCCGATTTCCTTGGCCACGGATTGCAAGGCTTCCTCGCGCCCGCTCAGCAGTTTGGCGAATTGGTGTCGTAATTCCTCCAGAGTGGCCTCCGCTTTGGCCAGACCTTCTTCAAAGCCCGCTTCCTCGGCCTGCTCTTTAATGGCCACGGCTTCCAGGTGGGCTTTGCTGATTAAATCCTTGTCCTCAATGCGGCGGTAACCCCGGCGACGATCGTTGCGCCGATCCTCCTGCCGCCGTTCCGGAACCAGACCGGCCTCAACGGTCTCCTCATTCCATTCCACTGGCGGCGGAGCGGGGGGAGCGCTTGGAACGACAGTGTTTGCCTCGGTCTGATCGCCGGGGTGGGGCTGGCTGGGTGTCCGACGCTTCTTGATGATCATTCTTCAGGGGCTTCCTGTGTTGGGAAGGCTTTGCTCTCGTTCCGGGGCAAGGCGCTTGCTCAGGTACTGATAGAGGATGCCCTGCAGGCGGGGTGATAACGATGGCACCGTCCATTCCTCCGCGTTCTGAGGGTAGTCCGCAGCCCCTGAATGATGGGCCATCACAAAGCGTTGCACCACTGGACGCTCATCTTTTAAACATGATAACAGTTTTTCCCGGGAGATCTGGTCCACCAGCGAGTGGATGCCTGGATGGGCAGCGCTTTCCATTTTCTTGTTCTTGGAAGCCAGAACGCTTTTCAGCTTTTTTAATTCGGCGGCCACTTGTTGAATATCCAGATGGGCTTCAATGTTGTGGGGGTGGCTGTAAAAAGTAATCAGCTCCTTTTCGTCGCCGTCAAAGGTCCGCATCAGTCGGGCCCGTTTGGGTGGGGGAAGGGTATCCAGCAGTAAGGCCACCGCCGCGTATTTCTCGGCGTTCTGACGTTGTGAAGGATTCTCGGGCAAGGCGGTTGTGGGCTGTGGTGGCGGTGATACGCTCTCTGGGGCCGATGTATTGGTGGGCGACTCCTCCGGGGGAAGAGCGACCTGTGGCTGTGGTTCCGCTTGGGGCAGCTCGGATTCGGGCTCGGGGTTGATGGGCCCATAGGCTTTTTCATATTCGTTGATGTAGTGTATGAGGGCGCTTTCGGCACCCTGAGTAACAAATTCCGCTTGCTGAGCCTGGGTAAACTGGAACTCCGGGGTGCGCTCCTGACCGTGCGTAGCCGCTACCACCTGTTTGGCCTGTTCGTAGACGTGTAAAGCCACCTGCTGGGTGAACTGTTCGGCCAGCTCGCCCGGCAGGTTGTAGTCCCGGCAGCGCAAGATGCAGTATAGTATCCCCTCTCCAAACAGGGTCAGGGCTTGCAGGGCTTTTTCATCGTCAATGGCGATGGGCTCAGCCCCTTCTTGCAGAATGATGCCCGTCTCCTTGGCCAGTTCCGTGATGGCCACCTGATTGAAACTGGCCACGAACTGGGCGTATCCGGTGGCTTCATCCTCGCTCAGGTCGTAGCTTTGCGCGCGAAGAAAAACCAACTGGTTGGCTTGCTCTAGGATGGCTTGTTCGTTGAAGTTGCTCATGGGCGAATGGTTTGCCGTTCTGGGGGCTGATGAATCCGGTTACAATCGTTTGAATCGGTTGACTGGTAAACCTGTTGACTGCGATTCTGTGAAAACGTCTCTTCCTTAATAATAAAACCGAAAAGAACGGGCCGATTTATGGCTGCCAGGGCAGAGGCAGGGTGCCTCCCCGGATGCCGGTGGTTTCCTCCCGCAATAAAACATCGGCGCTTTGTTTCATCATCAATTGCAAATCTTTGGGGTTCTCCAGGGACACGGGAAAGTTTTCGGGAGGATGTTGCAAAAAGCCGACCATTATTTTTGATAAATTGAACAGCTTCCAGGCCAGGGTTTCCAGAATGGTTTTACGGCGCTCCCAGTCCAGGCGGGAGTCCCGAAGTTTTTTGGCGCAGTGGTTGATGCCGCGCAGGAATAAGTCGATAATCTGGTGGGCCGTAGCCGCGTCTACGGTTAAAACATCCTGGCTGTAAGGCAATTTGATGGTGCGATCCTTGGACAGTTCATCGGCGGCAATGCGGGTGAAGGCAAAGATGATATTGCGGGTTTCCTCAATCTCCTCCTTGGGAACGCCGACTTTGTCCAATCGGTCGCAAATGCGAGAGGCCCACTCGGCGGCAACTTGTTCGGAATGAAATAATGGCTGGGTCATCGTTCGTCTCGTTGTAATCTGCTGGGAAAGGCGGAGATGGACATGATGGACGGTGCTTCCTTAAGCGACATTCGGGGAGTGCTGTGGGGTTCAGGATGACTCAATCCAGTTTTTAATTTCCAGATCGAGGGTATCATCATCCAGCGCCTCACCGCCCACCTCTTCTTTTAATTCTTGCAAGACCTGCTGAATGCCCCCGCCGGTTCCCAGGCGTTTCTGGGACTCCATTAACTTGCTTTCCAGTTCCTGAGCCTGCTGCATTTGCTTTTGCTGGGCTTCCAGGATCATCTGGGTCTGTTGCTGGGTGGCTTGCAACTGGGCCTGCTGCTGGCTGGCGAATTGTCGTAGCTGTTGTAATTCCTGCTGGGTATAGGCGATGGCTTCTTCCGGCACTTTACTGCCGCCTTTTTGCATCATGCCGATTAGTACAATGGCCAACACGCAAAGCAGGATAGTGCCTCCGGCCCAGTATAACCACGTTAAATCGGAGCCGCCGCTGCCAGTGGCGTCCGCGCCCTCTAAGCTGGAAACCGGCGTCAGTTTGCGCATGTTGCTTTGGGCAATACTGACATTCTCCGGGCGCACTTTGGGGCTGGCTGCCTTGGCCAGTAAAACCTGTAGCTCATTCACGCTCATCCCCTGCGGGAAATGGCTGCCATCAATGGTGACGGCGATTGAAATATCTTCCACCATGCCCACCGGGCGGGTTTCCACCCACTGGGTTTTGGAGTTGCTGTAGGTGACTTCCACCCCGTTGCGGTTGTAATCCTTGTTGCTGCTTCCTCCACCGGTGACAGCGCTTTGCAGACTGCTGGGCAGCAGGCTGCTGGTAGGGCCTCCGGCGCCTGGGCCTGAGCCATTTGAATTGAGATTCTCGTTAAAGGCCTGCTTGGTACTGACTACGGCCCCTTGCGGATCGAATTCCTGGGTCATGGTTTCCCGGGTGGCCTGACGCACTTCCGTACTGACGGTGACCACGTAATTCCCGGCGCCCACTAGACGATCCAGCTGGGTGGCCACCTTTTGCTGCATGTAACTGTCTTGTTCTTCAATTTTGTCGGTGATTTCCGTGCCGTTATCCAGCACGCTGCTGTAGGTGTTGCCATTGGTATCGGTGACGGTGACGTGAGAAGCGTCCAGCCCTTGCAGGCTGCCGACCACCAGATTGGTCACCGCCTTCACCTGTGCTTTGGTCAGGCGGCTGCCGGTGGGCAGGGTCACCTGCACGGTGGCGGACAAGGGCTGCATTTCGCTGCGGAACAGGGTTTGCTCCGGAATGGCGATATTCACGGAGGCGTCTTCAATGGGATCAATTTTTTTAATCAACCGGGCAATTTCCCCTTGCTGGGAGCGGATGAGTTTGATGCGCTTTTCCTCCCGAGAAGCAGTCAAGTCGCCTTTATCAAAGGCTTCCAGGCCCACGTTTTTATCCATCAAGCCTGACTGTACCAGGGTGATCAAGGCCTGATCCCGCTGATTGTTGGTGGTGTCCGGCTCAAAGTACAGGGTAATTTTGTCGCCATCACCCTTGCTGTATAAATGCACGTTTTCCCGGGCCAGCAAAGCCTGAATTTCAATGGCCTTGCCGGTACTGTTGACCAGGGCCAGTTTGCGATCCTCTTCTTTGGCGGGTAGCTTTTGCTGGCCCATATCCTTGGGGGCGCCGCTTTGGCTGACCAACACCACCGCCCCAATCAGAATCAAGCCTAAAACGCCGGCCACAATGGCCAGCATTCGCTTGTTTTGCAGTAAGGCTTGTATTTGGGGGGGCATTGATTTGTGCTTCCTGCGTCCAATAGGGACCCATCACGCTGGAATGAGCCACTGTTATCTTACGGTGAAACAGCAGTGCCTTTTATCGGTTGACTGATGGATCTTCCGAAGCCAGCTTTCCTGAGAATGGAGGAGTTGAGGCTTTTTAAATCTGAATTTGCAGGATGCGATCGTAGGCCTGCACCACTTTGGTGGCTACCTGCGTGGTCACGCTCATCACCAGTTCCGCCTTGGCGTTGGCTACCATCACGTCATGCACGTCCACGCCGCCGGTGGTCATGGCTTCATGCATCATGGCGTCCGGGGCCTGGGCGGTTTGATTGACACTGTCCAGCGTTTTCATCAGGGCGTTCTGAAAGTCGGGTTTTTGCACTTCGCCCTGTAATTGCAGTTTGGGCATGGCGGCCTGGAAGGGGCTTTTGATCCCTTCGGTCATGGAGAGCTTGGGAATGTAGCCGATGTTCATGGGTTAAACTCCGTTGTTATGATAAGCGTGGTTGCCGTAAGGCGCTGCCTTAAGTGTTGGGCGTTGCGGTCTGCTGATTTTGCAGGTACAGGGACAGGATATTGCGCACGTAGTTCTGGGTTTCTTTGTAGGGGGGGATACCTTGATGGCGGTTGACCGCCCCGGGGCCCGCGTTGTAAGCGGCCAGGGCCAGCGGGATATTTCCGTTGAACTGATTGAGCAGGCCCTTCAGGTAGCGCATGCCCCCTTCCAGATTCTGGGCCGGATCCTGAGGGTTGGTGACCCCCAGCTGCTGGGCGGTGCCGGGCATCAGTTGCATCAGTCCCATGGCTCCGGCTTTGGAAACGGCGTTGGGGTTGAAGCCTGATTCCTGCTGGATGAGGGCGTTGACCAGATTTTTATCCAGCCCGAACCGGCTGCTTAGATTTTCTACCAGCGGCTGGACTTCAGCCTTGCGCTGATTGACACTGGCGGCTCCGGCTTGCTGCAGGAAAAACTGAAAGGGCTTGGGCTGGTTGACTGCCCCCGTTGGCAGGGTCTCACTCAGCGGATTAGTGGGCAAGGCGGCGGCGTTGCCGGGGGCGACCGGTTGCGGCCCCCGCACGGTGCTAATCATACCTTCAATCTGGCGCATACGGCTTTCAATGGCCTCAATGCCGCCGGCTGCCATCATGGCTGTATTTCCGCTGAGTCCAAACAGGGTCATTTCCTTTTGTCCTTTTTCTGGTTCGTTTTGTTATTTTTTTGACCGGGTTGGGTCGCCGCTTGGGTTTGGCGCTTCTTAAGGATTAGCCGCCCCGGCCAATTTCCAGCGCTTTGTTGGCCATGTTCTTGACCACGCCAATCACGGCCAGGTTGGCCTCGTACAGGCGGGAGGTATTGAAGGCATCGGCCATATCGGTCATGGGGTTTACGTTGGACAGGGTGACGTAGCCGTCCTTGTCCGCTTCCGGGTGGCCCGGCTCATAAATGCGCTTGCCGGGGGTTTTATCGGCCACCACGCCTGCCAGGATGGTTCCGCCGGGCCCGTAGGAAACCCCGGTGGTGATCACCCCTTTGCGCATACCGGCAATGACATCCTGAAAGGACATTTGCTGGTTTTCCATCAGTACCGGAATTTTGCGTTCGTAGAAGGGCGTATTCACGTTGGCGATGTTGTTGGCGTGGACTTTCATCCGCTCGGATTGAGCGCTTAAACCTTGGACGGAGATATCGAGTGATCCGGATAATGTCATGGGGGTTCAATCCTCGGGTTGGCTCAGGGCGTGTGATAGCTTGAATCAAGTCGATAAACCAGGGTTTGCTGGGGGGCGTCCCAGCTGGTAAAGCCGCTACGACACAGGCGTTGTTTCTGGTAGACCAGCAGGACAAAGGGCATTAGGGGAATCAGGGCTGAGAGGAACAGCAGACCGTTCACCCAAACGGAGCGGGCGAGAGATGATTCCCAGGAGAGCGGGTTTTGGCGCTGGGTTTGAACAGTCAGGCCCCACAGCCGTTTGCCCGGTGTGGTGCCCCAATGGGTCAGGAACAGGGTGTCACAGGCGATGGTGCTGAGGGCCAGACAGGGCAGTGCCGTGCTGGCCTGCAGGGCTTGGGGCTGCCCGATGAGCGTGATGAGTCCAGCCGTTATAAGGCCAGCCAGGCTAAAGTCCAGCGCTTTGGCCCACAAGCGACGCCAGGGATTGCGCAATTGCAGGCACTGCGCCTCTGCCGTCCAGGCTTGTGGACGAAAGCGAAAGGCCGGGTTGTGGGATTGGGAAGTAGGCATGGCGATGCTTCTCTGGCTGACGGGGCTTATTTATCTGCCGACCTGGCTGGCGCTTTTGAGGACGGTCACAATACTGGCGGCTCGCCGGGTGGTCATGCTGTAGAAGAGCAGGTTTTTCTGCATGTCGACCAGCTCTTTTTGCAGATTCACCGAGGTGCCGGTGTTGTGGTTCATTTCGCTGAGCTTGCTGCCCATGCGCTGGGACAGGTTGGTCTCAAAGGGGTTCTCCGCTTTCAGCACTTCGGCGAAGCTGGCGCTGCGAGCCGTGTAGCCTGGCGTGTGGGCATTGGCGATGTTGGCGCTGGTCAGCTTTTGCCGGGAGGAAATGGCGTTCAGATACTGAAGCGAGGGGCCTAGCGCGTTGTCTAAAAAGTCCACGGGGTTGCTCCTTTAGTACGAGTCATTTAATTACTGTCTGAGGTTGACGGACTGACGGTAGAGTTCGTCGGCGAATTTGATAATCCGGAGGTTGGAGATGAGCGAGGCGTTCAGGCGCAGCACCTGGTCAATTTGCATGTGCACGCTGACATTGGATCGTTCCAGGGTGCCTTGCTTGATTTTGCTGTTGATGTCGGCAATAGGCTCGCCAGAGTCGGGGGTGGGGGCCAGCTTGTTGTAGCCCAGATTTTTCAGGGCTTCCGGGTTGGGGAATTTGGCCAGCGTGATTTTGCCAATGACGTTGAAGTCCTGATTCTTAGGGGTTTTAACCCGAACTTCCCCGTCTTCCCGGATTTGAATTTTTTCGTAATCGATGGGCACTTGAATGCCATCGGCCACAATATCGCCCCGGTGATTGACAATGTAGCCCTTGCTGTTCAGGGTCAGGCTGCCGTCGCGGGTGTAGGCCACCGTGCCGTCCGGTTGAGTGACCGGAATGTAGCCAAACCCGTCCACGGAAATATCCAGTTCCCGCTTGGTAATCATGGCCAGCCCTTTGCTGGCGTCCACTTTTACGGTGCCTTCCAGTCGATCATCGCTGGTCAGGTACTGCTCAAAACGTTGGGCTTTGTAGCCGGTGGTGTTGAAGTTGGCAATGTTGTTGGAGATGGAACCTAACGACTGAAACTGCTTGCTGGCGTTGCTGGCAGCCAGTTTCATAATCACATCAAGCATATTCGGACTCCTTTAAACAAAGTTTTGAAAAGTTGGATCGGAACTCAAAAATCGGATGAAAATCAGGGCTGGAAAAGCCTTTGGTTGATGGGATTCATTACTGGGCTCGGCCCAATTCCTGAATCATGCGGGACAGGTTGTCGTTCTGCACAATAAACATTTGCCGGTTGGCTTCAAATTCCCGCCGCAGGGGCATAATGGCCATGTACTCATCCTGCAGCATCACGTTGGAATCTTCCACGTAGCCCTGTTTCATATCGACTTCGCTGGCGGCGGAGCCCTGTTCGTTGGCCACACCGATGGTGGCCGCCGAGGTCACACTGCCTTTTTTCAGGTTGTAGAGCAGTACCTCACCACCGGGCGTTATTTTCAGTTCTTTTTCCAGATTCTCCGGAATGTAGGGCAGGCGGATGGGTAGACCGGAGGCGGATAAAATCCGTTTGCCATCCAGTGCTTTCAAGTACCCGTCCTTATCCAGCTGAAAGCGGCCGTCCCGGGTCAGATCGACTCCGCCATAGGCGTTCAGTTTCTGAAAATAGCCTTTGGTGTTCAGGGCCACATCCAGCGGGTAGCCGGAGCGACGCAGGCGACCAATCTCCGTATTGGTGGCGGAATCGACGGCGTTGGGGCCCAATACTTCGGCAAAGGAGGTGATGACCGGGCTTTTTTTCTGGTAGCCGGGAATGCCGTAGTTGGCGATGTTGTCGGTATGCACATTGAGCAGGGACATTTGGGTGTGCATGGCCTTGATGGAAATGGTCAGCCCATCATTGGCGTAAACGTAACCTTTCAGTTCCATGGCTGCTTTCCTTCTTGCGTTAAAGCGCACTGTTGGGATTGTGCATGGCTTTTGGCCAAATACAATGTCGCCTGATCTGCATTTCGGTAAAGCGGAAATAAAATGAAGAATCCCCCACCCAAAATCCTCTGGATGGGGGACTGCTCTCAAAAAATGGGAGGTTGGCTAAAATCGACTCCCTAAAAACGATCCCACAGCTGGTATCCGGCAGTGCCTCCCTGGGCTGCCCCCTGAGGGGCTCCGGTGGCTAACCCAACCGGTACGGCGGCAATGGTGCCAATGAGACCCACCGGCACCAGCAATGGATTTTGTTCCGCTTCGCCAAAGGTGCCTTGGGCAAATTGCTCTTCTGTGGCCACCACGCCCTGCAAGCCTCCGTGAATGGCCCCAATGGCCAAGCCTGTGGCCCCGGTCACCAACCGCAAGGGAATGCTGACCATCTGCCAGGTCTGGTTGCCGCTGCGGGTCATGGGCCCGCTGTGCGGGGTTTTCGCTGGAGGGGTCTTGCCTGCGGATGCGGCAATGCCCCGGCCGCTGACTAACACGGCTACAATACTTGCCGTCACCAATAGCACGGCAAAAATTCGCCTAAACACTACGTTCTCTCCTACGCTCTATCCGATCTCTCTAACTGGACTGACTCATTCGACTGGATCCACGGGCACAAGCCTTTACCACAACAACGGCTGGCCACGTTGATCAATTGCCTTCGATGCCATCATTCTAAAAGATTTTTGTGGATTCGCCTACTAAAAAAATCCCAGCCGTAAAGCCGGGATTTTTTGAGATTTTTAAAAGAAGGAGCTGGCCCTAAATTTTGACGGCATCCACCTTGAAGGTTTCGGGATGCTTGATGACGGTCTGGATGATTTCCAGGGTGGCGGTAAAGGAAATCAGCTTGTCCATACGGCTGACCGCTTTGGCGCCCGCTTCGGTCAATAACTTTTGCAGTTCTTCGGCCCCGCCGGTGGTACGGGCTTCCAGCGTAGCGCGCAAGTCGGTTTCCCGAATAAACGTCATGTCCTTGCGGTTGTTGTAATAAATGTACCAGGCCTTGTGCGTAAAGCGGGCCGTGCTGCTTTGCAAATCATCGGTAGTAAAAGGCGGTTCTGCGGGGGGAGCCGGTTTTTCGGCGGTGGCTGCGGCGCTGGCCGCTGGCTTTTCAGGTTGAGTTGCTTCACTCATAACAGACAATCCACTCCAAAGCATTGTTGATTCAATGTGTTGCCATCTTAGCAGTCGCACACAGTAGTGACAAGTTTAGTCAGCCACCACGGTCTTCTGAAAACGCTGGCTCCCCTGAGGGGTCGTCTGCTGTGTTGTTTGCTGGCTGGCCAGCGGTAAAGGGGGTTTGCCGGTGGTTTGGCTGCCAGTCGTCAGCCCCGGTGGATTGTAGGAGCCTTTCATTCCGTTTGCGGTGTTGATCGACGTTGGGACACTCGCTGTTTCCGGGTGGGCCGGCACCGGGGTACTCACGTTGCCAAAGATCACGTGCAGCAGGACGATGGCTTCCGCCCGAGTGGCTGGCTGAGTGGGTTTAAACCCGTCTTCAACGGTTAGTTGGTTGGTGTTTAACTGAAAGGCCTTTTGCAGCAGGGCGTCCCGATAGGCCACCGCCACAAAGGGTTTGGCCCATGCACTGATGGCGGCGTAATCCTTGAACAGGGACAAGGCTTCGTCACCGTTGGTGTCGGTGGCGCCCGGGGTCATGCCCTCCACGGCCTGCGGACTCAGGCTCAGGGCGTCGGTGTATTTTTTTGCCAGAAAAACACCCAGGCTGCACAGGGCTTCCCGACTCAGGTTTTCGGAATCGGCAATGCGATGGGTGCCCAGTTGCATGTCCGGGGCGATCAGTTCCAGTTGCTGCGGGTTCATGGGGCTGCTCAGGTCATCGGTTTTCCCGTTGACTGCCGGGGGTGGCGTTATGCTGAGC
>DAIDMR010000082.1 GCA_027448865.1 Vampirovibrio sp.
CCCAAGGAAAATCCGGCAGTGAAAGCCGCAGCGGTGACCGCGCTGGGTTATATCGATCGTCCCAACGATCCGGTGATCAAGGGGCTGCTGAATCGGGCGGCTAAAGATCCCAATCAGGATGTTAAAAATGCCGTTCAACAGGTCAAATCCGGTTTGATGGGCGCAGCGGTACAAGGTTAATCTACCCAGTTCACCGGTTGCTTCCGTCCCAACGGGATTTGCTCAGTCAAATAAACGGACAAAGTCGAAAGTCTAGAGGATTTTCGACTTTGTTTACTTGAAATGAACAGAATCAGGCATTATGATAGAGAATGAGAAGCACATCAGTATCCATTTTTTGGTCATTCACCATTTCAGGAACAATCGGAGGGGCGTATGACCCGGGTTGTTTCAAGCCGGTGACAATTGCTGCCGTTATTGATCTGCCGCTGCGGGTGTTTTTCGCCGAAGCATGCCCGCACTCCGGTAAAGGACAATGCCGCGATTCGATATGCTGCTCCGCAATTCCGTTGTTTGCTCTAAGATGCCAATCATGCTGAACGCCTGCAATCAGGAGGACTGGACTCATTTTGAAGGCCTACTGTCTCAATCGGCTGTTGCTGCGGAGCGCCCAGGTGCTTTTGAACGCGGTTGTCCTGATAGCGGTGCTTTCCACAGGGGCCGAGGCTCAGCGACCCTCGCCGGTACCGGTGGCGGCAACGCTACATAAGTTGCAATTTCTGGAGTCCGGGACACATACCCAGCTGGTTTTAACCCTGAGTCGCTCCCCGGAGGCCTTGGTGGTTCAGGATGATCCGGGCAAGCCCATGACCATCAGCTTCAAGGCCGCCGCTTCCCCGGGCGACTTTCCGCAAAACCGAACGTTCAATCAGCCCAACCTCAAAGGGGTATTTATCGAAAGCCGCAATGGGCGCATCCAGATCTTCGTCAAGCGTGTTTTGCCGGGCTCGGTCACGCTGGCTCGGCAAAATAGCCGATTAACCCTGAATATGCCTCATTTTTTGAGTCAGCCTGGCAATTCTCCAGAGAAGGCCAGCAGTCCCGGTCCGGAGCTTGCCCCGGGCATTCAGCACAGGCAATTGACGGAACGGCTACCAGCCGGGCCGGTTCGGGTGAACGTGCTGGAAATTGATCCGCAAAACCCCTCTGTGACCATTACACCGGCTTTGGCCTCCAACCGGATGGGAGCCAAGGCCAATGTGGCGGCCATGGTGGCAGGCCATCAGGCCGTTGCCGGAATCAATGGCTCTTTTTTCAAACAGGACAAAGGGATTCCGCTGGGCATCCTGATCATTAATCAGGAACTCATTTCCGGGCCGATTTACGATCGGGTGGCTATGGGTATTACGCCCAACAACGAGATCGTCATGGACCGGGTACGGCTGGGCGGCGAGGTTCTGTTGCCCGACCGCCGCCGGGTGCCTATCCACACCATTAACCAACCTCGGGTGAAGAGCAACCAGACCGTTTTATATACCTCCCGTTGGGGCAAGCAAGCACCGCCCGTTCCTGAGGATGGATTGCAGATCCTGATTCGCCAGGATCGGGTTGCTGCAGTCTCCCAAACCGAAGCTCTTCCCATTCCGCAGGACGGTATGGTCCTGTCTGGCCCAGCCAGCCCGGAAATGCTGGCGCTAGGCAGTCTAAACCCGAATATACCGCTCAGCCTGAATGTGTATACACTGCCCGACTGGTCAGGAATGAAGCATGCGGTGGGCGGAGGCCCCTGGCTGGTGAGGAACGGGACGCCCTATGTTGACCTTCAGGCGCAGCACTTTACCAGCAGAAGTCTGGGGAGTCGGGAGCCCCGCAGTGCCGTTGGGGTGACCGCACAGGGCAAAATGCTTCTGGTCACCGTGGATGGTCGACAAAAAGGTGTTTCCATCGGTATGACCCTGTATGAGATGGCCTATCTGATGAAAAAATTGGGCGCCATCAACGCCATGAACCTGGATGGGGGGAGTTCCACCCAAATGTCGGTTTACGGGCGGACGGTCAACCGCCCTTCAGCCGGTTCCATTGGGGTCAGTAACTCCTTGATCATTAAAACCGCCCCAACGGACACGGCAAGCAATCCGTCAGCGCCCCTGCCGGTCAAATGAGTGGACAGGGGTGAACAGAGGGGAGAGATTCCGCCGTTGGGGATGGGGGACTGTGTGGCCTCCAGTAAGATTATTCGATACGGATAAAAATGGTATACTAGATCAGGTTATAAAGCGGGAATACTGCGTCCTAACCTGATAAGGCCCCTTTCTGGCGCTGCCCGATCCGTCTGCGCCTGACTTCCGCTAAAAGTCTGTCAGCCCGGCTTCGAACCGGCTTCGAAAAAGTTGAAGAAGAAAAACAGGATCGAGGCATCGGGCAGTTAGCATCATCAGTATTAATGGAACTCAGGGAAACTCAGGAACTCATTTTATAGGCGCGTGAATCATCGCCAGTCCGTGTTCTAAACGGTATCAGCCGGGGCATTATCAGATGAATTTTAAGGATTCCACGAAGTTGAACAGCAGCATGGTGTCACTTTCTAGACAAATATCCCTGATTAGCCTCACCGGTTTGGCCCTGCTTTGTCTGGTCAATCCGGTATGGGCCGTGGATGGCAGGATTCAGGATATTCGCTATGACGCGGCCAGTCGGCATTTTCAAATCAATTCCGCCGGAAATGTAAAAGCCACGGTCAACACCCTGAATATCGCCGGGCACAAGCGCATTATCATTGACATTGACAATGCCGAAATTGGCACGGAGCTGCCCCGGGATGTCCAATTGCTGCACACGCTGTCTCGGCAGTTGCCGGCCCTGAAGAATGTAACCGTCAACCAGTACGCTGGAAACGGACGTCCCATTGTCCGTATTTTGTTTGACATTGAAGGCGAGCCCGGTACCATTCGTCTGGTGCGCAATCAGGGGGCTCAAATTGAGCTGGAATTCAACGAGTCTGCCAACTGGACAGCGGCCCGCAGCACGTATGGCCCGCCGATGACTTCCAGAAACCGGACGGAAACCCCTCAGCCCGTTCAAAGCGACTATACGGACGTTGACTTGCGCCGTACCCTGGCCATCATGAACCAGAAGTATGACCTGCTGGCCCAGGAAAACCAATACCTCAAGACCCGGCTTTTATCCCTGGAGCAAAATAGCGGCGCTCAGCAAAGCCAGCAACAAAACAATCGGGAAGAGCAAATCCGGTTAAAAAGTGAACTGGAACGGCTCAAGGCTGAAAATGGTAATCTGCAAACGCGCCTGATGTCGCTTTCTGCGGAAAAGCAGCGACCTGATCCGGCGCTGTATGCCAAAGATTCCGAAATTAATCGGCTAAAAACCGAAAATCAGGCGCTGAATAGTCGATTGACTGCGGCCTTGAGCGCCAGTAACGAGTCTGGTTTATCGGCCATGAAGCAGAGTCTGGCGGAACTCAATCGGCGTTATGAGTTACTGGTCAGTGAAAATCAGGGCCTGAAAAGTAAATTGAGCGCACAAAGTGGTCAAACCAGTAGCGCGCAGACCTACAAAGCGGAAGTCGAGCGCCTCAGCCAAAGCTATCAGTCTCTATTGACCGAGAATAACCGCTTGAAGTCTGAACTGGGTCAAAGCAAAGCCACGGCGGCCAAGACTCCCCCCATCAAGGACACTGACCTGGCGGCCCTGAGAAGCCAGCTGGTTACGGCGCAAACGTCACTGGGAGAGTCGATACAGACCATCAACCAGCAAAACAAGGAAATCGCGTTTTTAAAGAATCAGGTGAATCAGGTTAAAAACGGGCTGAACGCTTCCTCCAAAGAGCAAATCGCCACGCTGCAAGCCGAAATTGATACCTTGCGCAAGAATGCGGCATCCAGTAAAGTCAGTAACGCCGACAAGCAAGTCATCGAGCAGCTCAGGCAGGATAAGCTGGCCATGCAAAACGAGCTGGAGGCTTTGCGCAAGAGCGCCTCTGCCAGCAAGGGCAACAGTGCCGATCAACAGCGGATTGCGCAATTAACGCAAGACAAACAGACTCTGCAAAACGAGCTGGACTCCCTGCGCAAGAGCGCCCTTGCCAGCAAGGGCAAAAACGCCGATAAGCAGCTGATCGCCCAGTTAACGCAAGACAAACACGCCCTGCAAAGCGAGCTGGAACGCCTGAGCGCAAGCCAGAGTCAGGCTGCGGAGAATCAGGAGAAAGCCGCTCAACTGCAATCGCAAGTGGCCAGTTTGCAATCGGACTTGTCCAGCCCGAAAGCGCAGTATGAAAAAGCCAGTCAGGAGGCCTTACAAGCTAAACAGGCCCTGAAAGCGGCAAACAGCAAAACCGCCACGGCGTCCGGCTCGACCAAGACCACCTCAAGCCCGACCCAGCAAAAGCAAATCCAGAGCCTGACCCAGCAATTGGCCAGTCTGAAGCAGGAAAACAGTAGTCTGCGGGAGAGTTTAAGCAACGCCAGCGTCAGTAATCGCAAGTCTGGCCCCACCAACGCCGAAGCGGAACAGAATTATCAGGCCGGAAAAACGGCCATTGGCGAGAAAAAGATGAGTGTGGCTCTGGATAGCCTGAAGAAGGCCACCCTTCTGGATCAGGACAACAGCAAATACGTGGTGGACTACAGCATTGCATTGGCCGAAGACCGCCAGTTCGCCGAGGCCATTGATGTACTCCGCCGCTACATCCAGCGCAATCCGGGAGATCGGGAGGCCTACAACCAGCTGGGTAAAATATACCTGCTGAATGACCAGCCCGATGCCGCCAATCAGGCTTTTACCCGGGCCATCCCGGTCAGCGTGCTGAACAACTACGCCACGTCTCTTAAAAAACTGGGCAGTACCGCCGAAGCGGAATCCATTTTCAAGCTGGCTCTGAGCATCAACCCCAAGGATAGTGAAATTCTGTTTAACCTGGGCAACCTTTACAATGCGGAAAACAAGCTGGAGGAGGCCCGGAACAAGTATCTGGAAGCCATTCAGATACGGCCCGGCTTTGCCGAGGCCCACTATAACCTGGGCCTGATTTTTTCCAAGCTGGGCGATAACCCCAAAGCGGTTCAGCATCTGGAAAAATATTTGCAACTATCCCCCAATGCCCGCAATGCGGAGACTATTCGGGCTTATATGCAAAAGTTAAAAGCCTAACCTGAGGGTAATCAGTGGGTGAGTTGAGGAGACAAACCCTTAAAATTTCAGCGCTTTGCCTGCTGTCCGGTTTAGGCTGGGCGGCTCTGGCCGCCGTGTGGGGAGAGGGCACCAACCAGATCACTGATATTCAGCTGACACCCAACGGGAACCTCTCTTTTACAGTGAACGGGGCGGGATTTGATCCGCTGTTGCTGGTGCGCCCTGTTCCTCAGGGGCGTTACCAGATTACCATCGCCTCCCGGGAGGCCCGATTGAATGGCCCCCGGGAACGCCCACTGGCCGAGCAGATTCAAGCCCGGATTCCTGCCATTGAGTCTATCCTGTTATCCGGGGATGACACGGGTTTTCAGTTGAACCTGACCAGCTGGCAAAAACTCCAGCCTCAAATTCTCAGCAATACGCCCGGCCAGATTGTGGTGACCCTGGTGGGAAACCATCAGCGTCCCCCTCAAAATCAAGCCCGGTCTGCCTCTCACAGTCGGCCAGAGCCTGTGCCCCCGATCAAGCCCCCTGCCAGCTCACAGGCGGCTGTAAAGCCTCCAGGGCCTGCCAGCGCCCAGGTGAAGCCCCTTCCCGTGAAAGCCGCCCCGCCTCAGTCCAGTGCGGAAGTGGCCTTGGAAAAGTCCGCTCCTGCGCCAGCGGCTGAAAAAAGGGAAAGTCAGCGGGTCTTACCTGTAAAAGCGGCTCCCAAGTTGAAGGAGGCTTCTTCTTCCGCTACTTCTGCCAATGCCACAGCAGCCCCATCCTCCGCTCCTTCGACCACAGCGGCCCCTTCGGGGTCTGCCAGCGTGAAAGCGGCTGAGCCGGTAAGGAGACACCCGGTCGTGCCTGTCGCCGCATCCCCCCTCAAGGCGGGCTCAGACATCCAGCGTGCCTCTGTGCCCGTTAGACTGACTTCCATTGCGCCGAAAGCCCTTGAAATGGACTGGTTACCCCTTCAACGCACATCCGGGAAGTCCGGGTTGCCTGAAATGACGCATCCCGACCCTACACTGGAAGCGTTGAATTTCCTCAGTCAGGGTGAACCGGCGAAGCCCACAAACACGGCTTCAGGCACGTCCTCAGACACGTCCTCAATCTTGCCGAACGCGCCGGAGGCATTCCCCTTGCGCTTACAGAAAACCCCGGCTGGCTATCAACTCCCCACGGCCACACCAGGGCAACCCGATACGGTCAGTCAGGGCGTCGATGCCCTGATTTTGGGTAATGAATACAGTGTGCTTCAGGAACCGACCCTGCAACGGGCGGCGGACGATGTTCGAAACGGGCGACTGGACAACGCCGAAGTCACCTTGCAAGGCTTTCTGGCCCGGGAGCCGGATCATCCGCAGGCCAATTATTTGCTGGCCCTGATCTATCTATCACCCGCCAATCCAGTGACGCCCAACGAGGCTGGCAACAGTCGCCAGCAGCAGGCGCAACGTTTACTGGAAACCCTTCAAGCCCGGCAGCCCCGTCTGCCGGTTTACCAGCAACTGATTGGGCTGGCCATAACGCAAAATCAGGCTGAGACTGCCTCGGATCTTCTCAAGGAGGCTCTACGACAGTTTCCGGACAATGCCTGGCTGTGGTACCTGCAAGGAAGGGGGCTGGAGGAGGTCAAACACTGGGAGGCGGCAAAATCGGCCTACACACAGGCATTGGCACTGGATGGCAATCACCCGGAGTATCTCTACCGGCTGGCCCTGATGCATATGAAACAGGAAAACTGGGCGGCCTGTGCCCGGGTCTTGAATCGGGCGCTGGCCATCGCCCCGGACGATGCCCGCTTTCTGAAGTTGATGGGCTACCTGAGCGAGAAGCAGGGTGTTCCCTCGGCGGCGGGCCATTATTACCAAGCGGCCCTGCAAACGGATGTCATGCTCTACTATGGGCGTTTGCTGCTGCATCAGAAACGAACCGCCGAAGCGCTGTCTTTTTATCAGGCTGTCGAGAGTGTGGCGGAGAATGATCCTGATCTGCTCCTGAGCCTGGGCACCCTGTACACCGAGGCCAAGGCGGCTCAGCGCGCCCAAACTGTGTTAAAGCGGTTGATCCAGCTGGTGCCCGACGCCAAGGATCCCCGGCAAGGTCAGGCCAGAGCCATGCTGAGGCAGGCCAGAAACTAGTTCAAGGGCCAGCTGACACCATCAGCACTGCTCCGGCCCGGAGAAGGTTCCGCCAGCCACATCATCCACATACCGGGTCAATCGCTGATAATCTTTCTCTCCCAGCCGATGGTGGGTGTCCTCCCAGATCGACAGCCTTTTTTGACCAGGGTGCCTGTAAAACGGGCTAGCGGTCTGTGAGCCCGTCGCTTCAAACATCTGCTCAACCTGCCGCATGGGGATGTACTTGTCATTTCGGCCCCGCACAAAGTGTACCGGCGTTTTGGTGAGCTGCCTCAAGGGGGTGACCCCATCCATATCCAGCCGAATGCGATTCTCATTCAGCAGCCAGCCCAGCTTGAAGCGATCCCGAATGTGGACAAATACCTGTTTGAATGAAGGCAGCGGGTTGACCAGAATCAGTGCTTTCAAGGGGTTTTCATCCATTTGTTCCAGAACGCGAGCCGTATAAGCGCCTACCATGCTACCCAGTGAATTGCCCACATGAATTTGCCGGGAAAGTGGAATGTCCAGTCCGCGACTGCTTTTGGCGTACAGGCTTACCGCCACGCCTGATTTGTTCAGGGCGTCCGGGGTGGCGATGCCCCCACTGCGTCCAAAGCCGGGGTAATCATAGAGCAACAGGCCCAGCTTTCTTTGCCGAAAAACCTGCATAACCCGCTCTAGGTGCATCATGTTACTGCCGCGTCCATGATGGAGAACCACCGTGGGCCGTCCGGCGGGGGCGGGGATATGCCAGGCGTGAATTTTCAACTTGTCCAGTGTGGCATCCAGTTCTACACCGGCTTTGACCAGACACGCACGGTTTTCCTCCAGAACCTGTTTCATGTTGATGTATCGTTCCTGAACCAACGCTCCTAGCGTGGTGTCTTTCAGGTATCTCAGATCCGGCTTTTCCTTGGGCCCGGTTAAAAAGCGGTGCGCCGACAGTTTCTCAATGCGGGTGGATAAGGCTTTGGGCAGAGGCACAAAGATCAGCGACCACAGGCACAAGCCACCCAGCATCTTCATCCAGTCCACGGCGTAACGCAGGGAGAGCAGACCGCCGATTGAAGTTTTTCGCAACCGCTGCGGTAATTTTCGCCAGAAACACGGTTGTGCTTTCCCGCTTGCCTCCGGGGAATCGTGAGGGACACGCTGGCCGATGCCCGCCGTGGAAGGCCGCTGAGAAGTCGCCGCCGGGTGGGGTGTGGACGTGGCCACAGCCGCACGCTGATGAGATGAATTCGGGGTTCCGGTCTGTGGTGATGAGACAGCGGAGACGGACAATTGACTCACGATTGACACTCTACGATTCAGCTTGTGATGGGGGTAATTACATGAACGTAAAACATGATTTTTAATGCCCGCCGGAGTTGCCTGCCAGATCGGCCTGATTCGGGTAATCCGACCGATTACAGACTTGCCTGTTCACTTTGCGTAGCCAATTGCTTATAGTGGGTGTACGCTGTTACGGTGCAAGCTTGGCATATCCGCTGGCATACCCGCGCCTCAGCCCCATCTTTTCAATAGGCAGTCACTTGTTAGTCTTGAGTCAGGGACACGGTCCGACGGCATGCGTGAGACAAAATCCGATAATCCCAAGGCGTGGCCAGACTGGTCGCTTCTGCTTCTGGCGCTTGTTTTTGCACTGGGTCTGGCATTGTGGGTGGAACGTCGGGTTTTTAGCGATCCGGCGGCCCTGAACGATGATGTGCGTAACCAAATCTACTGGATGGCTCGTATTGCAAACCCCTCCGCCTTCAGTGAGGACTACATCGCCCGGTACTTCACACAGCCTATGCTTATCTCGCCGGTGCTGTGGCTTCTGTACCTGCTGGGTGGGCAATGGCTGACCCCTGCCCAGCTCTCCCAGATCTTACCGTTCGGGATGGTTGTGTTGACCACCTTTTTGTTATTCCAGTACGCCAAACGCTACCAGAATGGTTTGTACGCCTTCTGGGTCTGCTTTTCCTTCAACTGCGCCCTGTGGATCTTCAAAAATATGGCGGGCGGGCTTTCCCGTTCGTTTATTTACCCTCTATTGTTTTGGACGCTTTGGCAATTACACCTGAAAAACTGGTACTGGCTGGGGCTGGGACTGGTTCTCAGCGCCATGATCTATCCTCCGGCTTTCTTTTTGGGCTTTATTCTCCTGATCATTGAAACGATTTATCTGGCCAATCGGGATGGCATGCTCAAAGATCGGCTGATATGCCTGCTGGGGAGCTTTGCGGGAAGTCTGGGATTGCTGTTCTGGCGTTCGGCCAATAGCGCCGAAACCGGGCCCCTGTTTGGCCCGCTGAATACCAACCAGTCCATTGCCGGACTGCCCGATTTTGCCAGTGGGGGGCGGGTGGTTCTGTTTCCCTGGGGCAATTTTTCGGAAAGCTGGGTTGCGCCCCTGCAATGGGTCGGGCACATATTGGAGCGGCTGCCTCATCTTTATATCCTGATTCCCACGGCGGGCTTTGGTCTGGCTCTGCTGTTCTACAACCGCTTTGCCAAAAAGCACTGGGGGCCGTTGCTGATTCCTCCGCAGGTCTGGCGTCTGCTGATCAGCTCTTCGATTTTGTACAGTATCGCCTGGGTTTTCCTGTTCTATTTTTATGTGCCGGAGCGCTACTTTCAGTACACCCTGCCCCTCATTCCCACCTTTATGGTGGGGGCCATGATCTATCAGCTTCAGCGGCGCTACAGCACGGCCAAACGCTGGGCCTATCTGGGTTTGGCAGCACTGGGTCTGTTGATCACCAGCTTTTTCTGGCGCGCCGATCTGATGAACCCCAAAGAGACTGAGCGCAGCCTGTACAAGTTCCTGGCCCAAACTCCGGCTCACAGTATGATTGCGGCCTCCCCCGGATTGGCCAGCAATATCCCCCTGTACGCTTACCGCAGTGTCTATATCAGCAACGAGGCCTACATTCCTTTTCATCAGGAGTACTTCAAGGTCATCAAGGATCGCCTGAAGTCTTTCCTGACGGCTTATTATGCCGTTGACGCCCAATTGCTGGCCGATTTTGTGCGACAGAACCGCGTTGACTACTTTGTGGTGCAAACCATCGACTTTAAGGAGCCCCGCCTGAGCGAGCTGCCCAAACGGTATTATTATGCCTTTGACACCCTGTTTTTTGAGTTCCTGAAGCAGGCAAACCCGCAGCAGTATCTGCTGATCCAGACGCCGGATCGCTGCGTTCCCTTTCAGACCCGAGGCTTGAAAGTCATCGAGATGCCTTGCCTGATCAAGGCGCTGCAGCCTGACCTGTGATTATTCGGGGTTACCTTGCAGAAGAAGGGCGTACGGCACCACTCGCTGTTCCTTGCTGGCCAGATTTTTCAGTTGCACTTCGCCACTGTGGACTTCCGCCGAGCCTAAAATCAGGGCTTGTCGGGCATTCAGCTTGGCGGCCCGTTCCAGTTGCTTGCCAAAGCCCTTGCCAGACAGATCCACTTCCACTTTGTAGTCCTGGGCCCGCAGTTGTTCCGCCAGATCAAAGGCCGCCGCATGCTGATCGGTCACAAGGTAGTAATCCAGCGGCTTGACTGGTAATTCGCCCACCAGGGCCATGAGCCGCTCCATGCCCAGCGCCCAGCCGATGGCAGGGGTTTCCGGCCCGCCCAGATCTTCCACCAGCGTATTGTAACGTCCGCCCCCACAGACGGCGTTTTGTGCCCCCAGATTGGTGGAGGTAATCTCGAATACGGTTTTGGTGTAATAGTCCAACCCCCGCACCAGCATAAAATTCCGGTGGTAGGGAACTTTCAGGGCGTCCAGCAGTTTCAGGAGTTCGGCAAAATGGGCCTGACAGTCCTCGCTGGTAAAGTCGGTCTGTAAGAAGGCTTGCAGATCCGGTTGAGCGTAAATGGCCTGACACCCGGGATTTTTACAGTCCAGCATGCGCAGGGGGTTGCTGCCGTAGCGGGTCTGACAGTCCAGGCACAGTTGGGTCAGTATCGGGGCCAACAGGGCTTTGAATCCGGCCTTAAAGCGCTCCCGGCACTCGGCGGTGCCAATGTTGTTGATTTGCAGCGATAGATTGGGCAGGCCCAGTTGTTCAAACAGGCGCATGGCCATTAAAATGGCTTCGGCGTCAGCGGCGGGGGTGTCCAGCCCGAACAGTTCCAGCCCCACCTGATGAAATTGGCGCTGGCGGCCCGCTTGAGGGCGCTCGTATCGGAACATGGGCCCCATGTAATATAACTTGACCGGCTTGGGCCAGCGGGCCATGCCTTGCTCGATAAAGGCCCGCACCACCCCGGCGGTGCCCTCCGGGCGCAGGGACAGGCGACGTTCGCTTTTCTCGAAGGTGTACATTTCCTTGTTGACAATGTCGGTGCCTTCGCCCACGCCCCGTTCAAACAGTTCGGTATGCTCGAACACCGGGGTACGCACCTCCTGATAACCGGCATTCTGAAAGTGCAGACGACAGAGCGATTCCACCGACTCCCAGCGCTCTACCTCAGTTCCAAAAAGATCCTGAGTTCCTTTGGGACGTTGAATCAGTTCTCGGCGAGATTTTTGCGAGGTGCCAGTCATGGGGTCAGTCTTTCTAGTTTAGCAACTTGTTTTTTGTTTTTTTTATCAGGAGTTAAAGGGCTTCCACCGGAAGCGACGTGCCTGTTGCCTGAGCCAGTGCGCTTTGCTGCTCGGCGAAGAGTTGCTGGATCCCCGCTTCCGCCAGGTCGACCAGCCGGTTCAGTTGAACCCGGCTGAGGGGAGAACGCTCACTGCTGAGTTGCAGCTCGATCAACTGCCCTTCAGCGTTCATCACCACATTGGCGTCCACTTCCGCGGTGGAGTCTTCATCGTAGTTCAGATCCAGAATTTCAAGGCCTTCTACCAGCCCCACGCTGACAGCGGCCACCGGGTTCAGGGGCGGCAGTTCCGCCAGCATGCCATCGGCTACCAGCTTGTTGAGGCAATCCACCAGGGCCACATACCCGCCGGTAATGGCGGCCACCCGGGTGCCGCCATCGGCCTGAATGACATCGGCATCAATGGTGATGGTGCGGGAACCGACTTTGGTCAAGTCCACGCTGGCCCGTAAGGTACGCCCAATCAGGCGTTGAATTTCCGCGGTGCGCCCCGAGACTTTCTGCCGTTCCCGCTGGGTACGCTGGTTGGTGGCCCCCGGCAACATGGAGTACTCGGCTGTCAACCAGCCCGTGTTTTCTTCCTTCAGGATATGAATATGGCGGGGCACCCGTTCTTCTACGGTGGCCGTCACAAGAACCTGGGTATCCCCGAAACAGACCAGTACCGACCCGTGGGCGTGCTTGGTGAAATGACGGAGGATGCGAATGGGCCGAAGCTGGTTGGCGGAGCGCTGATCGGGTCTGATGAACATGGATACCCTTCTCTCTGGAAGATAAACACACAGGTGTTTATCATAGCAAAAAAGAGCGGCGTCTGGCCCGCTGGCCCAGATGAGCTGAACGAGGCCACGGGTATTTGCGCCTGTTTAATACCAGGTGGGGGTCACGAAGTGATCGGGCTTCAGGGTGATCCGCTGGGAGACGGGGGCAAAGTGGGGGGAACGAAGCTGCATCTCCAGCTCGATCGGCCATTGATTGGGGTGTTTGGATAAATAGGACAGCAAATTGATTCTCCCTAGAGAGAGGAGCTGATCCTCGCCCGGGGCGATGGCTGAAACGGTGATCGTCTCCGGGCCGGAGAGGGTTTTCCAGCGGGCGGATTGCTGCAAATGCGCCCAGTCTGTCATCTGGATGGCCGGGTTGACCCGTAAGTCTCCCATTCTGGCCCGCACGGTGACCTGCACAGGGACGTTCAAATACGCCTTCTGACCATCATTGAACAAATGGGCCTTGAGCGACAATACCCAAGGGTTTGGCCCCCCATGATATTGCCACTGTTTCAGCACCTCTTCCACGCCAGCCTTGTCATAGGCCTGATCGGCGAAAATTTGGGCCTGCTCCGGGCTCAATTCCCCACGATGCTCGGATTGCCACTGGTTTTTCAGGGCAATAAAGGAAGCCTTTTCATCCAGACGGTAATAAAAATCGGCGCTGGCCACCTGTAGTCCCTGATTGGCTGACCGTGGACGGGCAGGGACACTCCGGCTGACGGTACCCGTCAGGCTACCGCTGAACACATTATCAGCCTTTGCGGACAACAGCGTCAGGGCCTGCGATAAGAGCAGCAGGCCCAACACCAGCCAGATTAATACAGTTTGTTGCATGACTTGATTATAAAGTGCCCACTGTGAGACTTTCACCGTTTACTTGCAGGATTAGGCAAAACCCGCTTCCGCAGCCCGTTTGGCAGGTAATCAAGCGTTCCCGGAACCAGTGCAGAGCTTTGGCGCGTAAAAATATGTAACGCTTTCCCCTAAAATCCCAAAGTTCAGCCTTCCTCCGCCGATACCCGATACACAGCGTGTGAAGGGGATACCTGCCATGAGCCAAAAAACGCCTGAGACAGATTCAAGCCTGCAAGCGGTGTGTGATGGGGTGGCTCGCCAAAGTTGCGGCGTGGCTGATGCGTATTATCTAAGCCACTTTAACCCCACGGTTGAGGAAAATCAGCTCCCGCTGGCTCTGAACGAATACGCCCGGGCCTTGGAACAATCGCCGGACGCGGTAGAGATTGTGGTGAAAATGGCCCAGATCCAGCTCAGGCAAGGCCTGTTCAGTAAGGCGGAACAATCGGTCAAGCGCGCCCTTGCCTTGCATGAGGGAGGAAAGTTGCTCTCCAGAGAGGTTTTGGGCACAGCCTACCAGGTGTTGGGGATTGTCGCCTATCACCGGGATGATTATGAATCCGCTAGACGTTTACTGGGCAAGTCCATCCGGACTTTTCCTCCGGCACAGGCCCTGGCCAGGATTTACCTTTTCAGGCTGGAGCGGGACTTTGTTCTGGAAAACTGGAAAAACCCCTGTTCACTCTGGAAAGTGCTTTATGGCCTTCTGTGCCTGTTAATGGCCATCATCACCGCACCGTATTCCAGACAGCGCATGGGACTTGGGCACGGCTTATTACTCTTGCCCCAGCTGATTCAAGCCTGGTTTCTGGAAGAATTCGACCGGGACGAGCAGGCTTTGCCCCACTATCTTAAAATTTATCAACAATTCCCTGGACTTCCCGGCCTAATGGTTATCATTGGCGAACTGTACCGGGAGACGGGACATCCCGAGGAGGCCCGCTACTGGTTTGAAAAAGCCCTGGAACGGCATCCCGATTATATGAACGGATACTATCATTTGGCCCGCCTGCTGGAAGAGCAGGAAAATTATCCGCAGATGGCCAAGGTCTATGAGACCATCGTCCAGATGACACCCCATCAGCCGGACGCCCATTGTCATCTGGGCAACGCCTATTATTACATGAATGATTTTACACAGGCGGTTTGTCACTACGCCACCGCCCTGCAACTGGGCAAGGATAACCAATGGAAGGCCATGGTGGCTCAAAGCATGGCCAACATCCACGCGGATTACCTGCGAAACACTCAGGCGGCCATTGCCTATTACGATATGGCCAGCGTTTTGAACCCGGAGGATGTAGAAAACTACATTCAGATGGGCCTGTTATACTTCCAGAAGGAAGACTTTGCCAACGCGGAGTCTGTGTACCTGAAGGCCATAAAGGCCAGCCCCAAAATGCCCAAGCTCTATTCCAACCTGGGGTATCTGCGCTGGATGGCCAACGATGTGGAGCAGGCCATTACCTACTACAAGCGGGCCATTGAGCTGGATGACACTTATGAAATCCCGGTCAACAACCTGGGGGTCATTCATCTGGATCTGCTGGGGGATGTGGAGAGTGCCATTGGTTATTTCCGGCAGGCCATCGCCCTGAACGCCGATTACGCCCTGGCCTATTACAACCTGGGGAGAGCCTACAGCTTTCTGGGAAACCGTCTGGATGCCGCTAACTGTTTTAAAACCGCTCAGGCCCTGAATCTGGAAAGTAAGGATCTGGACAACGACGAGTTGAGCGCCCGCATCCGCAGTTTGTTTGACTCCTGCGAGATAGAATTGCTGGATTGAGGGGTAGGGACTCCGCTTGATCTTTTCTTTTGCCACGGGGTCAATTTTTTGTATAATGACGGAGAAAAAAGGCAAGTAACTAGGCGGTGTTTGGCGTTTCACGTCCCCAATGACAACTGGTGACTCCTGTGGGCGTGAAGTCCAGTTCATAAGCCCGGGCAGCTTTTTTCCTGAATTCAATATGTTTCCTTAACTTGGAAGTGATCCGAATGGTTAGGGAGCCGCCTCGAAAGCGGTCGCCCCGTAAGGGGTTGCAGGTTCGACTCCTGTCACTTCCGACTTTTTATTATCTCGTTAGTTTTCTTGAGGGAATCAAACACCGGATGAAGCTCTAGGTGTGGGATTCCGCCTGTTAGAAAAAAGTTCGACCTTAAAAAATTTAAAATAAGACGCTTCTCTTCCAGTTCCGCTGAAAACCATTCTCCCTTGAGGATTTCCGGGAGTTCTACCGCAAGATCTGCCATTTGCCTGTAATCGGTATCGGCTTCCGTGATTTTTGATTTCTGAGCCTCAACGCCAGCGATTTCCAACAAGCAATCCTGATCAACTGCCCGGTACATGTCAGCATCAATAATCCCGGACAGCCTGTCCTCATAAATAGCTCGGCGCTTATTGTGGAGTTTTTTCAGTACCCCTTCCAGCCGGTTCCGTTCGGCTTGTCCGATTTTGTAAATCTCCTGGTGATGCCGCCGCACACTGTCCCGGATGACCTGTTTGGCATCCTCTGGAAACACCATACTCCCCAGGGTGGCCTCAACAACCTCAGTAATCCGTGATTCGGGTATATATTTTTCAGTACAGCCGTTTTTCACCCCGGAACACCGATAGTAAATGTACTTGGATTTTTTAAGCTCCCCAACAATGGCAGAACCGCAATGGCCGCACGTTATCATTCCCTTGTACAGGAAATCCCGCCTGGACAATGAACAGGGCTTGTTGTCCTTCCTGAACGCCAGCTGGACGGCCCGCCAGGTTTCCCCGTCAATCAGGGGAGGGTGAGTGCCATCGTAAACTTCACCTTGAAACGGGATTTTTCCGATGTAAGCCACATTTTGAAGCATACTGTGCAACTTTGAGCGGTTTATACGACGGGTCTGGGGGCGATAGGCAAAGCCTTCTTTGTCCAGCTTGTCAATGACCGCCTCAAGCGAGTAAACCCCAGTTGCGTACAACTGAAAGGCCCGGATGACAAACGGGGCCTGCTCCGGGTTGGGAATAATGGTTCGGGTGTTCTTGTCATTTTTGTACCCAAACGGGGCCAGGGTATGCCAGCCCCCGGCCAGTACCTTTTGACGCCTGCCCTTCCTGACCTCTTCCGATAGGTTATCCACGTACCGCTTGGCCAATAAAGCGTTCAGGCCGTCAATGAACAACTCAAAACTTTTTGAGTCCCGGCTGATGACCATGTTTTCCTTGACTTTGTGGACTTCGGCATCGCTATCGCTGATTACGTGCGAGATCAACACATAGTCGTCAAGGTTTCTCAATAGCCTATCGGTCTTTTCAACCAGGATAGCCATTCTTCCCGCTTTGTTTTTTGCGCGGACAAAGTCCACCATGGCCGAGAACTGATCACGGCCTGACTTTTTGGCTGTTTCCGCCTCTGTGAACTCATGAAGTACGGTGAAGCCATTGGCTTGGGCATACCGGCGCAGCAGCTCAAGTTGGGCGGGGATGCTGTACCCTTCCCGTTCCTGCTCTTTACTGGAAACGCGAGCGTAAACCACGCAGGGTTTCATTTTGAACCTTTCTTGACCGTGGGTTTATTTCCCTAATGGAATGTCATGCCAACTTAAATGAGGCACGATGGTAAAGACAGTACCCGCCAATAGTATAATGAAAGCAATAATCAAGGAGTATAAAACTGGCATGTGGATACCCATTGACGTTTGGTATGCTTGGAATGCGGTACTTGTGGTATCGGTTTTTTTGGCCACCTCTTGCATTTGGCTGGCTATCGCTTCCAGATTCTCTTTTAAGATCTGAATCTGAGAGTCGGTTTCATCAAGCCTGTGATTGAGCCTTCTTTGGGTGTCATCCATTTGCAGGTCAATGTGGGCACGAAGGCCGCTGATGAGTTGTTGCTGTTCAGGCGTGTAGGCCATTTTTTCTTTCAAACCTCGTAAACGCTTTCAGATCTAACGACCCAATAGCCGCAAAAACAAATTCCCGTACCCGGTGACTGTATCCAGTTGATCATGGTCTTGACGGTTTACGTTGTAACTGTAATTGTTTGTTTTTAAATTTTGGTTGGTGTTTATGTTTTGATCAACGTACTGCCGCTGGTTCTGGTCAAGCCGCACATTTGCATCATAGGGAGGCCTGTAATTCGCCTGGGCGTTGATAACGTTTGGCTGCTGCGGGTATTGTTGTCCCTGATAACTTTGGGGTAAAGGCTGTGAGCCAGGTTGAGTTGGGTAAAGCTGGGTGAACTGGGGAGCTACTGAGGGCGCTTGTGGTTGTGATGGTTGGGCCGTCTGGACAATGGGAATAAACTTTCCATCTTTTATAAATCCCTGTTGATGGGAGCCATCAGGCATTACGACTTCTATTACCTGTTGAGGCTTTGCCGGTAGGAGTCCATCGGCATTAACTGGCGGGATGGTGGATGTTGAAAGTAAAAACAAGGCGGAAAAGAGGGCGATACGTTTCATTTTACGATCTCCATATTTGAGAAGCTGTTTTTTATCTTGATAGATAAATCACAGGCTATTGAGTGATTCGCTTCATCCACCTTTTTAGAGATGTCAATCATCTCAATCCAGGTTATAACTTTGAATATAAAAGCTGTAATTACCCCAATGAAAATAAATGCCAAAAAAAGATTCATAAAACAAATAAAAATGTACAATATGCCTCTATTGCTATTCCCTAAGTAAAAATGATGAGCCCCAAGATCTCCAATAAATATACCCAAAAGCAGAGCCGCTGTTGTATTCTTTTTTCTTTTTTTGTATTCACTCAAAAAATACATCTTCTGCTGATCGTCAAAATCTTTAACAAGCTGCATTTCGGCATAGCCAAGCTCGTTAAGCATTGACATTGTTAAATAATCATTAGAGTTCATCCCGTACCCTTCTTGAAAAATTGAGTTTTTTGGTGCTAAAAAGCATGGTATTGACTATAGAATTTTTGTTCGATAGTATCAAGTATAGCTCAGCTGTAAAACAGGTTTCAAATGATAAACGACGTAGGGGGCTCTGTGGACGAAACTTTAAAAGTTGCAATTGATTCATTTGATGATGCTGAGCTTATCCGTTTTATTGCTTTGGCAGAGCTTTTTTCTTTTGCTCCTCCACCTTGTCTTTCAGCACTGGATTTGCAGAATAAAGCTCTTTAAAGGCAACTTCAAAACTTTCTTTTGGGATATGTTCACTTGCCCACCAGTACGCCAATGTGGCGTAATCCAAACCTAACGTTTCAGACTGGGAAAACTTTTTGAGTAGTTCCATTATCGTAGAGACTTTAGGATCGCGCTTTCCATTTATCCAATTGCTTACTAAGGTAGTATCAGCGCCAGTTTCCTGAGCGATCTTGTGCGGGGACGTACCCATACTTTTGCAGTACGCCTTGAACTTCTCCACAAACATATCCATAACAAGCATTGTCGTCATCACTAACAAAAAATTCAATTTCACTATTGACTTGTTATAAGTAGGAACTATAATATTCATAAGTTGTTAGTTATAACAAGTCGAAAGAGCGAACAGTGAAACAGCCATTAACAACAGTAGCGATTTCGCCAGAGGACCTTCAGCATCTTCGGGAGATTGCGGAAGAAGAAAAACGTTCCATGATCCAGCAAATCAGCTACTGGATTAAGCAGCATCGAGAGAACAAGCGCCAATCGGCATAGTTGACTCCTTTCAAAACTTAAATCAAGCAAACAAAAAAGGACTCTGAAAGTGACAGCACCATCGGTAAATCCAATTCAAAAAATATACGAAGAGGCCGGTTTTTGTGCCGAGGGCGCACGACGACTCGCCGGACTATTTGAAGTGGTTCAAAAGATTCGAGCCAGACGCAAACAGCAAGCCGCCTCTGAACAAAACAATTCAGAGATGCCTGGATAAATACCAAGTAAAAGTTACATTCATTTCATACGCACCCGAAAGGTTATCACGATGTTTCCAACTTATCAACAAGTTAAAAGTTTCCTTAAAGAATTGGCTTACGGCATTTTTATCACGTTATGCCTGGCAGGCCCTTGGTTCGTTCCTGATTTAACGCCCTAACTACCTCCTTAAAAATGCACTTCTTTCCAAAAACCCCTCAGGCTATGGCCTGGCTTTAGCCTGAGGATTTTTCTTTTACCAATTTTTGCCCATACCCAAAAAGGAATTTCCCGATGTTAAACGAGCAAATCAAAGATTACGAAACCAAGTTGAAAGCGGCAAACATGCTGAAGTATGAGGCTGAAGCGCTTGCTGGGCTTATGAAAGAGATTAAATCCGGACATATCGCATCCGTTCACGTTTCCCCCGCTTTGGCCAGTCAATTTTTAGAGAGGCAAGAACATAGCATCCACTATTACACCCAGCGCGTTCTTGAGAATCAGGCCATTTTATCCGCCCTGATCAAATCCGGTGAAACCGAGAAGGTAAGCGCGTAATGTCTGTGCCCGTTATGCCTGATAACAGCGGCTACTTTGACCCCGCCGATTTACCAGAACCGTTCGATCCCTTTGAGTCCGATGACTACATCCAGTGGGTCATCCACACCGGCCAAATTCCCACAGAAACCCCATAGCCCTTAAAAGAGGAGGAATACCCCTGAACAAAGGAACCAGAGAGTCAGAGAGAAAAGAGTTTTCAAAGCTGGTAGTCAAACCCCTAACCGACCGAATTCAGAAGCTAGACCGGTTGGATAAAAGTCAAAAAAAGAAGGAGAAACCCGGTTATGTCACAAAGCCAACTGTGGGCCGATAAGCTCCACGAAATCCAGAACCAAAAACGCCTGCTGGAAATGCAGGAAGCAGACGCAAAAACAAACTTGGCTCAGGCCATGCTGACTGAAGATGTTACGGAAACATTGGGCAGTTTTGGCCAAAAGTATCAATTGTCTCGCCCCCCGTCCCGGTACATTTTCCAATTGCCCAGGGAAGAGTTTGAGCGCTTGGGAATTCTGGACATCTGCACCCCTCCAGCGCCGGAACCCAAGCTGACCAAAGCCACTTTGGACAAGCTGCTGAAAAATCGGGCGGTGGATGACCTGACCGTTGCGGAATGGCAAACCAAGGGGTGGTATGTGGTGGATCGGTCTGACGAAATCACCGTAAAGCAAGTGACGACCAAGTTAGAAGAGTTAAAAAGCGCCGTTGGTTTCTAGCCACCGGATTTAACCAGATATCAAATTAATGAAAGGAAAACGGAAAATGTCAAATTCTGTCAATCTTGAAGTCGGATTAAAAGACGGGAAAAACACCGTCAAGGCCTATATTTGCACCGCATCAGCCAGTGAAGCGGTTAGTGAGTATGACCGCTTGTTAGAGCGCTTTCAGAATGGGCCCGCTCCTACCCCCGCCAAAGGGAAAAAAGCCGATACTCAGACCGAAACTGAAGTTGAGGAAACAGAATCTCATGCACCCACTGAAAAGAACGTGGTGGAAATCAAGACCGGAACACGCGCCGCCAAAAAAATATTCGCTCAGCAAGCGGTTGAACTGAACGAAATCGCCATTGAGTGGGCCAAGCGGTTTGGGGTGGTCATTCGGGAATACAAGGATTACTCCCCGCAACAAATCGTGGAACACCTGAATTTCAAAAAGCCCATGGCCACCATGGAAATTGAGGAATTGCAGGAGGTGATCAAGCTCATCAAGTCCACCTTGGCGCAATACTCTGTGAACAATGCCGGGGCTGGCGCTTTCCTGAAAGTCATGAACGTGATCGACGGGCTGAAAACCGGAACGCCTGAAGAGTGGGCGGAAGCCAGAGAAGCTATCTCCGGTGAAGATTGGGCTTTCCTTGGCCAGCCCGGCAATACCGACATGCTGGATTTTGCGAAGGGTCAATTGGTCAATCGTCAAAACCTTTTGCAGGCTGCTAATCTGGCCGCTGAAGCTGGCTAAACCTACCGGGAAAAACTCATCGGGAAAAACGTTATTTATTAAATTTTGAAAAGGAACCGTTAAAAATGTCTGATTTTATGAACGACTTACTGGGGTTTGTGGATGCGGATCAGCTTTCCTATACCGAGGAGGCACGGGAAGGCTTGAACCGTGGCCGCTTGATTCAGGGTAACCCGGAATTCGAAAAAGACGCGGCGTTAAACCAGACTGTGCGTTACCTGGGCGGCATCGGCTTGTCCACCGAGGGTCTTTCGGAAGAAGTAATCAAAAAAGGCACCATCGTTACTATCAATGAAAAGGACTATGTGACCTTTACGAGTTTGGAAGTGGTGGTACTGGCATCTTCCCGGATTCGCCGTTTCTATGCCGAAATTGATGGAAACCAGCGCTTAGCCTGTGGCACAAACCAGGATGGTCAAAATGCAAAAGGTTGGAGCGGATTAAGTTGCAAAATCTGCCAATATTTTACAAAAAATTTCGTGGCCGCTGGTGGCAAAAAGGACGATAGTTGCCGTGCTAATGTGGCCGCCCTGGTTTACATTCCGGCGCTGGATCATGTTGCCATCTTATCCTTCCACGGGGCCAGCTACATGGAGGCCACCGCCTGGCTTGACCAAATCGCTAAGCTGTCCCGTGCCTTTGCCCAGAAGCCAGAGGTGCAAGCGAAAAACCCAGGCTTGGCCCGTGTGAACAGTTGGTTTTTCAGAACCACATTGAGCGCTGGAAGCTTTGAAAAAGGTGATGACAATAACCAGTTCCAACGCTTGTCCTACACCAAGGCGGAACAGCCGTTCAACTGGGAATCCCTGATGAACACCCCGGGCACCCTGAAGCGTGTAAAAGAGGTCTGGGCCGATCTGGAATCCCTGTGGAAACAGGTCTACGTTGACCACAACCCGAACGCGGTAATGGCTTTGCCAAGTGCTGAGGCCGTGGCCGCATTACCCGCGAATAGTTCAGCAACTCAGCCAATCGCAGGCTTGGTAAGTCAGGTAACTGTTCCGACTCCTCCTGTTGCTCCTGCTGAACAGGCACCGGCAAGTCCGGCCCCCGGGGTAACGGTTTCCGCTATTTCCATTGACGGTTTGGATGACGTGACCCCTGCCCCAGCTCCTGTTCCGGTCGCCCCACAACCGACCCCTGAGGCTCAGGCGTTGCAGCCTGTTACTGTCCCCATGGGCTTCTAGTCTGACTCCGTAAAAGCCGTTAAAAAGGATACCTGTACCCACCATGGCCGTTGAAATTAACGCTCCCCCCTTTGGGGGCCACAATCCAGAAAAAGCCCCTGTTGTCCATATCGGGGTGGAACGGTTCTACTCCACGCTTCAATCTCGCCTGGCCGGGTTTGAAAAGCGGAAAGAACAGTACGAATTGACCGCCGCTATTGCCGGATGCCTGGAAAACAAAACCCACTTGGCCGCCCAGGCTCCCACCGGAACGGGTAAATCGTTCGCGGTAGGTGGGGCCATCATTGCCGCCTTTCACGGTAAGGGCAAGCGGGCCATCATTGCTACTGCAAACAACTCTTTGTTGGAGCAATACGCCTCAAAAGATTTGCCGTTTCTCCAATCAATGTTCCCGGATATGACCTGGGCCCGGGCCAAGGGGAAAAACAATTATGCCTGCATCGATAAGGGCGAAAAGGTTTTTGGTCAACAAACCCTGTTTGACCAATCCAATGGCCTGAAGCGGTTGCGGGAGTGGTACGAAACCACACAGACCGGAGACAAAGAAGAAATCACCTTTAACGTATTGGAAATGGACTGGAACAAAATCAATGCTGATGATTCTTGCACTGGACGTAAATGCCCCTTTTATTCCGAATGTCACTATTACCGGGCTAAATCGGAAGTACAGAAGGCTGAAATCATCGTTACGAACTTTGACTTGCTGTTGCTCGATCTGTTCAACCCTGAAATTGAGATTTTTCCGGCGTATGACGCGCTCATTCTGGACGAGGCTCACCAGTTGGAAGAAAAAGCCATCAGCAAACTAGAACAAAGCCTGACTGAACACCAGGTTTTGGGGTACATCAACAAGGCCAAAACCGAATATGGAGTAAAAGATCCCACGTTTTTAGCGGGAATTACTGAGCCTGTGGCGGCATTGTTCCGGGCTTACCGGGGGTTGCTGGTGGCTGGAAAAGAGAAGGAAAGCATCATCCCCAGCCAGGAGTTGATTGATCTGACCGAAGATTTCCAGCGGGCCATGGGCAACCTGTCCAATGAAATCTGGCAGTTCAAAACCGCAGAAGGCAGCCGGGAGCGTAAGGCTCAGGACAACCTGATGAGCCGTTGCGTGGGCGCGGGATTGGCTGCTATGGCCGCTGTGACCAATACGCCTAAAACGGTCTCCTGGGTGGAACAGACCAAGACAGACATCAAAGTGGTGACCTGCCCTTATATCGTGGCCGGGAACCTTTACCAATCGTTGTTTTCCAACCCTGAAATCTCAGTAATCTGCCTTTCCGCTACATTGGGAATCAAGGGCAAAAAGCCACAGTTGACCGCTACCAATGCAGGCGTTCAGCCCGTGGCCATGTTTGACCAGTTTAGGACGCGGGTGGGTATGGTATTGGCCGGTGAGTTTGATTGCCCCAGCCCATTCAGCTATTCCCAGAATTGCGTTTTGTACATACCGACACCGCCCCCAGCCGTGGCCCAACAAAAGGGAACCCCCAAGGGCGTGGAATATCAGTTGTGGATGCAAGACCAGATTTTGCAGCTGGTGAACCTTTCCCGGGGCCGGGCCTTGATCCTGACCACATCCAATCAGGCGTTAAAGGAAATCTCTGGGTTTCTGGCCCGGGAATGCGTGTTTCCGGTCAAAGCTCAATCCCCGGAAATGCCAAACTCCAAGCTGATCGAATGGTTTAAGAGTACCGATAACGCCGTTTTGGTTGGGACTTCCAGCTTTTGGGAAGGGATTTCGATTGAGGGTGACGATCTGAAGCTGGTCATCATTGACAAGATCCCCTTTCCCAACAACCGGGAACCCATTCACCAGGCCCGGGAAAATCGCTACCGAACCACGCCAGCATTGGTCAATAAGGCCTTTACGGATTTGAGCATTTACCCTGCTGTGATCCGTTTACTGCAAGGCTTCGGGCGGTTAATCCGAACCAAAAGTGACACCGGCGCGGTGGCCATTCTGGACCCTCGCCTGACCACGGCACATTACAAAGGAACCTTCTTGAACAGCTTCCCCAAGGCTTACCGGACAAGCCTTATCCAAGATCAGCGTTTAGTAGAAATTTTGAGGTAATTTCCCGTGGCCGAAAACACCAAGTACAGCATCAAAATTTTTCCGAGTTGGGCCGTGGTTGTCAAGCCAGATGGAACAGATATGGCCACTTTTAGAAGGTTTGAGGATGCGGTCAAAACTGTGGCGTTACTGAACGCTGAAATAAACGTGTCTTCTGATTCGGTTTTATTGGCCGATTACCACGACTGGTTAACCGACAACAACCGGTACTATACCAAACCCTGCCCGAGCAGCTCAAAAGAGGCTCAAGGGGCAGCAAAGCGGATTTTAAGCCTGGCATCTAAATGAAAATGACGCATTACCGCCGCAAAGCTGAAAAACCGTCGTGTCACATTTGCGGCCAGGATATGAATCAGCCGGGAACCTATATGGCCATTGATGGATGGAAATACTGCTGTACAGCATGCTGGAATTTCCTTCCCCTGTGCGGCCAATGCGGAAAAGGAACAGCGAAACAGTTTTGTAGAGAGTGTATCGGTAAAAAATAACAACCATTCCAGAGAGTTAAACCCCAGAGAAATGGAAGAGAGTTTGAAGTGAACCACGAAGTTGAGGCGGTTAAGCGGCTGGTTACGATTGGCAGCTTGCTAAACACCAGCAAAAACAAAATAAAATGTCCCCTGCCCGGGCATGTGGATAAAAACCCCTCTTGTGATGTGGATCATGAGGCTGGTTTCTGGCACTGCAAAGTGTGCGATGAAGGCGGGGATATTTTTTCCCTTTTGATGAAGCGCGATCGGCTTACTTTCCCTGAAGCCCTTACCCAATTAGCAGAAATGGCCGGGGTAAAACTGGGCAAGAAATCGGATGAGGCCCAAGCGGAATGGGAGCAGGCCCAGCGTACCTATAAAGCGCTTGCGTATGCCACGGATTACTATCACAGCACATTGCTGGATTCAGCAGGCGGTATGGCCTGGCTGGAAAATCGGGGATTTACCCTGAAAACCATCCAAGATTTAAAAATTGGTCTTTCCGATGGTAATTTGGTGCGCTCTGTAAAACGGGCCAACCTGGAACCCCTGGGAATTACCGTAGATGACTTTGTGAAGGCTGGGCTCATCATGCCGGGCATTTACCAAGCCGATACCCACCGTGATTTTTTTCGGGATCGCGTCATGTTCCCGCTGATTATCCGGGGCCGTGTCCTGAATATGTCTGGCCGCGCCCTGACTGATATCAAGCCAAAATACCTTCACTTGGGAAACCTGCCCACGGAAAATTTTTACAATGAGGATGCCATTGGGGAAAACGTGTGGCTATTTGAAGGTCACCCGGATACGGTAACTGGTGTTCAAGTTGGCTTGCCAGCCGTTGGGGTCATCGGCACCAGTGGCATGACCCGCCCGGAAAAGCTAAAGCGGGCCAAAACCATTTACATTTGCGGGGACGCCGATTCTGCCGGACAAAAAGCCACGGACAAATGGGCATCAGAGATCTTAAAGCACAACCCAAATGCCAATATTCAGTTTGTCACCCTGACAGGCGGGGCAAAGGATTTCAACGAGTGGTACGTTGCCAATCGGGAACAATTTTCCACGAAGTTTGATGTTCTGATGGAGTCAGCCAAGGGTCTGATCGAATACAAAATTTCCAAACTAAAAAGCTCTGAAGATCTGGTTTTGATATGGCCCTTCTTGCAGAATTTGCCGGAAATCACCCGTGAAGGCTATTACCAGAAAATCAAGCTCCAGTTAAAAGGTTGTTCAATCGCCCTTTTGCGGCGCAGTTACAAGGAGTGGTTTGCCCAGCGGCTGGCGGAAAACCCCACCCAGTTAAGCACCATTGAAGGGGATTCGTTCCGAAAAGGCACCGGCCCGGTTCCCGCCAATAACGGGTATGACCTTGAAAAAATGACCGGCCACGTCTGCCTGTTTGCCGACGTTCACCGGAACGTTGACGGTAAGACCCAATCCACCTATGAACCCGTTGCGATTCAGTCAACCATTGATCCCGATACTGGTACTTACCAGGCTCAGACGGTTTACTTGTCAGAACAGCCTGAACGATTCAACCCGTCCAGTATACCTCTGCCCTATGTGGTCAGTGGTCGGTGGAGCCCTGAGGGTATTGCCAGCTTCAGACAGGGTAGAGAAGGCGAAAATACCGCCGAATTACTAAAGGATTTGACTGCCTATTTCTCCCGGTATATCTGGCATCGGGATCCGGTAACCCATGAAGTTTTAGCGTTATACACCATGGGAACCTATGTGGCCCGGTTGTTCCAGGCGTTTCCTTATTTGTCCCTAAACGGTTTGGCTGGAAGCGGTAAAACAAACACCCTTGAACTACTGGAACAGCTTTGTTTTAACGCCATCATGGCCGCCAATGTATCCCTGCCTGCAATGTTCCGAATGATTGAAAAGTGCTTCTCAACGTACATCAGGGATGAGGCGGAACAATTTAACAAAAAGACCCCTGAAAATCAGGATGAATTATTAGTTTTAAACTCTGGCTACAAGGCCGGGGGAATGGTTTCCCGCGTAGAAAAAGGCAAGAACGGGGAAATGGACATTCAGTATTTTAACGTCTACTCCCCCAAGATTTTTGCCGGTATCAACATGCTGAACGATACCCTGAATACCCGTTCCATATTGATCACCATGCACAAAGCACCAGGGGCAGAGGTCAAAAAACTGGTCAGTATGGCCCGGTTTCCTGAGCAATGGAAAGGGCAAGCCGGGACTTTGCGGGATCGCCTGTACAAATGGGCCTTAACCAAATTTCACTTGGTGTCCCAAGCTTACCAGGAATTCCCGGCACAAGAGAAAATTACCAACCGGGACTGGGAAGTGTGGGCTCCTTTGCTTGCCATTGCCATCCTGGCCGATAACGAGAACGCCCAGGAGCAAGAGGAACCGTTTTCTTTGCGGGTGCTTCGCTTTGCTGAAAAGAAAGTGTTTGAGAAAAAGCAGGAAGCCAAAGACAACGCCATTGAATTAAAGGTGCTGGATACTATCCTGTTGCTGATGGATGAATTTGAGATTGCTCCAATTTTCGGCCATCCCGATTGGTATGTGATCGGCTCTGTGGCCAAGGCCATTAGTACCAAACTGGTAGAAGAGGGCTATTTCAAAGACACCAAGGAAATCTCCCCACGTTGCCTTACTAAAATTCTCAAACAAACCCAGGTCATTACAGATCAGGAATCTCAAATACGGAATATCAAAGACGGACACAAGGCCAAAAAAAGCGTTTACATGCCCAGGCCAGCAATAGATGCGGCTATAGGCCTTTTGTAAACAAGTGTTAATTTTTCGGTAACCGTCGGTAACCATAGTAACCGCTCAGTAACTTTCGGTAACCGCACTCCCTGACAGCGTTTAAGGCAAAAATCCCGCAAAAAGTTACCAAAACCCAACCCCGTAAAAGGAAACCCGTTATGTCTAAAAAACTAAACTTCAACTTCCTGGAAGAGGTCCAAACCCGCACCCAGTTAGCGCTAGCAACCAATAACGGCGCGGCTGTTCGGCAAGATACTACCAACGAACAGGAGTATTCACAGGATATATCAAACGGCAAAAACACTTACCCTGTTTCGCCCTACTACAACGATGTAGAGTCCGAAGGAAGTTTTAAGACTTGGAACCCTGTAGTGGAGTTCGAGCGCTTCCAGGGGCCGGTTTTCAGGCTTTTGAGCGATCCGGAACTTGCCGATAACTACCAACACGCAAAAGCCGCTAAGCTGTTCGATTTTGACTACTGGCTGGGAGTGAATCGCAAGCACACAGAGGGATTTGAAAGAGCGGAGCTATTTGGCGTTAAAGACTTACAAAAAAACGTCATCTTTAAACTACACGATCTGTACAAACGCTATGCGGCCCAAGCTTTAGCACTGGGTAAAAGTGGCTCAATGGTAGATGTAGTGGCGTTAGTTCCGGATTTATCAAAAAACTCTGAAAACGCTGATCTGGTGGTAGTCCAAAAAATGGAACAGTTGATAAAAGTGGAGTTTACGGAATATTGCTTTTCAAAGCGAGTCCACGCTTTGTATTGGTGGCTTTGGTATTCCGTAATGGGCCTTCAGGTGGAGAGAATCAACGAATTTGAGCATTGGATCGAGATGATGAGCTGTTCTTGCTGTCCTGTCCATTTGGAAAATGTTTCGATTTGTATACAAGCACTCGGGGGGCATCGGGTGGAGGACCGGGATTCCTTCTTGGCGAAATTGCGGCCTCATTTTCAAAATCACGTTACCCGACTCACCGCTAAAACCATTACTTGTGACTGTGCCGAGGGTTTGTAACCCAGTTTACCCAGTTGTTCCCGTAAACCCATAAAGAGAGAGAAAGAGAGATCGTAAAAAATGAAACTAAATTTCAAGTTACTAGAGTTTTCATCCTTGGCTTGGCTTGTGATCGCCGTCCTGTTTTCAGTAGAGGGGCAATTTCGCCATCATGACCATATGCAACAGGTAACGTATTGCCTTGTTGTCTTCGTGGCTCACCGTGTTTTCCTACTGGACTTGTGGTTGAAAAATACCGGGAAGCGGGGCTAGTCCAATATGAAATCAAAGTTAACGCCTCCTCCTCCCCTGATCGCGGTCGATACCCGTGAACAACTGCCCTACGAGTTCCCGCCTGAATGGGTCACTATCCGCAAAACCCTTCCCTCTGGTGACTATTCATTGGTGGGGTATGAATCGGAATTTGCCATTGAGCGGAAATCTCAGACTGACTTACTGGGATGTTGGCATACCGATCGCTTTAAACGGGAATTAGAACGCCTTTCAGGGTTTAAAAAGGCATTTCTGGTCATTGAGTCCACCGTCTGGAAAATAGAACACGACCGTTTTTACAAAGGAAACCCCAAGTCTGTCCTGGGCTTCCTGCAATCAGTCCCTTTGCGGTTCGGGGTTCATGTCATGTTTTTGGATAGCCGGGAAACAGCCCAGGAATGGGTGAAAGGTGTTATTGGAAAGTTTAACTTGTACTCATTGAACGATAGAAGAGGAAATCATGAAGCGGAAAAGTAATAAGGGTGATAGTGAAATGGGATATGTTGTCATTGCCCTGCTAGTCATTACAGGTTTTTCGACTTGGGAAAGTGGATGTTTTGACCCTGAGCCAGTAAAGCAAGCTCGTAAAAAGGAAGAGGTCAAGCGTGAAAGACTACGGTGCGAACCTAAATTGGTTTCCAGCACCGGTGGACTGAAGCTGTACCGGGTAGATGATAACTGTGTTGGAAATTCATACCCTGTTTTTTTCTCCAAAAACGGGACGGAAACAACCCAAAGCTGGACAACCCGATCGGGCAAAATAACCCATACCCAATACCGCACTGTTCAAGTGCCAAATGCAATAAGCCAATAAGCACCAGAAAGCGAGATAGCCATGAATCAAGATAATGTCATCCAACAACCAGACCCAACGCAAATAACCCTTAGAGGGGCCATTTTGGAACATGCCAAGCGCTTAACTGAGGGAGACCGTAACAAGGTATATGGCGATCCAGACTCGAATATGAGTTGTTTTGCTCATCTGGTAGATGCCTACTTGGGAGGGCTTTATTCAGCTGGACGTTCAGGTTTAAACGCTACTGACGGGGCTATGATTCTGGCCCTGTTAAAAATTTCCCGTGTCGCCGCAAATCAAACTCATTGGGATAGTTACATTGACTTGGCCGCTTACGCTGCAATCGGCGGAGAATGTGCCGGTGTAACCAAACCAGTAGACCAACTGAGAGAAGGCGGTAAAAATGCTTAGAACGTTAAAAGAAGGCGCCAAGGCCACCGGTGAAGCATGGCGGGACAACTACCGAACCCCCGCTTACATTATCGACCGGGTAAATGCGGTATTTCCTGACGGGTGGCTTGACCCCTGCCCGGAAAACCCCTTACCCGGTATGGACGGTTTGGGAATGTACAGCTTCCAGAATCGGTATGTGAATCCGCCATTCTCCCAGTACCAGAAATGGGTTGACCACTGGTTATACCAACCGGGTGAACAGATTTGGATATGCCACACCAATAATTCATCCGGCTGGTTCAAGCAACTGATGGCTGAGGCTTCCGCCTTATGCCTCCTATTCAAGAGAGTGATTTTCATAGACCCGAGAACCGGGGAGCCCTGCAAGAATTCCTCTTACGGAAAAAGTCAATCGGTGATTTATGTCGGGGATCGTCCGGAGGTTTTCATTGGGGAATTTTCAAAACTGGGATATTCGTTTTTGACAAATAAAGGGAATTGCTAAATGGATCAAAAATACTCCGCTATTCTCAAAATTTCTCCAACTGATGAAAACCTGCGATTCCCGGTTGGCTACGAGGAAGTCAATTGGGGTAACAGCCGCGGGCAAGGCAAGCGATCGGGCAGGATGGTTCGGGGAGGCATGGCTGACCCGCCGAGAGGTAAGCGCCGCTACATCCGGTATTTGGCAAACATCCCTGAAGCGATTACACACCCAGAAGATTTTAACGGCTTTCAGGATGAAATGTTTTTGCGTTACTGGCAGTGTCGAAACGCTGGAGGGACGCACGAGGAGGCTATTTGTTTTGTATTTTTACAGGAGCGATAACTATGAACATTGAAACCATCAAAGCCCTATGCCCGGAGTTTGAGTATATCGAACGCACTTTAAACCGACAGGGGCCAAAGTGCCAAGATTTTTACGAAGGCCATATTCGGGATTTAAAGACGCATGTTTTGAATTTGGGGAAAGCCCTCGCCGAGGCAAGGCAGGCGCTGGAGTGGAGGCCGATTAGCGAGTATGACGGTGAATCGCTTGCTGTTTTTTGCCTACAGGTTATCAATACCGGAAACGAGCAAAAACAATGGGACGTGCTTGTCGGAATGCCTGATGCGAGTGGTCAAGTGGTGGCTGTAGATGGCGACGATTTAGGGTGGGGATTAGAAGACGTTGAGTTCTTTAAGTATGTCACCTTCCCCATCCCGCCAAGCGGCAAGGAGGGCTAGGCGGATGGCTGACATGGACGCAATTGTTGAAGGCGCTGCAATGGATATAGCCGATCTGTTTTGGCAGCACATGGAAAAATTTGGAACTCCAAGGGTGTCAATACCGCATAAAGGCTGGCCCGAGCTGGACACTCAAAAAGCCCTCGTGAAGTTTTTAGACAAATTAAAGAAAGCAGGCAAAAATGATTCATACTTTGATCAAAAAGCACGATCCTAATATGTATTGGCATAAATGCACGTATGCCATAACTTTAATGGTGTGGGAATACTCAAAAATCTTTGAAGTTGAAGTTGGCGGCAATGTGCGGGGTTTTGACTTGTTAGAAACTGCCGTTGGGGTGCTATACAGCGATTTAGAATCAGATGACGATGGCCGGGCATATATTGAACTCGTAGACCCAGACGGTAACACGCTTTTTTGCGAAGATGATGAAGGTAAAGAAGAGGACTGGGTTAAAGAAATGGTGGTTTCTGTTGTTTTACTTAAACAGGAAAAGGATAATTTGCGCTAATGACTAACGAACAAACCCAAGCCGAGAGGCTGGCAAAAAAGTTTCTGGACACCCACGCCACTATGACCAGTCCTGAATACTCAGGAACGGCCCGCTACGAATCCAACAGAATACAAGTGAATTGGCTTACGGACTTAATCACCCAAGCCACCGCCGAGTTGCGGGCGGAGAATGAGCGGTTGGAAAATTTCGGCAAGATTCACGCCAAAGCAGCCGATCACGAAATACTGGCATTAAGGAAAAAATTAAGTCAGGCGGAAACCGAGCGTGACCAAGCCCAAGCGCAAGTGGCGGCGTTGGTTTCAGATCTTGAGAAAATAAGAGAAGATTTGAGCAAAGCACCGGCTCAAGGCTACGTTTTTCAAGCTGATGCAAGGGCGCAAATTGCTATCCGTGATTATCAAGCCTCCGCTGAAGCCCACGACGCCAAGGTGCGGCGGGATGCGATTGAGGAGTGTATTAGGGCGGTACAGGACAAGCATGATGCAATGAAGAAAAACATCATGAGTCCGTCGCCTAGCTCCAGTATGTTTATGGGTTTCTACAGAGCTATTGACGCCCTCCAATCCCTCCTGCCCGAACCGGCAGAGGCGGATGAGAAAGGCGGTGAAGCGTGAACATCCCAGACGACATCAAGGCCGTGGCTAAAGCGGCGGTTGAACTGCATAACGTATGGCATAAAGATTATGACCCGTTTAAAGTCGAGGAGGCCGGATTACGAGTGGCGGCTTCTGTGAAAGCCCTCTCTCCCGAATCCCGAAAGATGATTGAGGAGGCGTGATGGACAGGCTCATCCCCTTTGTACGCAAAAAGAATTTAAAATCTGTTGAAGATACTGCGCTAAAGGCGTCAGGCTACCTAGTGGACGCTTTTGTTGATAATCAGGGCGCTGTGGACATGCACGGCATAGAAACAGCACTTGTTGTCATGGTGGCTCAGTACTTTAAGCACTTAACAAGGGTTAAAGGTAAATCCTTCGCTCTAGACGCTTTTAACCAGTTTGCTGACCATTTAAGAATTACCACTTTAGACTGCATCAAGGATAAGGAACCCACCTAATGACCAAAACTTTTAAATATGTATACGTTGTCAAATATGCGCTTACTACCGGTATTTTTAAGCTGAGAGAGGCCAACAGGTTTAATGTGGATGTGGGCGTTTGGAGAGGTAAAGGTCACTCGAGGGCCTATCTTGACCGGGAAGTTGCCTTCACCGAGGATGAGGCGCTCCAAAAAGCAGACGAAATGCGGCGCAAAAAAATAGAATTGCTCAAAAAGCAGATTGCAAGGTTAGAAAAGATGGAATTTGAGGTGAAAGAATGACCCCAGACGAACTAAAAGCCGAACTCGCCCAGCTGGCCGAGGAAAATGGGAGGTTGCGGGAGGCCTTGGAAATATGCGCCTCTGAAAATGCTGATCTTGTACCAAGCCCTTACTATAAAAGCCTCACCATTGGCCGGAAATCGGCATTAGAAGCCCTCCAAACCCCACCAACCCCCGGCCTTGGTGCTGCGATGGTAAGGGCGGTGGAGGCGGTTAATAGTGACATAGTCAATTACGGAGATTCTTGCGTTCCAAAAAAAACCTTGGAAGCCGTACAAGCCCTGAACGAACTGGAGGGAAAGTGATGGACGATGTAATAACAATAATTGGTTATATCGGATTTGGTTTTGTGATGGGGTTTATAACTTGTTTGAAACAATTAGGAGATTTGTCAAACACAATAAACGCCAGTACCAACAAGCAATCGGAAATTTTTGATGCGTGGACAAAAGCCGTAACAGACATGACAAATGTACTTTTGGCCGGAAACAAAAAGGGAAGGCAAGATAATGAGAAACCTGAATTCAAAACGCCATTCTGACGAAGTTGTTGATTTTCTGTTTGAAGTTGGCTACCAGGTGAACCGGGCCCGGATGAAAAAACGAATGACTCAAGCACAACTGGCCGAGGCTGTTGGAATTGCCAGGACCTCAATCACCTTGATGGAATCTGGACAAAAAGACACTCCCTTATCCCAGTTGTACCAAGTGGCCAAGGTTTTACAGATTGACATAAAAACGCTTTTCCAGACGTAAAAACAACAGTATGGGCGAGTTTTCAGAAACTCAGCCCTTTTCTTTATGTAAATTTTTATCGGTAAAATAAAAAGGCGCGGAAATACGAGGTATGAGAAATGAGGCCAAGAATTACAACCGGTTCGCTTGCCCGTGAATTGATGCAAATCTTCCCACAGATTACCGATGATATGGTACGGAAAGACGCGGAAGACGGCACACTGAAAACATTCCCAAGGTTTAACAATCGTGGCTGGTGGTATGTAGACCCAGACGGTTTGCCGGAATATATCCACCAAAAAAGCAAAAATCTGGACATCCCAAAAACGGTAATCCGCGAATTGATATTTCGCCTTAACCCACAAATGAATCAGGTCAAACTAACGCTTATTGCATAAACCGAGGTGAGATCGAATACCGGCCAGCGAGCCGGTTTTTTTTTACCGCTTTTAAACGCTACTTAAAAAGTCAAATTCTCCAGATTTCCAGAAGTTAAAAAACCCAAATACAAAACAGTCATATAGTCACCAGCCTAGTTTGTGAGTCGGTCAGAAAAGTGTATTTTGCCCCGGTGAAAATTGATAACCTGATTCCATAACTGAGCCAGGGCGACTGGCAAACAACCATTTACCGGGTGCTAGTATTTTCGGTCAAGCCGGGAAGAATGAGGAACGTATTTGGGGATTCCGTGCGGTAACGCAAACCTCGGAGAAAGGGTTCAGCCTAACTATGCTCACACTTGAACACAAACTGGAATGTGCCTCTTGCAAGAACGCTTTCCCTCCGTGCAACACTTACCGCCTGTCCTCAAATGATGAGTGTTACCGTTACCAGTTGTTTATGGATGGCATTTGCCCCCAGTGCCAAGGAGACGTATTGGCCTGGGTTGGTCTGGACGCCAAAGGGAACGGGAAAAACTATTTTCCTATCTCCCGAAAGCACTCCCGCAAATGGTACGACCGCCTTGATAGCGACCTCAAAAAACACAGAGCCGATTTTAAAATTGACCGTAAAAAACACTCAAGTTATCGGTGTGAAAACGTAACAGGCTCCGTTTACGATGTGCGCTCTGGCAAATACGCTTATCGGGACAACATTCCCGTCCGCTAAATAGATATGGATTGCATGCTAACATCGGCAACCTGTTTACAGACTTAACCGTCCATCGGTAAGTTTGTTTTGCGGTGTGACGCCCAGGAGAGACTGGGTTAAACCTCATTTCAACGCACTCACCCCAGCTTTTACCAATCCCAACCGGACCGGTAAATCTGGGGTGAAATTTTTTACTCATTGCCCGGAGGCTTGGATTTTGCGTGACCTTATCCGAAAAACAACGCCGCTTTGTAGATGAGTATCTTATTGACTTAAACGGCACTCAGGCAGCTATTAGAGCCGGGTACAGTCCCCGGACAGCCAATGAGCAAGCCGCCAGACTGTTAGCTAAAGTCAGTATACAAACTGAAGTAAAACGACTAAAAGCCATTAAGGCGGAAGAGAACAAAGTAACAGCCGACCGAATCATTGAAGAACTGGCGTTAATCGCCTTTGCGGATATGGCCGATTTTGCCAGTGTGAATGATGATGGCGCCATTCAGTTCAAACGGTTTGACCAGATTCCCCAGAGTGGCACTAGAATCATTAAAAAAATCAAAGAGTCGGTTACAACACTCTCAAAGGGTGACGATTGCACTGTCATCCAGACAAAGCCACAGCTTGAGCTTCACGACAAAATGAAAGCCCTTGAGCTACTGGGCAAGCATTTTGGCCTATTTAACGACAAGAAGCCAGAAGCGCCGGAAGCAGGGCCGGATCCGTTACTGGATGCGATTGGGGATTCAGCGGCTAGCGATTGGTCAGAACCAGAGGATGAGCCAGACAATGAGCTTACCGAGCCCGAGCCATCATCCCCAGCCGTTGAAACTCCTGCCGAAGCCGGAACGGAAAAAACCGAAGGTAGTCCCCTTTTCTAGGAAGCAGCGCCAGTTGATGAACTGGTGGCATCCTAACAGCCCGGTTTGTGAGTCAGACGGAATTATTGCGGATGGGTCAATCCGGGCGGGTAAAACCTTCCCCATGTCCATCAGCTTTATCGAGTGGGCTTTCTTTTACTTTGAGGACGAAGCCTTTGCGATATGCGGTAAAACGGTTGGTTCTGTACGCCGGAATATTTTATTTTGGCTATTGCCGCTCCTCAAAAAGCGGGGATATACCATCGTTGAGAAGCGAAGCGGGAGCGAAAACTACTTTGACGCTACGAAAAACGGTAAGACCAATCGGTTTTACATTTTCGGTGGAAGGGATGAATCTTCCCAAGACTTAATCCAGGGTTTAACACTGGCCGGTGTTTTACTGGACGAAGTGGCGTTAATGCCGGAATCGTTTGTTAACCAGGCAACGGGCCGGTGTTCTGTTGAGGGCGCCAAGTTTTGGTTTAACTGCAACCCGGGCTCTCCGTCCCACTGGTTTAAAACCAAATGGCTGGACGTTCACCGGGACAAAAACCTTTTACACCTCCATTTTGTAATGACAGATAACCCTAGCTTGACCGAGAGGACACGCAAACGTTATCAGTCGATGTATTCCGGGGTGTTCTTTAAGCGCTTCATCCTGGGCCTGTGGGTCATGGCTGAGGGCGCAATCTATGACATGTTTGGCGATGCCAATCAGTACGACACCATCCCACTGGATGAGCATACCTGGTTAAACGCCACCCATTACATCAACGTGGACTATGGCACACAGAACGCCTGTGTGTTCCAGCACATGATTGATGACGGCGAAAACCTGTGGATTGAAGAGGAATACTATTACAGCGGGCGGGACAAAGGTATACAGAAAACCGATTCCCAGTATGCCGATGACCTTGAGGCCTTCATTGGCCAAAAGCCAGTTTCGTTCGTGATTGTTGACCCTTCAGCGGCCAGCTTTAAGGCTGAGTTGCGGAATCGGGGCATCTTAACCAAGGATGCCGATAACGACGTGCTGGACGGTATTCGCTTAACGTCTACCCTGCTGAGCCTGAACATCCTCCGTATAAACCGCCGGTGTAAAAACACCATTCGGGAGATACAAAGCTACGTTTGGGATCCGAAACCCACTGAGAGAGGTAAGGAACAGCCGTTAAAACGGGATGACCACGGGCCGGATGCTTTGAGATACGGAGTAAAAACCATCTTTAAAGAGTGGAGATTGGCGGCATGACGGAAACCCTGTTAGTTGATGTTATAGGCCGCCTCATCCGCTGGCTGAATGGAGATTTTTCCTGATGCCCTCCCCGGAATTGATTATTTTCGGATGCTCTCCGTTCATTAACCAGGTGGATATCCCGCCGTTACTGGAACGGTATGACACCATCGGGATTAACAATTTCGCCCGGTATTATCCGGTTGATGTTGTTTTCTCGTTTGATGACCGTATACCCGGGCACAGGGCGCTGCATGCTTTTGTTCCGAATTATTTAGCCAAGGATGGGGAAATCCCTTATATTCCCGTTTCTTCAGACAGCCCATTGCAGGGATGGCAGAGGGAAAAAGGTGTTGTAAAACTTGGCTTTAAGCATTTCACTGTCTCCCTTGCCGTTAACTGGGCCTTACTCAAGGGATATAAAAAGATTTATCTGATTGGGGTTGACCACGTTGAGACAGTTACCAGCTTTACCGACTTTGACGGCACCTATCATCCAGCCGAATTGACCCAAGACGCCCACCGGGGACTAAAACAGTTTATCTACCGGTGCGCGGAACAATGTGAAATCTACCAGTGCAACCCAGCGGTCAGAGACTTTTGGGAATTGCCGTTTAAGGATGTGAGCGATTTATATGCCAAAGAAGAGAAAACACCGGGATAGCGCTCCAAATACCCAGACGGTATCCACTCCAATGTCAAATCGTGAAGCGTTCGCCAGCGCCATTAACGGGATGGCCACTTTTGACGCTTTCATGAACACCATGGCCCGTACCGGCTTTGGCCAACCGAACCACATGGAAGGCACGTCCTATCCCATGACTCGGTTTACCCAGAACTACGCAATGATGAACTCCCTTTACCGGGGCAGTTGGATCACCCGCCGGATTATCGACATCATCCCCAAGGATATGATGAAAAACGGCTGGAAATACCTTTGCGACATCAACCCAGACGAAATCAACCTATTGCAACGCGCCCAGCGTTTAACCCGGCTTAACAAAGCATTGCTGAAGGGGTTGAACTGGGGCCGTTTGTACGGTGGCGCTGCTGGTTTGATGATGATTGATGGGCAAGAGGATCAACTAGACCAGCCCTTAGACCTTGACGCGATTGAACTGGGAGACTTCCGGGGACTGCTGATTATGGATCGCTGGTCTGGTGTCTACCCAGATATGGGCCTTGTTACCGATATCTCCAGCCCTGATTTTGGCACCCCTGAGTATTACCAGCTGGGTGATAAGTCCCAAATGGACATGCAACGGGTACACCATACCCGGATTGTGCGTTTTGAAGGGGATGACCTGCCTGAGTGGGAACGCTTGGCTGAAAACTACTGGGGCGCTTCCAAAATGGAATCTGTCCTGGAGGAGTTGAAAAAGCGGGATAACACCAGCGCTAACATTGCCGGTTTGATCTTCCTGGCCAATCTCCGGATTCTGAAAATGGAGGACTTGGGCCAGATGCTTTCCGGCACCAATGCCAAGGTACAAGCGAACCTGTTCAACACGATTCAATCCCAAAACTGGCTGCAGTCCAACTTCGGGATGTACGTCATGTCCAAGGATGACGAATTCCAGAGTATCCGGACTTCGTTCAGTGACCTAGACGACATATACGAGTGCTTTATGATGGACATTGCCGGGGCCGCTCAGATTCCGGTGACCAAGTTGTTTGGCCGCTCACCCGCTGGGATGAACGCAACCGGGGAAAGCGATCTCCAAAACTACTATGATGTCATCGATCAGGAGCAACACGCCCACCTGACCCCTATCCTGGACAAAATCTTGCCGGTAATGTTCCAGTCCACCCTAGGATATATCCCGGATGACCTGGACTATATGTACAATCCGGTCAGGACGCCAAATGACAAGGAATTGGGGGAACAGGTCAAGTGGAAAACCGAGGCCATCTACGGAGCGCATGACCGTGCTATTATTTCGGATCGTGTAGCACTGAAGGAATTGCGCCAGCTGTCCGATGATACCGGACTATTCAGCAATATCACGGATGACGACATCAACGCCGCCAGTGATAAGCCGTCAACGCCAATTCCGCCGATGGAAGAAGATCCCCTTGAAACGGAACCCCCCGAAACCGAACCCTAACAAGGAACGGGATGAGCAATTCATACGCGATATGTACGAAGGTATTGAATTCTCAGATTTTGAAATGCGCCAAGCTATCCGGGAACACCGGGTATTGATTGACGCTTTCTTTGACCCTGACCTATAACCAGCTTTGCCTTTTAAGGGGTAAAAGTATGAAACGGAAGAATTTCCGGAGACTTTCCGCGACTGAAAGACGCTATGAAATCAGCTTGCGGCAAGCGGCCCAGGAAATCACCCGTTCCATCAAGCGGCTGAAAACGGTTAACGAAATCATTTCAGCGCTGACCCGATATACCGAAAATCCAAAATGGGTGGAGTATGCTAACCGGGAAGCCCTCCGAATGGTCAAGTCGGTGATGGTTGAGAATGCTGTAAGCTGGCGGGAAGCGGCACGAAAAGGGCAAAACGGAAGCGAGATTTACCGCTTGCTCAAAAATGAATTTGCCGGAAATCCCAAGTTTAACGCCCTGGTGGAGCAAAACGCCAATTACATCAAGCTGTTACCGGCCAACGTGGCCAAGTCCATTACTGCAAAGGCTTCCAAGTCAGCAATGGCAGGGGTCAGGCCCGAGGCTATTCTGAGGCAAATCCAAGAGGAGGCCCCTGAACTGGCCGAATGGCAAGCCACCCGCATCGCCAGGACAGAGGTCAGCAAAGCCCAGGCATCAATCACCTCAATGAGGAGCCAAGCGATCGGGCTTGACTTCTACGTCTGGAAAACATCTTCGGATCAGCGGGTTCGTTCATCTCATAAGCACATGGAAGGCGTTATTTGCTCTTTCAGCAATCCCCCAAACCCGGAAGCCATCCTGGGCGTCAAGTCAGGGCTTGGCAACTATGGGCCGGGGGAATGCCCGAATTGCAGGTGTTACGCCGAACCGATTATTGACCCAGACTTTGAAACTTGGCCAAAGAAAATAGCCCAGGGAAACAAAATCGTCAGTATCGGGAAAAAGGATTTCCTGAAACTCCAGGATTCCCCATAACCGGGAAAGGTTAAAAGCGGTAAAAAATGCCAAATCACAATGATATGGCCTTCCTTGGTTCGTCCATTTCTCAGAATATGGCCAAAACCCCGGAAGGCTTTTTAATTTGCTATGACGTTCCGATTGCCCGGCTGGGCGTACAGGAGTATTACGGGCAAGAGATGGGCATTGCCAGCCGCGTTAACCTAAAAACTAAAGCCTACCGATTGGCCGATGATGTTTTTAACGAGCAGGCTTTGAGGAGCTTTGAGGGAAAACCGGTTGTAGACGATCACCCTTCAGAGGGTTTCGTAACCCCTGAGAACCATCAGCGGGTCAGTAAGGGGCACGTTCAGAACATACGCACGAAGGGCGAGTATGTTATTGCCGACCTGATGATAAAGGATGCCGACCTGATCAGGAAAATCGAATCGGGGAAGCGGGAAGTCTCTGCCGGGTATAGCTGCAATTACCAGCCATATCAAGACGGGTACAGGCAAATTAATATCACAGCCAATCATGTGGCGGTTGTGGACAAGGGCAGGGCGGGCCCAAAGGTCAGAATCAATGATAAGAAAAGCGTTTTAAGTAAAAATGGAGCCAAAAAACCAATGAAAAAAGAACAGGCCATGAAAAAGATGTTCGCCTCCTGGGTAAAGGATGCCGAGCCGGAAGAAATCGCTGAAATGCTGGAAGTGATGAACGACAGCCAGCCGGAAAAACCTGAATCTCCAAAAACTGAAAATAGCAAGGCTGGAAACGGTTTATTGAAAGCAATGCTGGGTTTTGCCTTTGCAAAAGATGAGGATTCCGAGAAGCCGAAAGAAAAATCCGAAACGGAAGATGAGGATGAGGACTCCGACAAACCCAAGGAAACCAAAGATTCCAAACTCCCTGCTGCTATTGAGGCCCGTATTTCCGGGTTGGAAAAAACCATGGATTCCATCGCTAAGGCCTTGAATATCACCGCAGACGAAGATTCTGACGAGGATGAAGACGACAAGACCAAAGCGGAAGATGAAGATTCTGACGAGGACAAGGCCACCGAAGAAGAGCAAAAAGCCAATGACGCCGCCATTTTAAAGGGTGTCATGGACAGTATGAAGCCTTTCTTTGCCACTTTGCCCGAAGCCCAGCGGAAACAGGCAAAAGACGCTTTGCGTAAGCAATTGCGGGGCGGAAAAGCTGCCACTGTGTATGGCGCAATTGCCCGAAATACCGCCAAGGCTGCCCAGGTCAATGATGCTCAAGCCACCGACTGGAAATCTTTCGGGGCGGATCTGATGGCCAAGCACAACGCCCAGCTCAAAAAAGCGTAATTTGACATTTAGAAATAGGAGATAAACTCTATGCCAGGTTCTACTATCGGGCTTTCCCTTCCGTACGGTTTTGCGGGCAATGTTTCCCACGAATCTTCCCCCAAGATTGAAAATCGGGTGGTTAAATCCACTTCTGCCGCTATTCCGTTTGGGGCCGCTGTCATCCTGAACGCCGACAACACGGTTAGCTTGGCCGATGCCACTCTGACCGCTGATAACTTTGGCGGTATTGCGGTTGCTGAAGTCAAGCAGTTGACCACTTACCCTAACACCACAGGCAGCACCAACGGCGCATACCAACCGGGCCAGCCTTGCGACTTCGTGAAAGAAGGCGTTGTAAACGTTTTGGCCGGTCGGGGCACTTTGACCGCTGGCGGGAAGGTTTACGTTCGGACGGTATTGTCTACCGCTTACCCCGCCGCCAAGATTGGCGACCTGGAAGCGGATTCGGACGCAGGTAAAAACGTTTTGATTCCCAACCTTGCTTGGCACACTGGCAAGAAGGACTCCAACGGTATCACCACGCTGAAACTGAAATACCCCAATAACTAACATCACCTAGCGATAGCAAAAAGCGCTCTTTCCCTAACCGGAAGGGGCGCTTTTTTAATGCCAATTTTCAAAATTATTTAATGATGGAGAATCAAACGAAATGCTTCCATTCCTGATGAATGACGCCGCTATTGCTTCCGGGCAGGCGTTTTTGGTGGGGGAACTTGAAAAACAAAAGAAGGCTATTAACGAGCCTTTGAGTAGCTTTACCTGGTCCCGCGATATCCCCTTTGATATGGGCGGCGGTGCTGTCGAATTCGTGTCCAACATGTACGCTGAATTCGCTACCTCTGGCACCAATGAGGACGGGATTGTAAACAGCGCAACCAACGTCATCCCGATCATTCAAGCCAATTTGTCCAAAGATCGGGCCCAAGTGTTCCCCTGGATGAACAACTTGCGGATCACCTTCCTGGACACCTACAAAATGCAGACCGCTGGCAAAAGCATTGAACCGGTGCTTCAAAGTGGCTTACAGCTGGCCTGGAATAAAACTCTGGATAAGAGTTGCTACACCGGTTTCAGCGCTTTCGGCACCACTGGCTTGGTCAACAGTCCTCTGGTAAACGCCGCCAACGTTGCACAGAACGCAGGCGCTACCAGCCGCTTGTGGATCAATAAAACCGCTGATGAAATCCTGGCCGATATCAATACCTTGTTAAGCGCTCAATGGGCCGCTGTTGAATACTCCGATGGTGATATTGCCAACCAGATCAACATCGCCCCTGAAAAATACGGTTACCTGGTAGGCCGTAAAGTGT